>MGXA01000057.1 GCA_001801215.1 Gallionellales bacterium RIFCSPLOWO2_02_FULL_59_110 | reverse complement strand
GCGAGTTTCGAGGAACGGCCAACGGGCATGGCAAGTTTCATTTTCAGGGGTGGCATCCTTGCAGTGACCATTAGGTTGACGCGGGACAGCATGAGCCGCAGCTACGCAAAACGGTAATTCTGCTCGCGGAACAGCGCCAGACATGCATCCACAACCTGCGGGTCGTAAAGAACCCCACGATTCCTGGCGATTTCTTCAAACGCCACCTCTATGCCCAGGCCGGGGCGGTATGGGCGATGCGCCGAAATTGCCTCGACCACGTCCGCCACGCACAGGATGCGCGCCTCGAGCATGATCTGTTCACCCTTGAGCCCTTGCGGGTAGCCGGAACCGTCGAGCCGCTCATGGTGTTGCAGCACCATCTGCGCGATCGGCCAGGGGAAATTGATGTCCTTCAAAATATCGTAGCCCGCCTGCGGATGGGTCTGGATGAGGCTGTATTCGATGTCGATCAGGCGCCCCGGTTTGCTGAGAATTTCCGCAGGAACCTGGATTTTGCCCAGGTCGTGCACCACGCCGGCGAGATGAATGGCATGCGCCTGATCGTCGGACAAGCCGATTTGCCTGGCGATTGCCGCTGCCAGATCGGCCACCCTGGCCTGGTGCCCGGCGGTATAGGGGTCGCGCATTTCGAGCATGGCGGCCATCGCCCGCACGGTGTCTTCCAGGTTATTCTGCATCTGCACCAGCTGCCGCCGGTTCTGTTCCACCGCCAGATCGCGTTCGTGGCGGATGTGCAGAGAGCGCACGCCGAAAGCCAGGTCGCCAGCCATTTCTTCCAGCAGTTCGACTTCTCCGGGGGTAAAAGCATTCGCCTCCTCGGCATAAACCGTGAGCACCCCGAATACTTCGTCATTGACCAACGGCAATGCGATGCTGGACAAATAGCCGCGCTTGAGCGCCTCGCCGTGCCATGGCAAGTAAGCGGGATCGCGGGCGATATCCTGGCACAGATGCGTCGCGCCGTTGCGGATGGCGCGCCCGCTCGGCAACATGCCGGGTTCGCTCTCCGCCCAGGTGATCCGCGCGGCATCGAGGTAGCCTTCTTCATGTCCGGCGTGCGCCATGATTTTGATGGAACTGTTTTCGTCGTGTTGCCTGTAGCCAACCCAGGCCATGCGATAACCGCGCTGTTCGACGATGGCCTGGCAGATTGCCTGCAGCAGTTTGCTTTCGTCGCCAACATACACCAGGCTGCGGTTTACCACGCTCATGGTCGCAAGGGCGCGGTTGGCGTGTTTGAGCGCGATTTCCGCCTGTTTGCGCTCATCCTCGGCGCGGCGATGCTCGGTGATGTCTTCCATGACATGCACGGAATAAAGATAGGCGTCCGATTCACCATGAACGACAAAGGTGCGCGTGC
Organism: Gallionellales bacterium RIFCSPLOWO2_02_FULL_59_110; assembly: GCA_001801215.1. GTDB lineage: Bacteria > Pseudomonadota > Gammaproteobacteria > Burkholderiales > Gallionellaceae > Gallionella. The sequence continues at coordinate 10,693 of MGXA01000057.1, read as the reverse complement.
GGTAAATTGCGTCGTCGGCAATGACTTCTTCTTCCGCATACGTTTGCGGATTTTCCATCGACCGCATGCAGCAATCCAGAGGTGCGCCGGTTTTGGGGAAAATTTCGTAATAGGGCTGGCCGACAATCTGCTTGAAGGGCTTCCCGGCGCATTGCTGATAGGCCTTGTTGCAGCGCAGGATGCGAAACTCCTTGTCGTGCATGAACATGGGATCCCGCATCGCATCCAGCGCGTCCATCCACTCCTTGTACGACTGCTCGATTTTTTTGCGCGCATTTTCCAGGTCTTCCAGCATGAATAGCAGCGCGCTGCGGTTCTCTTCCAGTTCCTGCGTGGCAAGCTGCCGGCCCGCTTGGCCTTGTTCGATTTGGGATTGCAATCCGGCAATCGTGCTCTGCGCCGCCTGCAACTCATGCCGCAGTTTTTCCGTGGCGCCGTTCATGGCCGCATGCCGCCGTGTTTGGCCGAATCGAGCTGGTTATGCATTGCGGCGTTCTCTTCCACCAGCTCTTTCATGCGCAGTTCGCGCCCCACGGTGAGTTTCTGGAAGCGCAACAGTTCGTCGAGTTGCTGGTGCAGCTTCTGCTGGGCCTGCCGCCGCGCGGCCGACATGCGGATATCGCGCCGGTACGAAACGCCCAGCGCCGCCAGCCCGATCAGCCAGATCGCGCCATAAGACAGCAGCACATTTATATTGTGCTCGCCCCGGTGCAAGTAAAAACGCTCCAGCGGCACGGAAGAACCGATCCCGCCGCGGACATCGCCCACCTTGTAGCCCTGATGCGCATGGCACTTCAGGCAGCCCTGCTCGACGATAAAGGGCTCCATCATTCTCAGATAGGATTGCCCATCAATCTCCTGAATTTCGACAAATTCCCTGCTGCCCTGCTCGAAGCTCCTCAGCGCCTTTGCTTCCCATTCGTCCGGGGCATTCGCCGGATTGAGCGGCTTGATGCTGGTGATGCGGCTCTTGGTGCCGTAATTGTCGGGGAAGTCGGTTTGCATTTCGCGCAGCACGTAAGCCGGGTTCATCAGGGTCAGCGCCTTACCGGTGTTGGTAAGCACGTCGCGATCCGGAACTTCCAGATAAGGATTGGGCGGCGTATGTCCGGTCGGGCCAACGTAAACTCCGCCGTGCGAAGCCACCCACTTGCGGAAACCAATGTCCTTCTGGATGTTGGCGCGGGTTGCCACGGTGGCCATTTCCACGACGCTTTGTTCTTCCTGGCGCAGATTCCACAGCATCGACAAGCACACTAGAACGCTCCAGATGAGTACCCCGAGGGCGTATCTTTGCCCCCATGAAACATGCATAAAACCGGGGTTATCCATCATTGCACCCATTTCAGTGCGGCTTGCTGAGATCGCACACGATACCCGCATCCGCTTCCAGCATGATCATCACTTCCTCCGCCGGTATGCGCAGCAACTCGGCAATCTCATTGAAGTCATCCGGCAAGGCGGCATCGTCCCAGCCGTTGGCGGAATGGCGCGCCAGATTGGCCGCCAGCTCCACATTGCGGACGCGCGGCTGGTTCGAACAGGAATCGTTCATCAGGGTCAGCAGCAGTTGCGGCAAACCCCATTGCGCCGCTATTTCTCTTTGCAGGTCGAACAGCATGAACCCCAGCACCTGCTGCTGGACATCGCGGCTGCGCAACGCCTTGTTCTGCTGTTTGATCCGATGGATTTCCAGCATCGGCTCCGGGGCGAAACACCACATCAGGATTTCGGCAATATCGTGCAGCAGCGCGGCGATGCGCACCTCTTCATAATGCAGGTCGCGCAACAGCACCGCCCAGTCCTTGGCATATTCGGAAGCGCGCAGCGAACGATGCACGACGCGCAACGCGGGGGGAAGCGCCGGGGCGTGGGATTGCAGCACCTCTTCCAGCAGCGGTTCCGGTGGCACCTTGTTGAAAAACGCTTCGACGCCCATCATCAGCAACGCCTGCTCGATCTGGACGACTTCGGCTGTTTGGGCCTTGTGCTTATGCCGCTGGAGATAACGCAGCAGCTTGACGGTCATGATGGGGTCGCGCGCGACGATCACGGCGATGGAAGAGGGGTTCAGTCTCCTGTCGTCTTCGCACAGCGCGGCCAGATCGCGCGCGGTGTGCTTCATGACAGGCAGATCCGCACGAGAAAGCACCGCTACCCAGTGTTCCAGCCCATCGATCTCCGCCATATATCCCCCGCTTGTTTTGCCTGCAAATATACTAGCAATTTGCGGGGCTGCACAGTTGATTGTATGGCAAGCCGCAAGACTATCGGGAACATGCGCCGACGCACCCGGCAGCAAGGCACGGATTCCTATCCGGTATCCCGTAAACCGCCGATCCAGCGGGTATAAAGCCGCGCCGCAATTTCGTGCAGGTGCGGCAACTCGCCAGCCATTTGCCGCTGCATTTCTACCGTATTCTGAACGGCAGGGCTGGTGCAGTGCGCGGCAATCTCTTCCGCGCCGATTTCGCACCAGGAAACGATCATTGCGCCAGTCATTTCGACATGGCATTGCAATGCGAGGTGCTTGCCGATGCCCCAGGCCTGGTTGGCGCAATACGCGCTGGACAGCAGAAGCGCGGCGCCCTGCGGCATGCTGAAGGTTTCGCCATGCCAGTGAAAAGCGTTGAAGTGCCGCGCCGCGCCGAACCAGGCGCGCGCAATATCGTTGCCCGCCACCGCCACCTCGCCCCAGCCGATTTCCTTGACCGGGTTACGCGTTACCGCGCCGCCCAGCGCCTTGGACATCAATTGCCCGCCGAGGCAATGCCCGAGTACGGGAATATCCCTGTCCACCGCCTCGCGGATCAAGGCCAGCACCGGCGCTATCCACGGCAAATCGTCGTTGACGCTCATCGGCCCGCCCATGAACACCAGCCCGGAATAGGCCTCTGCGGAAGGCGGCACGGCAGCGCCCGCATCGATGGCGATCAATTGCCAAGGGATGTGCTGTTCATCGAGGAATCCGGCGAGATAGCCGGGGCCTTCGGAAGCTGCGTGGCGGAAGATGGCGACGGGTTTCATAAAATATGGGAAGGGAGAAGAGGGAAGAGAGAAGGGTGGCGCGCTTCGCGCGCGGTTTTCCCCTTCCCCCTTTACCCTTCCCCCTTCACTGTTTTATCCCGCTCAATCAACGCATAGGCGGAATGATTGTGGATGGATTCGAAGTTTTCCGATTCGACGATGTAGGCGTCGATGCGCTCGTCGGCGTTCAGCACTGCCGCCACGTCGCGCACCATGTCTTCGACGAACTTGGGGTTGTCGTAGGCGCGTTCGGTGACGAATTTCTCATCGGGGCGCTTCAGCAGACCAAACAGCTCGCAGGAGGCCTGCTCCTCGGCGATGCGGATCACGTCCTCGACCCAGACGAAGCTGTTGGTGCGCAGCGTGAGCGTGACATGCGAGCGCTGGTTGTGCGCGCCGCGGTCGGAAATCTTCTTCGAGCATGGGCACAGGCTGGTGACGGGCACGATCACCTTCATCGTGAAGCGCGGGTTGCCGCCGTCGCATTCGCCGATGAAGGTCACGTCGTAATCCAGCAGGCTTTTCACGCCGGACACCGGCGCGGTCTTGTTGACGAAATACGGGAAATTCATTTCGATGAAACCCGATTCCGCTTCCAGCCGCAAAACCATTTCGCGCAGGATGCTGCCGAACGATTCCACCGAAATCTCGCGCTCGTGCTCGTTGAGGATCTCGACGAAACGCGACATGTGCGTGCCCTTGAAGTTGTGCGGCAGATGCACGTACATGTTGAAGGTGGCAACGGTGTGCTGCACGCCGATGCTCTTGTCCTTTACCTTGACCGGATGGCGGATGCCCTTGATGCCGACGCGGTTGATCGCCAGGTGGCGGATATCGGCGGAGCTTTGCACATCGGCGATGGGTTTGGGTTTGGGGGGACTCATGACGAAACTCCTATCGAGTTGTGCTGAATTGTAACAAATTCCGACTGTTTTACTCGGTTAATTTACGTTCGATGCTCGCGGCCAGCCCCTTGGCATCGAGGCCGCAATCCGCCAGCATTTGCGCGTGCTCGCCCTGTTCGATGAAGCTGTCCGGCAGGCCGAGATGCAGCAGCGGCACGGCAACGCCATGCTGTTGCAGACATTCCGCGACCGCGCTGCCCGCGCCGCCCTGCACGGTGTTTTCCTCCACCGTGACCAGCAGCTCGTGTTCGCGCGCCAGCTTCAATATCAGCTCGGCATCCAGCGGTTTGACGAAGCGCATGTTGGCCACGCTCGCATCCAGTTGTTCGCCGGCTTGCAGCGCAGGTGCCAGCATCGAACCGAACGCCAGAATCGCCACGCGCCTGCCTGCGCGGCGCAGTTCGGCCTTGCCGATGGGCAGGGCGCGCATCTCCCCGCTGATCGCGGTGCCGGGGCCGCAACCGCGCGGATAGCGCACCGCGCTCGGCGTACCCAATTGAAAAGCGGTATAGAGCATCTGGCGGCATTCGTCCTCATCGGACGGCACCATCACCGTCATGTTGGGGATGCAGCGCAGATAGGAAAGATCGAAGCTGCCCGCATGGGTCGCGCCGTCCGCGCCGACCAGTCCGCCGCGGTCGATGGCCAGCATGACCGGCAGGTTCTGGATCGCGATGTCGTGGATAAGCTGATCGTAGGCGCGTTGCAGGAAAGTCGAATAGATCGCCACCACCGGCTTGCAGCCGTCGCAGGCCAGGCCGGCGGCAAAGGTCAGCGCATGCTGCTCGGCGATGCCCACGTCGAAATAGCGCGCCGGGAAGATCCTGGCGAATTCCGCCATCCCGGAGCCTTCGCACATCGCCGGCGTGATGCCGATCAGCTTTTCGTCCTGCGCCGCCATGTCGCACAGCCACTGCCCGAACACTTCGGCGTAAGTAGGCCTGGCGTGCCGCTCTCCGACACTGCCCCTGGCAGGGGCGATGCCGTTGGCCGGATCGAACTTGCTCACGCCGTGATACAGCACGCAATCCTGCTCGGCATGCGCATAACCCTTGCCCTTCTGCGTGACCACATGCAGGAACTGCGGGCCTTCGAGCTGGCGGATGTTGCCCAATGTGTCCGCCAGCACCGCCAGGTCGTGACCGTCGATCGGCCCGATGTAATTGAAGCCGAATTCCTCGAACAGCGTGCCGGGAGTGACCATGCCCTTGACATGCTCCTCGGCGCGCTTGGCGAACTCCAGCACCGGCGGCATCCCCTTGAACATCTTCTCGCTGCCGCGCCGCATCGCCGCGTAGAAGCGCCCCGACATCAGCCTCGCCAGATAGTTGTTCAGCGCGCCGACCGGCCGCGAAATCGACATATCGTTGTCGTTGAGGATGACCAGCAGGTTGGCGTCGAGCGCGCCGGCGTTGTTGAGCGCCTCGAAGGCCATCCCGCCGGTCAGCGCGCCGTCGCCGATGATCGCCACCGCGCGCCGCGCGCTGCCTTCCCGTTGCGCCGCCACCGCCATGCCCAGCGCGGCCGAGATCGACGTGCTCGAATGCCCGGTGCCGAAGGCGTCATAAGGGCTTTCGTCGCGCTTCGGAAAACCGGCGATGCCGCCCGCCATGCGCAGCCTGCCCATCGCCTCGCGCCGCCCGGTGAGTATCTTGTGCGCATAGGTCTGGTGCCCCACATCCCATACCAGCCGGTCATCCGGCGTGTTGTAAATGTAATGCAGGGCGATGGTCAGCTCTACCGTGCCGAGGTTGGAAGACAGATGCCCGCCGGTCTTGCTCACCGACTCGACCAGGAAGCAGCGCAGCTCGGCGGCGAGCTGCTGCAACTGCGCACGCTCCAGCTTGCGCAAATCGTCCGGTGAGTTGATGGAAGCCAGCAAGGGATGCATCAGAACTTTCTCAACACGATGAAATCCGCGAGCTCGCGCAGGCGTTGCGCGGAATCGCCGAATCCGGCCAGGGTTTCCAGCGCCTCACTGTGCAGGCGCTGCGCCATGTCGCGCGCGCCCTGGATGCCGAGCAGGCTGACATAGGTCGGTTTGTCGTTGTCCGCATCCTTGCCCGCGGTCTTGCCCAGCGTTGCGGTGTCCGCCTCGCAGTCGAGCACGTCGTCCACCACCTGAAACGCAAGACCGATCAACTTGCCGAAACGATCCAGCCGCTCCAGTTGCTCCGCCGAAACCGTGCCGCAATGCGCGCCCAGCAACACGGCCGCGCGAATCAGCGCGCCGGTCTTGTGGATATGCATGAATTCCAGCTCGGGGAGCGTGAGCGGCTTGCCCACGCTGGCGAGGTCGATCGCCTGCCCGCCCGCCATGCCGCGCGAGCCGGATGCGACGGCGAGCAACCTGGTCATCTCCAGTTGGCGCGAAGCGTCGTCGTTCAGGCGATGCTCGGCGAGCAACTGGAACGCCAGCGTCTGCAAGGCGTCGCCGACCAGCAGCGCGGTCGCCTCGTCGTATTGCACGTGGCAGGTCGGCTTGCCACGGCGCAGCACGTCGTCGTCCATGCACGGCATGTCGTCATGCACCAGCGAATAGGCATGAATCAGTTCGGCGGCGGCGGCGGCGACATCCACCCGCTTCTCGTCCGCGTCGGCCAGCTCGCCTGCGGCAAACGCCAGCAGCGGACGCACGCGCTTGCCGCCATCCAGCACCGCGTAGCGCATCGCCTCGTGCAGGCGCTGCGGTGCGATGTCCGCGCGCGGCAGCAAGTTGCGCAGCACTTCCTCGAAGCGCACCTGATGGGCAGCGACCCAGCTCTGAAAATCAACACTCATTAATTCTGCCCAGCTTCGCCGACGGCGGAAAAATCCTTCAGCACGCCGTTCTCCAACACGCTCACCTGCTGCTGCGCGTCTTCGAGGCGGCTGCGGCAGAACGCCAGCAATTCCGCGCCGCGCTTATACGCCGCCAGCGAATCTTCCAGCGGCAGTTTGCCCGCCTCCATATCGGCGACGATCTGCTCGAGCTCGGCCATGGCCGACTCGAAATCGAGCGTTTTCTGCGATTTACCCGCCATAACCATCTCTGCGTTGCGAAAGGATGGCATTTTACCCAACCCGCCCCGCATCGGCCAATTTATATGTCGCAGCCGCTTTAATATTGCCCCGTGCGGAAAATTCGGCGAAAATCCGCGCCCTTTCTCCCGCCTATCGCCCCGCATGGAAATGAAATCCTCCTGGATGCTGGTCGCCGGATTGCTGTTCGGCGGCATGGGCGTGTTCGTCAAGCTTGGCGCAGCGTATTTCTCTTATATTGAACTGGTGTTCTACCGCTCGTTTATCGGCCTGCTGCTGATCTACGCCATCATGCGCTACCAGAGCATCGGCCTCGCCACGCGACAGTGGCGCGGCCACCTGTGGCGCGGCATTTCCGGCTCGGTGGCGATGGTGCTGTTCTTCTACTGCATCACCGTGCTGCCGCTCGCCACCGCAGTCACGCTCAACTACACCGCGCCGCTGTTCCTCACCCTCCTCACCATGCTGGTGTTCAAGGACAAATTCCACCCGCCGCTGACCGCCGCCATCGCGCTTGGATTCTGCGGCGTGGTGCTGTTGCTGCACCCGACGCTGGAACGCGAACAACTGCTGCCCGGCCTGCTCGGCTTGGCCTCGGGCTGCCTCGCCGGAATCGCCTTCCTCAACATCAGGCAGCTCGCCGTGACCGGCGAACCCGACTCGCGCACGGTGTTCTATTTCAGCCTGATCGCCTCGCTCGGCAGCGGCGTATGGATTCTGTTCGGCACGGCGCATGAGGTCGCGCCGAAAGGCTTCGCCATCCTACTCGGGCTGGGCATTTCCGCCACCCTGGCGCAGCTCGCCATGACGCGCGCCTACCGCACCGGCAAGACGCTGGTGGTCGGCAGCCTGTCCTACAGCACCATCGTGTTCGCCAGCCTGTTCGGCATGCTGCTGTGGGGTGAGGCCCTGAGCCTCGGCAGTTGGCTGGGCATGGCGCTCGTCATCGCCAGCGGTGTGCTAAGCTTGCGCCTGAGCCCGAAGCATCCATAAGGAAAACTAGGAAATGATCACCATCGAACAAACCGACAACCTTGTCAACGTCGCCGTCATCGGTGAATTCACCCTCGCCGATTTTAAGACCTTCGAGGAGCAATCGCTGTACAAGCTCCAATCGCCCGGCCCGCTGAACCTGCTGTTCGACCTGCGCGGCATGATCGACTACACCGTGGATGTCGCATGGGAGGAAATCAAGTTCTTCAGCCGCGAACACAACCACGACTTTACCCGAATCGCCGTGGTCACCGAAGACCAGTGGCTCACCTGGCAGGCTTGGCTGTCGCGCCTGTTCATCGACGCCGAGATTTGCGTGTTTACGGATTACGATGAGGCGCAGGAGTGGGCGCAGGGGTAAAAGCTCTGGATAACCCTCTTGTCATTGCGAGCGGCCTTTAGCCGCGAGGGCAGCGTGGCGGGAAGTATTCATAAATGAAATCGGCAGAGTGATTACGTCATGGGCATTCTGAATGTTGCACCACCGCGAGTCGTTGTTGGAAGCCTGATCGGCCTCATCGTCTTTTCGGTGGACGCCGTCGCAACGTTCATCCGTTTTGTCTTGATTCCTTCGGTAGCCGAGCGCGCAACTGCCGGCTCCTTCCTTGCGATGTTTCCGTTTCTATTCCTGTTCATTGCGGCAGGCGCGCTCGCGGGATACCTGTGGGCAATCCGGATCATGGTTCTGCGCTTCGTGTCCATAGGTGCGCTTATTGGTGCGATGGTCTGGAGCTATTTGACCGTCACCTGGCCGCTGACCGCGCGCCCTACCGCAATAATCCCGCCGCAGATGTCCGTGCTGGACGCCGTGTTTATCGGCGCTGTCGGAGGGGCTCTCGGCGGCTTGCTGCTCTTTGTGATTTCCGGTATTCGAAACCTGATCCATGACCATCGTTAACAAGAAACTTGTACAGCGATTCGTTTGCCTCTGGCCCTCTATCCAACTTCTCCCAGAGGTGATAAGCAAGCGAACGCAGCCCGGATGAAATGCAATGCAATCCGGGACGCTTTCGGATACAGGTACGCTGCTCCCCGGATTCCGCTGCGCTTCATCCGGGCTACATGCTGAGCAATAAGTAACCTGACGCATCCGCACCACCGCATGGCTGGCATAATCACGGGCAGTTTTGTTTTGGGGATAACTCAATGAAAAGCGCAGATAAAGGCAAGACCGGCCTGCGGCGTATTTGGAATGCTTTGGGCTATTCGCTGGACGGCTTCCGCGCCGCGTACCGGCACGAACAGGCGTTCCGCCAGGAAATCCTGCTCGCCACGCTGCTGATCCCGCTGGCGCTGTGGTTGCCGGTCGGCGGCATGGGCAAGGCATTGATGATTGCCAGCGTGCTGCTGGTGATCATCGTCGAGCTAATCAACTCCGCCATTGAGGCCACCGTGGACCGCATCTCGCTGGACAGGGACGACCTCGCCAAACGCGCCAAGGACACAGGCAGCGCCGCTGTGCTGGCCAGCCTCGTCAATGTGCTGGCGGTGTGGGGCCTGGTACTGACGGCATAGCAGCGAGCGTAGGGTGCAATAAGCAAGCCCGGATGAAATGCAATGTAATCCGGGGCACTTTCCGGATATAACCTTTGGGGCCGCCACGGCACGAAGCGGTTGGACAAGGCCGCGCAGCTCTCCGCTCAGCGAAACTGGTCAAAAATGCGACCCTGAAGATTTACGCGGGCGCGCCACACGGCCTCGCGGACACGCACAAAGACCAGCTCAACGCCGACCTGCTGGAATTTCTTAAGGCCTGAAGTCACTTTGCCGCCACCGGTATTGGGCCGTACCGGTCGGAGACAGGTCGCAAACGGCGCACCGCTGAAGGAGAATACCCAAAGTACCGCTGAGCCAAAAACAAAAAACCCGCCGAAGCGGGTTTTTTCTTGTGCTGCAAAACCGGGCCGGATTACTTCAGCTTGGTTTCCTTGTATGAGACATGCTTGCGTACTACCGGATCGAATTTCATGAATTCGAGTTTTCCCGGAGTGGTGCGCTTGTTCTTGTTGGTGGTGTAGAAGTGCCCCGTACCGGCGGATGATTCCAGTTTGATCTTTTCGCGTGCGCCTTTTGCCATGTTGGTTCTCCTTAGATTTTATCGCCGTTGGCGCGCATTTTGGACAGAACCGCATCGATGCCGTTCTTGTCGATGGTGCGTAGCGCCGCATTGGTCAGGCGCAGGCTGACCCAGCGATTTTCGCTTTCAACCCAGAAGCGGCGGCGTTGCAGGTTCGGCAAGAAACGACGCTTGGTTTTGTTATTGGCGTGGGAAACATTGTTCCCGGACATCGGGCCTTTTCCCGTCACTTGACATACACGTGCCATGGTTCTACTCCAACCGGAATTCAAAAGAGCGCGGATTCTACCGAATGAATGCGGAATGTTCAACCTGAATTTTGGTAACGCAGGAAAAAGGCGCGGGATTCGGGCTTTACCCTCCCGTTGGCCGCTCGTACCAGCTCTGCGACGCATTGGCAATTCTCACCACCAGCAGCATCACCGGCACCTCGATCAGCACGCCTACCACTGTGGCCAGCGCCGCGCCGGACTGGAAACCGAACAGGCTGATGGCCGTGGCGACCGCCAGCTCGAAGAAGTTGCTCGCGCCGATCAGCGCCGACGGCGCGGCGACGCAGTGCGCCACGCCGAGGCGGCGGTTCAGCCAATAGGCCAGGCCGGAATTGAACAGCACCTGGATCAGGATCGGCACCGCGAGCATCGCGATGATGAGCGGCTGGGCGATGATG
>MGXA01000056.1 GCA_001801215.1 Gallionellales bacterium RIFCSPLOWO2_02_FULL_59_110 | reverse complement strand
GCTTTGCAGTTCGGTATGGTGCATAGCGTCACGCAAGGAAAACAGGGAGTTACGTTGGGTGTCGGGCAACTGGAGGGCATCGGGTTGGCGCAAGTCAAACAGATTCTTTGAAATACGGTAACGCGTTGCAGGGTGCGTGTGGCGCCCTGATCAGGTAAATTATGAGGAGAATATCATGAGTTTTCAGCAAGGATTGAGCGGGTTGAATTCGGCGACCAAACAACTGGATGTGATAGGCAGCAATGTGGCAAATTCCAGTACGGTTGGCTTCAAGCAATCGCAGGCGCAATTCGCCGATATGTATGCAGCCTCTCTTGCTGGCGGCGGTGCGGTGCAGATAGGCACGGGCAGCAAGGTGTCGGCGGTCGTGCAGCAGTTCACTCAGGGAAATATCACCAATACCAGCAACCCGATGGATATTGCGATCAGCGGCCAAGGGTTCTTCCGTATGGTCGACCAGAGCGGTAGCGTTCTATACACCCGCAACGGGCAATTTCAGGTGGATAAGGAAGGCTTTGTTGTCAATAACCAAGGGCATACATTGTCCGGCTATTTGCCGAATTCGACCGGTGCAATCGTTCCCGGACAGCCCTTGCCGATACAGATCAATTCTGCCGACCTGGCGCCGCAGCAAACGGGAAATGTGGTGGTTGGAGCAAATCTGGATTCGCGCTCCGCAACGCCGACAACAGCGACTTTCAGCGCGGATGACCCGACAAGCTACAACAGCTCGACCTCGCTGACAGTGTATGACACTCTGGGTGTCAGCCACGTGGGGTCGCTGTACTTCACGAGGCAGCCGATTGCCTCTACTACCGTTCCATTGGCCATCATTGCGGGATCGAATTCGGCAACCCTTGCTTCTTCTGCGGGCATGACTGTCGGCAATACTATAACCATTGCCGGTGCCGGGGTTGCCGGTGCGAATCTGACGACCACCATTACCGCTATTGCCGGGAATCTGGTGACTTTTGCTCCGGCGACAACGACCTTAACGGCTGCCAACGCCGTTGTCACCTCCAATGCGGGATCGGCCAACTGGAATACCTATATGGCGATAGATGGGGTGCTGGTTCCGGCGAGTACTACGGGTACAACTCCGGCAGTGTCCAGCACTACCACGGTGACTTTGAGTGCGGTGCCGACCGGGATGGTGGCCGGTAGCCTGATTACCATCGCGGGCGCCGGTCCAAACGGGGGAACGCACACTGCGACCATTTCCAGTATTGCGGGCGCCCTTGTCACTTTCGCGCCGGCTGCAGCCGCTGCGCCCGCTGCTGGGGCGGCCGTAACGTCGCCGTTGACCCAGCTTACTTTCGATGCTCTGGGAAAATTATCTTTTACTACCCCGGCGTCCACTCCGGTAGGTGAAGTAGCTTCAGCGCAGTTCCAGCCAACGGGAGCGGATCCGCAATCGGTTGCTTTCGATTTTGCCGGCACCTCGCAATATGGCGCCACTTTCGGGGTGAACACCTTGACTCAGGACGGCTATTCTTCCGGGCGGTTAAGCGGCTTTAACACCAGTGCCGACGGAACGATACTGGGGCGTTATACCAATGGGCAATCGCGCGCTTTGGGGCAGGTGTTGCTGGCGAATTTTACCAACCCGCAGGGTTTGCAGCCGATGGGCAGCAACGAGTGGGTGGAAAGCTCCATCTCGGGTGGCCCGCTGATAGGCACGCCCGGTTCGAGTTCATTGGGGGTGTTGCAATCCTCGGCCGTGGAAGATTCCAACGTTGACCTGACCGCCGAACTGGTGAGCATGATCACCGCACAGCGCGTCTATCAGGCTAATGCGCAGACTATCAAGGCGCAGGATGCCGTGCTGCAGACGCTGGTGAATTTGCGTTAAGTAGGGAATAGGGAGCTGTAGTAGGGAACCTGTAGGTCGGGCTCCGCCCGACATGGTGGGAAGAACACACCCTACGCGCAAAGCGCCGATCCACTCTCCACTTCCCATAACATGGATATGCAATGGACAGATTGATTTACACCACGATGACCGGTGCTTCGCAGGTTCTGCAACAGCAGGCGGCGGTGTCGGAGAATCTGGCGAATGTCAACACGCCCGGATTCCGGGCCGTGCTGAATACCTTTCGCGCCGTGCCGCTGACCGGCGAAGGTTTGCCGACCCGCACCTTCGTGGTGGATTCCACGCCGGGCGCGGATTTTGCGCCGGGAGTATTGCAGCAAACCGGGCGCGATCTGGATGTGGCGGTGAACGGCGCGGGCTGGATTGCGGTACAGGGGCAGGACGGTAAAGAAGCTTACACGCGCAATGGCAGTTTTCAGGTTACGCCGGAAGGGGTGCTGCAAACCCGTACCGGCCTGAATGTGCTGGGTGATGGCGGCGCGATCACCATCCCGCCGGATACCGAAGTGACCATTGCCAGAGATGGCACGATTTCAACCGTGCCAAGCAGCGACCAGGTAACGTCGGTGGTTGTGGTCGGCAGGCTGAAGCTGGTCAATCCACCGCCCGAACAGATGGAGCGCGGCGGCGACGGGTTGTTTCGCCTGAAGGACGGTACGGCGGCTGTTGCGGATGCGAATGTGGGCGTAGTGCCGGGCAGCCTGGAAAGCAGCAATGTGAATGCCGTAGAGGCGATGGTCAGCATGATCTCGCTGGCGCGCAAATTCGATATGCAGATGAAAATGCTGCAAAGCGCAGATAACAATGCGCGGCAGGCCGGTCAGATAATGAGCATGGCCGGGTAACTGCAGAAGACAGATTGTTGTATGCCGCGCAGCGGCACGTTATATCAATAGCGCGGCATAGCCACGCCAAAGTTTCTGTCCTCTGTCTTCTGTCCTCTGATATGAAAGGGTAAACATGATACGTTCCTTGTGGATTTCCAAAACCGGCCTGGATGCGCAGCAAACCCAGATGGATGTTATTTCCAATAACCTGGCCAATGTCAGCACCAGCGGTTTCAAGCGCTCGCGTGCGGTGTTCGAGGATTTGCTGTATCAGACCATCCGCCAGCCGGGCGCGCAGTCATCGCAGCAAACGCAGATCCCGTCAGGCTTGCAGATCGGCACCGGAGTGCGCCCGATTGCCGTCGAGCGCATCCATACCCAGGGTAATCTGCAACAAACCGGCAATCAGCTGGATGTGGCGATTCAAGGCGCGGGATTTTTTCAGGTGCTGATGCCGGACGGCTCGACGGCATACACACGCGACGGTTCGTTTCAGATGGATAGCCAGGGCCAACTGGTCACCTCGAGCGGTTTCCCGATTCAGCCCGCGGTCACTATTCCGGCAGATGCACTCAATGTGACGATTGGGCGCGACGGAGTTATCAGTGTCGCCCAGCCCGGCGTGGTTGCGCCGGTGCAGGTGGGCAGCTTGCAACTGGCGACATTTATCAATCCTTCAGGTTTGATGAGCCAGGGCGAAAATCTGTATCAGGAAACTGCATCGAGCGGCACGCCGAGCACCAACGTGCCCGGAACAAATGGCAGCGGTTTGTTGAACCAAAGCTTTGTAGAGACTTCTAATGTGAACGTAGTGGAGGAACTGGTGAATATGATCCAGACGCAGCGCGCTTATGAGATCAATTCCAAGGCCATTACGACATCGGATCAGATGCTGCAGCGTTTGTCGCAAATTTAGCCATAACGTGAAACTCGCGTAGCGATTCGCTCGCTTCCTCTTCTGGCGGAAGAAGGTTCGGGTTAGGGAAGTGGGCATGGCAAGTTTCATTATCAGGGGTGGCTATTCGCCATGCCCATTAGGTGAAGGGCAGGCCTCAGACCTGCGGGGGTGAGGTTAATGTTATCCGGAAGGTTCTTTTTGACAGGGTTGCTGCTGGTCTTGGCTGGCTGTGTCAGCAATCCGCCGACCAATGTGCATCAGCCGATGACCGTCAAGCCGGTCGAACGGAAGGTGATTGCTGCAGCGGACGGGGCAATCTATCACGCCGGGATCAATGAACGCCCCTTGTTCGAGGACAAGCGCGCGCGTAATGCCGGCGATATCCTGACCATTAATATCGTGGAAAAAGCTTCCGGAAACCGGAAAGCCAGTACCGGCTCGGCCTTTGCGAACAGCGCCAATGTCAACACGCCGGGTTTGACAGTCGGTGCAGCTGCCAAAGTGCTGCTCAAGGCATTTTCTATTACCGGCGGCAGCGACAACAGTTCGGACACATCGGGGTCGGGTGCGGCAAGCGCGGATATGACCGGCACGATCACGGTGACGGTGATCGATGTATTGGCAAACGGGAATCTGCTGGTCAGCGGCGAAAAACAGGTGGCACTGAACCATAGCGACGAATTTATCCGGTTCTCCGGCGTGGTTAATCCGGCTACAATTACCGGTGCAAACACCGTACAATCCACGCAGGTTGCCGATGCGCATATCGAGTACAAGAGCGCGGGCGCGATGAGCGAAGTCATTAAGGACGCGCAGTCGCTGGGAATTTTGGGACGGTTCTTCATGTCGGTGTTGCCGTTCTGAGCTCAGAAGACATAACCAGCCACTTGGCAATCGTTTTTGGATTGCCTAGTGGGATGGCTAGTTGCTTCATCAGAGGGCAGAAGACAGGGGGCAGAAAGCCAAGATGTTCTTTGTCGAGGAGATTGTGTGAAACAAATTTTGTGGCCGGGTAAGTTTGACGCTTCCAGCATCTGGAGGGCGATGGCCTTGGCTGTATTTTTTCTTCTGTCCTCTGTCTTCTGGAATGCGGCGCACGCGGATCGCATCAAGGACATGGCCAGTATTCAGGGCGTGCGCGATAACCAGTTGATTGGCTACGGCCTTGTGGTCGGTCTGGACGGCAGCGGCGACCAGACCACGCAAACGCCGTTTACGGTGCAAAGCATCGTCAGCATGCTGTCGCAGATGGGCATCAATTTACCGCCCGGCGTCAGCCTGCAACTCAAGAATGTGGCGGCTGTGATGGTAACTGCCACCCTGCCGCCTTTCTCCAAGCCCGGGCAAACCATCGATGTAACCGTTTCTTCGATGGGCAATGCCAAGAGCCTGCGCGGCGGGACATTGCTGATGACCCCCTTGAAGGGTGCCGACGGCCAGGTATACGCGATGTCTCAGGGCAACGTGCTGGTCGGCGGAGTGGGTGCTTCCTCCGGCGGATCTTCGGTGCAGGTGAACCATTTGAGCGTAGGGCGCGTTCCGGCAGGCGCGACAGTGGAGCGAGCCGTGCCGACACTCCTCGGGCAAGGCGGGTTTATCCATCTGGAATTGAAAACCACCGACTTTACCACCGCTGCGCGGATCGTCGAAGTGATTAACGCGCAGGTATCGCCGGATATGGCTTCGGCACTGGATGGGCGGGTCATCCAGGTGCGCGCACCGGCAGGCAATGAGCGTGTCGCATTCATATCCAGGATCGAAAATCTGGAAGTCAGTCCGGCGCAGGGTGTCGCCAAGGTCATCATCAATGCGCGCACCGGGTCGGTGGTGATGAATCAGGTAGTGACATTGGATAGTTGCGCCGTGGCGCACGGCAATTTGACCGTTGTCATCAGCACCGAAAGCACGGTTAGCCAGCCACCGGCCCTTTCGGGCGGGCAAACCGTGCAAACCGAAACGGCCAGCATAGATGTCAAAGCCGGCCAGGGCGGCCTGGTGCAACTCCAGAAGGGAACATCATTGAGCGAAGTGGTCAAGGCGCTCAATTCGATCGGTGCGACCCCGCAGGATTTGCTGGCGATCCTGCAGGCGATGAAATCGTCTGGCGCGCTGCGCGCCGAGCTGGAGATCATCTGATGACTAAACCGCCGGACATCTCCGCAAAACTGGCTATCGACACGCAGAGCTTGGAGCGGTTGCGGGCGCAGGCCAAGCATTCGCCGGATCAGGCGCTCAAGGCGGCGGCGCAGCAGTTCGAGTCGGTGTTCCTCAATATGATGCTCAAGAGCATGCGCGAAGCCACCCCGCAGGACGGCATGTTCGATAGCGAGCAAACGAAAATGTTCACCGGCATGCTGGATCAGCAGCTGGCGCAAAGCATGTCCAGCCGCGGTGTGGGCCTGGCCGACATTATGGTCAAGCAGCTCAGGGGGCAGGCGGTGGAGGCAGGGGGTAGCGGGCCGAATATCGGCGCTCCATCTTCGATCGGCGCATTGCCCTCGGCGTATAACGAAGTGGGTTTGGCAGGGATGGGCGAGTTTTCGCCCAACTCGCAAAATACCCAGCAGGATTTTGTGGATCGTATGCTGCCGTTTGCCGTGCAGGCCGGCCAGACCAGCGGTGTGCCGCCGCAACTGATGCTGGGGCAAGCCGCGCTGGAGAGCGGCTGGGGCAAACGCGAAATCCGCATGGCGGATGGCAGCAACAGCTTCAACCTGTTCGGCATCAAGGCGAACGGCAGCTGGAGCGGCAAGGTGGCCGAAGTGATGACCACCGAATACAAAAATGGCGTCGCGCATAAACAGATTGAAAAATTCCGCGCTTATTCTTCCTATGCCGAGGCATTTCAGGATTATGCCGGCATGATATCCGGCAATCCGCGTTATGCCGTCGTACTGCAACAAAGCGGTAACATTCGCGGAATGGCCCATGCATTGCAGGATGCGGGTTATGCGACCGATCCGCAATACGCCGATAAACTGGCGCGCGTGATGGGGCAAATGACGCTCAAGGGTTAGCAAAACTTGCGAGCGAGAGGCGTTCGGGTACAGGATAGCGGAGAGTAGCGAAGCCCTTTGGCACGCTTTGCGACCGTTCCTGCAACGCGCTAAAGAATCTGACGAACGTGCCGATAACCAGTTATGAGTTTGAAGCCGTAGAAGGGCAGAATTTCAAAGGAAAATCATGGGAACCAATCTATTTACCTCGGCGTTAAGCGGCATGAATGCGGCGCAGATCGGTCTGGCGACCACACAGCACAATATCGCCAATGCCAATACCGCCGGATTTACCAGGCAGGAGGTGGTGATCGGATCGCGCACCCCGCAGTCATTGGGCGGTTCGTTTCTCGGGCAAGGCGTGGATGTGGTCGGGGTAAAGAGACTCTATGACGAATTCCTGACTACCCAGATTCGGCAGGAGCAGGCCCAAGAGAGTTATCTGAGCAGTTATCTCTCCATGATGAGACAGGTCGATAATCTGATTGCCGATCCGACCGCCGGCGCATCGCCGGCGATGCAGGAATTTTTCAACGCACTGAACGGGGTTGCCAATAGCCCGGAATCGATCCCCGCACGTCAAACCATGCTGGGCAACGCTCAATTTGTGGTAAATCGTTTTCAGGCGATTGATCAGCGCCTGACCGATATAGCCAACGGCCTCAACAAACAGATCACTGCCAGCGTCGGAAACATCAATACCTTTGCCCAGCAAATCGCCGCCCTGAACGGCAACATCAAGCAAGCGACGGCGAACAGCCTGGGCGCACAATTGCCCAACGATTTGCTGGATCAGCGCGATCAGATCATCAACCAGTTGAACAAGGAAATAAAAGTTACCGTGCAGGAGCAACCCGACGGCACGGCCAGCGTCTTTATTGGCAGCGGACAGCCGCTGGTGATCAATGAACGAGCCATGAAACTGAATTCGGTTCAATCGGCTACGGACCCATCCAAACTCGACATTGCCTACCAGAACGGGAATGTACAGGTCACCATGCAGCAGAGCAGCTTGCAGGGCGGCAATCTGGGCGCCTATCTCGCATTTCGCGATCAGAGCCTGGAGCCCGCCCGCAACGCGCTGGGACGCGTGGCGATAGGGCTGGCCGAGAGCATCAACCAGCAGAACCGGATGGGGCTGGATTTGAACGGCAACTTGGGGGGCGATCTTTTCAATGTGGCTTCTCCGCGTGTCGAAATGAGTGCGAACAATGATCCGGCATCGGGAGTTCCATCCGTTACGATCGCAGACGTGGCAGGATTGACGGCCAGCGATTACCGGCTGACCTACAATGGCGCCGCTTCCGGCTATACATTGCTGCGCCTGTCAGACAACACGGCGACAAATTACGCGGTTCTGCCGCAAACTGTGGATGGCATGACCATCAATGCGCCGATCCCGGTTAGCGCAGGCGACAGCTTTTTGATTCGCCCTACCGCGAATGCGGCGCGCGATATCCGCCTGTTGACCAACGACCCGATAAAAGTTGCCGCCGCCGTGCCGATGCGCGCTTCGGCTGATTTGAGCAATACAGGATCGGCGAGCATCAGCGGCGGGACGGTCAATACGCCTCTCCCGCTCCACGCAAATTTGCGGGATCCGGTCAGCATTGTGTTTGATACGCCGACGACATTTACCGTGACGGGCGCCACGCCTCCTGTAGTCGGATCTGTTGCTTACACGTCTGGGGCCGATATTTCCTACAACGGCTGGACGGTGAAAATCACCGGCACCCCAGCCGCTGGCGACACGTTCGACATCGTAAATAACACCAACGCCACCGGCGACAACCGCAATGCCTTGCTGATGGCTGGCATGCAAACGCAAAACCTGCTGGCGAACGGCACGACCAGCTTTCAGGGCGCATATGGACAACTGGTCGGAGAGGTCGGCTCCAAGACCCACGAACTGGACGTGACCAGCCAGGCGCAATCCAGCATGCTGAGCCAGACTGTTGCAGCGCAACAATCGATTTCCGGTGTGAATCTGGACGAGGAAGCGGCAAATCTGTTGCGCTACCAGCAGGCTTATCAGGCGGCGGCCAAGGCCATACAGATTGCCAACACCATGTTCGATACATTGCTGTCATTAGGAGATTAGTGCCATGCGTATCAGCTCCAATACTTTATTCAATAGCAGCGCGGCGGCGATGAGCCAGCAGCAGTCGCGCTTGCTGCAAACCAATCAACAAATTGCCAGCGGGCGCAAGTTGCTGACCGCATCGGACGACCCTGTCGCATCGGCGCGGATACTGGATCTCAGCGAAGCCGACAAGATGAACACGCAATATACGACGAACCGTAAAGCGGCTCTCCATACGCTGTCAACGTCCGAGACCGTCCTGGATAGCGTGACTTCGCTGATTCTGGATGTGCGGGATATAGCGCTCGATGCGGGCAGTACCTCTTCGTTGACTGACAGCATGCGTCAGGGGATTGCCTCGGGGTTGAGCGGCAAACTGGAAGAACTGATGGGCTTGGCTAACAGCACGGACGGTTTGGGACATTATCTGTACTCCGGCTACCAATCGAAGACCCAACCGTTCGCCGATCTTGGATCGGGGGTGCTCTATGAAGGCGACGATGGGCAACGCCTGGTGCAGGTGAGCTCGGGGCGCCAGATGCCATCCAGCGACAGCGGCGCGGATATTTTCATGCGCATCAGGAACGGCAATGGCGCGTTTGTGACTCAGCCGGATCCGACAAGTCATGCGGGTTCAGGGAATAGCGGCACGGGCGTAATCAGCGCTGGTAACGTCGTTGACCGGGCATCGCTTACCGGCGATGACTATCAGATCAGTTTTACGGTGGCAGCCGGGGTGACCACATACAGCATAACGGATACTACTACCTCGGCCTTGATTTCCGCCGGCAACCCCTATGTCAGCGGGCAGGCGATTAGCTTTGACGGCATGCAGTTCGATATTAAGGGTGTGCCGGCAGACGGCGATCAGTTTGCCGTCGAGCCCAGCGTCAACCAAAGCCTGTTCACGACGATTTCCAACCTGATCGCCGAATTGAAAAAGCCGGTAGATGGCGACCCTGCCGCCGCAGCAAAATTGAGCGGCGAACTGGCTCACGGCATCAAGAATCTGGACAATGCGCACGAAAAAGTGCTGGCGACACGCGCCACGCTGGGGATACGCCTGAACGAGATCGATGCGTTGCAAGTGACCGGGGATGACCTTGACCTGCAATTCAAGACCTCTTTATCGGAGTTGCAGGATATCGATTACATCAAGGCCTTGAGCGATCTATCCATGTATCAGACATCTCTGGAGGCAGCGCAGAAGTCCTTTGTCACAGTCACCGGCCTCTCGCTGTTCAACTACATCTAACACGCTGAACGATGCTGGGGACTTTGTGCTCCAGCAATTCCGATCCGGTGTAGTCGCAACCGGACTAATCACAAGCCGGATGAAGCGGAACAAGCCTGGGTGCCCTGAGCAAGATCGAAGGGAAATACTTGAGTTTGATCCAGAGCATTCCCCGTCTTGAATTGCCAGCATTGCAGGTCGGGCTTCGCTCGACCAGTGGACTGAAAATCATCTAGAGTATCACCAAGAGCGCACACAACACTGGCTGCAACCGGCCTGCGATTTTCATTTGATTCGCGTAGCGGTGTTGTGGATACCGTTGCGGTTTACAGGATCGTCTTTAGCCCGGCAGCGCCAGGTGGAGCATTCTGCCTACCCCTTCCTGCATCAGCCGGTCAAACAGTGGAGCAAAGCTGGACATGGCTAGCGCCAGCACGAAGAATCCGATAGCCAGTGTGATGGGGAAGCCAATCGCAAACAGGTTGAGTTGCGGCGCGGCGCGGGTGAGTATCCCCAGCGCGATATTGACGGACAGCAAGGTGGCCACCAGCGGTAAAGCAATTTGCAGGCCGTAGGCAAAAATGCTTCCCCCCCAACCGGCCACCGCATATAACCCATTTGTCGGCATCATGCTGCCGATGGGTAGTGTGTGAAAGCTTTCGGCCAGTGCGGATAGCATATACAGGTGGCCATTCATGGCCAGAAAAGCCAGTGCCGCGAGCATTCCGAACCAGCGGCCGATGACGGGTGTGTGGGACGCATTTATGGGATCAAAAAAAGTGGCGAACCCCAGCCCCATCTGCAGCCCGGCCAGTTCGCCCGCCAGCTCAACAGCGGTAAAAATCAGGCGCATGGTGAGCCCCATCGCTAAGCCGATGATGACTTGTTGAATTATTATCAGCAGCCCATGCCCGGAGCCGATAGGGACTGGCGGCATGTCGCCGAGGGTTGGTGCAATGATGATGGCCAGAAGCACCGATAAACCAATCTTGACTCTTGTGGGGACTTGCTGGTTGCCGAGCACCGGAGAGCTGGCAATCATGGCCAAGATGCGCGACAGCGGGAAGATCAATGCGGCAAGCCAGGCATCGAGTTGTGCGCTGGTAAAACTGATCATGAATCTACCCGATCATCCAGGGGATGTTGCCGATCAGCCGTCGCGTGTAATCGACCATGGTGTTTACCATCCATGGTCCGGCCAGAATCAGCGCCAGAAAAATTCCCAGCAGTTTGGGAATGAAAGACAGGGTCATTTCATTGATCTGGGTGGCAGCCTGAAAAATGCTCACCACCAGGCCGATGACCAGCGCGCTGAGCAGTAGCGGAGCGGAAAGAAGCAGTGTCATTTCGATGGCTTGCCTGCCAATGGTGACGACGGTCTCGGGAGTCATAAAGCAGTCATTCGTTGTTGGTCGTTGGTTTGTATAGCGGTTTTGCGGGTTTTCGGTTAACTCAAAACTAACGGCTGTTTCAAGTATAAAAGCTCTGCGTCAGAGAGCCGATAACCAGATTCCAGCCATCGGCCAGCACGAACAGCATGATTTTGAAGGGCAACGAAATAATGGCTGGCGACAACATCATCATACCCATGGACATCAGTATGCTGGCCACCACCATATCGATGATGAGAAACGGGATGAATATCACAAAACCGATCTGGAAAGCGGTTTTCAACTCGCTGATTATATAAGCCGGCACCAGAATGCGCAGCGGCACCTGGGCGGCATTTTGCAGCGGTTCACTATTGGAAATTCTGACGAACAGCGCGAGATCCGACTCGCGTGTCTGGCGCAGCATGAAGGTTTTCAGCGGTTCGCTGCCTTTCTCCACGGCTTGCGGAAAATCAAGCTTGTTTTCGCTGAAGGGCAAATATGCATCGGTATAAATTTTGTCGAACACCGGCGCCATCACGAAAAATGTAAGAAACAATGCCAGGCCGATCAATACCTGATTGGGGGGCAAAGAAGGTGTGCCGAGCGCGGAGCGCAGCAGGCTCAGCACGATGATAATGCGCGTAAATCCGGTCATCATCAGCAGGATTGCCGGCAGAAAGCTCAGCGAAGTGAGCAGCAGCAAGGTTTGCAGGCTCAGGCTGTAGGTCTGGCCGCCGCCCGGCGCCGGCGTGCTGGTTATTGCGGGTAAACCGATTTCTGCATGAGCCGTCAGGCTGGACAGGAGGCCGAATGCGGAAAACAGAACCAGCCACGGGATCAGTTTTTTTGGCCAATGGAACACGGTCATTTGTTTCCTGCCTCCTGCTTGGGGCGACTGATTACTGAAGAAAGAAGTCTGGCAAATTTGTTTTCGGAAGGCTGTTGATCTGAACCGGGGGGCTCCACTTTCAGTTCTCCGTCCTCAGCCCTACTGAGCGTGTGCAGGGTGCGAATTTGTCCCGGCCCTACGCCGACCACCAGCCAGGTGTCTTTGATCTCGACCAGCACGATGCGCTCGCGCTGCCCTATCGATACGCCCCCCAGCACCTTGAGCAAATGCCTGGAGTTCTGCTGCGCGACATTTATGCGCTTGATCAGCCACGCTACCAGGACAATGGCGGCCAATACCAGAAGCAGGCTGAAAAGGATTTGCACGATACCGTCGGTGCTGACGGCGGGCGGCGGTGGAGTGTATGCGGGGCGATTTCCTTCTGTGGCGTAGGCGAAAGACAGAGGGCAGAAGGCATAACCAATGATCTGGCCGGTTATGTTTGCTGTCTTCCGGTGTGTCATCGGTTAAGGCGCCGCAACCGTTCCGACGGGGTGATGATGTCCGTCAGGCGTATGCCGAGTTTGTCGTTTACCACCACAACTTCGCCTTGTGCAATCAGAAAGCCGTTAATCATCACGTCCAATGGTTCTCCGGCCATGCCGGCCAATTCGACGACCGAGCCCTGCGCCAGTTGCAGCAGATTTTTGATCGGCATTTTGGTGCGGCCCAGTTCGACAGTCAGTTGCACCGGGATGTCGAGAATCATATCGAGATCGTTGGCGGTGGACGCAATGCCGCTTGGCCCGAATTGTTCCAGCACATGCGGTTTGGCGGAAGCTGGCGGCGGGCTTGCGGTGGCGGCCTGTTCGGCCATGGCCGAACCCCAATCGTCGGTCGCCGTAGTTTGTTCTGCCATTGCCGCTCCCCAGTCGTCAGCGGTGATGGCTTCTTCGTTGGTAGCGTTTTCGTCAGGCATGACCTTCCCCTTCGTTAATCGATAGCATTTTCTCAACTCTCAATG
Source organism: Gallionellales bacterium RIFCSPLOWO2_02_FULL_59_110 (assembly GCA_001801215.1). Classification (GTDB taxonomy): domain Bacteria; phylum Pseudomonadota; class Gammaproteobacteria; order Burkholderiales; family Gallionellaceae; genus Gallionella. The sequence goes on along the minus strand of MGXA01000056.1, from coordinate 9,934 downwards.
CGTATTGATTGTTGAAAGCCCCGTATTTGCACTCCATTACCGGCACGCCGTCTACCGAAGCGATGATGCTTTCACTGACCTCCAGCGGGATGATGTCGCCAGCCCGCATTTTCAGGACTTGATCGAAAGTCAAGTCGGCGTGGCCGAGCGTGGCGACCAGTTCGATATTTGCCGATTGCACCTGCTTGGAGAGGAGCTGCAACCAACGCTTGTCGACGGCCAGATGTTCGCCCTGCATGGTGCTATAGAGTAAATCCTTGACCGGTTCGAGCATGGAGTAGGGCATGCAGATGTGGAACGAGCCGCCATTGCCGCTCAGCTCGATGTCGAAGGTGGTGACGATGACCACTTCGTTGGGTGTGGCAATGTTGGCGAATTGCGGGTTCATTTCAGAACGCACAAACTCGAATTCCAGCGGGTGGACGGCTTCCCAAGACTTGCCGTAGGTTTCAAATACCACATCGAGCAATTTCAGAATAATGCGCTGCTCGGTCTGGGTGAATTCGCGGCCCTCCACGCGGGTGTGGAAACGCCCGTCGCCGCCAAACATGTTGTCCACCACCAAAAAAACCAGATTGGGGTCGAAGATGAACAAGCCATTGCCGCGCAGCGGTTTGGCCTGAACCAGGTTCAGATTGGTCGGTACATGCAGGTTGCGGATAAACTCGCCGAATTTCAATACCCGCACTGGCCCGACCGAAATTTCCGGAGTGCGGCGGATGAAATTAAACAGCCCGATGCGGAACAGCCGCGCAAAGCGTTCGTTGATGATTTCCATGGTGGGCATGCGCCCACGCACGATGCGTTCCTGAGAAGCCAGGTTGTATGCGCGAACTTCCCCGGCAACGGGTTCCTGATGATCGTTGTCATCATCCGTCTCGCCGGTCACCCCCTTGAGCAGGGAATCGACCTCGTCCTGGGAAAGAAATTCGCTCATTTGTCGCTATTGGATGATGAATGAGGTAAACAGCACATCGGCTATGCCGCTTTTGCCGGTATTGGTTTCGGGGGCTGCGTCTTGCTCGGAACTGATGGCGGGAGCAGTTTTGCGAATACCCAGCACATATTCCACTTGCCCCTTGATTTGCTGGGCAAGCCTTTCCTTGCCATCAATAGTGGAGAGTTCGGAAGGATATTTGCTTTGTAGCAGCATGTTTACCCGGTGCAGGATTTCCGGTTTGGTTTCCTTGATTTTGTCTTCCAGGTCAGGATTGGTTATCTTCAATGAAATCGCTACTTGCAAATAGCGGTCCCCATCTTCGCGTATCAGGTTGGCGGTAAACTGGCCCAATTCAATGAACTTCGCCGTTAACTGCGCGCGCGATGCTTCGGCTGATGCGGCGCCGCCACGTTTTGGCGCCGCCGGCGGGCTCAGCAGCAAAAATGCCGCTACGCCTCCTCCCGCCAGCAGCAGCACGGCAGCAATGAGCAGGATAAGCTTTTTTTTACTCTTTTTGGGCGGAGTTCCGACCTCTTCTTCTATTTCAGGTTCCTGTGTTGAGGGTTTTGCGGCCTTTGCCATATTTTGATCCCTTGTTGTCGGTCGAAAAATACGGCGCTAATGATAACCCGATTAGAGCTGGAATTTTTCATTAACTTAAGCCATCATCAACGACTAGGCAAAAGTATCCACCATCCCGTTATGGCGGCGTGCCGGTACGGTTTGCGCGGTCGCCGCTGATGCTCCGGCAGATTCGGGCGCAGCACCGGAAGCGTCGCGCCGCGCTGCCGCACCGGAACCTTGGCCCGCGAACCCATCCGCACCGCGTTCACGTGGGGACTGGTCGCTGACTGTAGTATTCCCCAACATGATGCCGTTATCGGCCAATATTTCGCGAAGTTTAGGCATGGCGTTTTCCACCGCATCGCGTACTGCGCCATGCGGTGAGGTAAACAGGGCTGTGGCATGATTGTCCGAGATTTTCAGCACTACTTCCAGCGGCCCCAGATTTGGCGGATTCAGATGCAGTTCAGCAACCTGATTGCGTTGCGTGCTAATCCAGCTGATCTTTTGTGAAAACTCTTCCGCCCAGCCACTGCTGCCGAGCGGGGCGGCAATGGCTGGCGGTGCACCGGCGGATATGTGATTGGTTAATGCCCCCGGCATTGCGGTGGATACTCCAGTAAAAACAGTTTGTTGAGCGGTGTTTTGAGCCGGCAGTGCCAAGCCGGACAGCATCTCTGCGCGTTCGGCCGCCTTGGCTTGAAAATGGACAATAGCCGGGATTTGAATTGTTTGATCTGTGATCAGCTCTTTGCGTCCGGCACTCTGTGAATGGTCGCGCGCAAATGGCGGCATGGCCTGATTGCCTTCCGCCTTCTGGAACGGGGCGAAGGGGGACGAAGGCATGGCCTGATTGTCTTCCGCCTTCTGGAACGGGGCGAGGGGAGATAACGGCATGGCCTGCTTATCTTCCGCTTTCTGGAGCGGTGCGGGGGGAGATGACGGCATGGCCTGTTTGCCTTCCGCGTTCTGGAACGGGGCGAAGGGAGATAAAGGCATGGCCTGCTTGTCTTCCGCGTTCTGGAACGGGGCGAAAGGAGATAACGGCATGGCCTGCTTGTCTTCCGGGGTAGGGAGTTGCTGCAATAGGGCTGCTACTGCGTCTGCGGGAACACTGGCGGCGGCGGCATGGTCTTGTGCCTCCTTCAATAACAGTTCTGCGCTTATATCCGCCGCATTGCTCTCGCTGGCGAGGGCGGTTTGCGCGGCATTCAGAGCGAGCAAGTCGGTTTCTCCGATTTGCTGCGCCAGTAAAAACGCGAAAAAACCGGCAGGTTGCGCTTCCGTCGCCAGGCTATCTGCCGCGATGTTTGCGGGCAGCGCGCCTGCGGCACTGTTGGCCGGCTGGGGGGTTTGGCTGCTGATTGGCAGGTTGGTCATGGTAGTTCTCCTAATGTTTGGTGAAGGGGTCGTAAGGAGTAGCAAGCAGAAGGCGGTGTTCCCCGCGATTTACTGTCCACTTCCTCTTCACCGGTTACTTTCCCTGGTCTTCGGTATTGCTCATCCTGTATGCGGCCATTCTGCCGGTATGCTCGTCCAGCGTTTTTTGCTCGGATCTCTCGGCAACTTTTCTCAGCTCTTCGACATGACGTTGCCGCAGTGTGTCGAATGATTCCAGTTTGCGCCGTGTCGCATCGAATTCGCTGCGTCCGGCCTGGGTCGCCGCTTTAGTCTGTTCGACCTGTTTGAGTTGCTGGCTGATTGCCTCGTCAAGCTTATTGATAAATTGCTGGAAATTGCGCAAGTCGGCCTGGTTCATTCCGTTCTGTGCGGCTTCCTGCAAGCGGGTTTGGTAGTCCTTGCGGTATTCCAGCAGGGTGTCGAGATTTTTCTGTGCACCCTGCTGCTGCCTGTTCAACTGGCCGAGCCTGCGCGTTGCCGTGTCGTTCTGGTGCTGCGCCAGATTCATTATGGGCTGCAGGGAGAATGGCTTGGTCATGATAATGCCTGTCAATGTGCCGTTTCGAATAATGCCGCCAATTGGGCAATACTCGACGCGTAAGGTTCGCGTTGGAACATATCCTGTTTCAGGAACTGTTCCATTCTCGGATAGAGCGCGATGGCCTCGTCAAGCAGCGGATCGCTCCCCCTGACATAGGCGCCGACGCTGATCAAATCGCGGTTGCGCTGGTAATGGGCATACATATGCTTGAAGCGTTGCACGATGGCCAGGTGTTCCGGTGCCGCCAGGCGCGACATGACGCGGCTGATCGATGCTTCGATGTCGATTGCCGGGTAATGCCCCTGTTCCACCAGCCGCCGCGACAGCACGATGTGTCCGTCGAGAATGGCTCGCGCGCTGTCGGCGATCGGATCCTGCGGGTCGTCGCCTTCGGTCAGCACGGTGTAGAAGGCCGTGATCGAGCCGCTGCCTTCCAGGCCGTTGCCGGCGCGCTCCACCAGTTGCGGCAGCTTGGCGAAAACGGAAGGCGGATAGCCCCTGGTGGCGGGCGGTTCGCCGACCGCCAACGCAACTTCGCGCTGTGCCATGGCAAAGCGGGTCAGCGAGTCCATAATCAACAGTACATTCTTGCCCTGGTCGCGGAAATACTCGGCGATGGAGGTGGCATAAGCCGCGCCCTGCAAACGCATCAGCGGCGAGGTGTCCGCAGGCGTGGCGACGACGACCGAGCGCGCCATGCCCTGCTTGCCGAGAATATCGTTAATGAATTCCTTGACTTCCCGACCGCGCTCGCCGATCAATCCGACCACAGTGATGTCCGCACTGGTATAGCGCGCCATCATGCCGAGCAGCACGCTCTTGCCGACACCGCTGCCGGCAAACAATCCCATGCGCTGGCCGCGGCCTATCGTCAACATGCTGTTGATGGCGCGTACCCCGACATCCAGGGCGGTGTTGATCGAAGCGCGCTCCAGAGGGTTGAACGGGCGGCTTTGCAGCGGTGCGGATTCCATATCCTGCAGCGGCCCCAGTTTGTCGAGCGGTTTGCCGCCGCCATCCAGCACACGGCCCAGCAACATATTGCCTACCGGCAGATGTTTGGCGCGGTCGGCAAAGCGGCGCGCCGGTTTACGTTTTCCGCCCAGCGTCATTACATGTCTCGGTGCGATCGGCATTACGAGTGCGCCCGGAACCAAACCGTACACGTCGTTTTCCGGCATCAGAAACAGCTTTTCGCCGGAAAAGCCAACCACTTCCGCTTCGGCAATCCCGTTCTGCAGGTGGATTGCACAGGTGCTGCCGACCGGCATTTGCAGGCCGACGGCTTCCATTACCAAACCGGTCACCTTGGTCAGATGGCCGCTCGGCGGTATGGGATTGCAAACCGCCACATGCTCGCGGCCTTCGTCGAGGAAGCCGCGCCATCTGGCGTTATGGGGAATCATGGCAACCATGATTTATCCTGCCCTATCGATTCGACAATACGTTTCCAGCGCATTTCCGTGGTGGCATCCACTTGGCTGTGCTCGGTTTCTAGGTGGCATCCGCCGCGCCCAATTTGCGCATCGATAAATATCTTCCACCCGGCATGAGATAACTGCTCACCCATGTGCTTACGCACCAGTTCGGCATCGTCTGGATGAAGGATCAAGCGGGCATTCTGATTGAAGTGGGGTAATACGCCGATGGCTTCGGCGGCGATTTTCAGGATTGTTTCCGGTTTTTCCCGGAGGATTTCACCGGTCATCTTGCGGGCGATTTCCAGCGCCAAATCGAGCAACGATTGCGCTAGCTGCTCATCCATCTGGTTGAGTGCGCCGTGCAGCGTTTGCAGCAGCGTATGAATTTGCGCCGCCTCGGTGCGCGCCTGCTGGATGCCGGCGGCATACCCCGCCTTGTGGCCTTCATCGTGCGCTTGCTGGCGGATGCGCTCCAGTTCGGAGGCGGTGACGGTGGCGGGCGCGCTACCCTGCTGCTTGCCGCCGGAATGCTGGTCGAACGAGGCCAGCTCCCAGCGTTCAAAGGCAGTCAGCTGTTCTTTGGCGATGATCATGCTAGACATAAGTATCCTCTGTTCCCTTGGTGCTCAGCGCAACCAAGCCTTCGTCCGATAGGCGCCGCACGATCTTGAGGATTTCTTTCTGGTTGGCTTCGACTTCGCTGAGTCTTACCGGCCCCTTGGCTTCCAGGTCTTCGCGCATCATCTCGGAAGCGCGTTTGGACATATTCTTGAAAATCTTTTCGCGCATTTCTTCGCTGGCCCCTTTGAGCGCGACGATCAGTGATTCGGACTGGACTTCGCGAAGAACGAGCTGGATGCCGCGATCATCGACATCCAGCAGATTCTCGAAGACGAACATCTTGTCTTCGATTTGCTGTGCCAGATCGGGATCGAAATTGCGCACGTTTTCCATCATTTCCGCTTCCAGCGTGCCGCCCATGAAGTTGAGGATTTCTGCGGCGGCGCCCACCCCGCCCTGCAGGCTCTTTTTCCCGGTGTCTCCGCCAGCCATGAGCTTGCCCAGCACGTCGTTGAGCTCGCGCAACGCGACGGGTTGTACCCCGTCCAACGTGGAAATGCGCAGCAGCACGTCGTTGCGGGTGCGCTCGGTAAACATTTTCAGTATGTCGGCCGCTTGATCCGGATCCAGATGCACCAGAATGGTTGCGATGATTTGCGGGTGCTCGTTGCTGATCATTTCGGCTACCGCGCCCGGATCCATCCACTTCAGGCCTTCGATGCCGCTGGTGTCGCTGTTGTGCATGATGCGGTCCAGCAAGCCCTTGGCCTTGTCGTCGCCCAGCGCCTTGGTGAGCATGCTGCGGATGTAATCGTTGGAGTCCATCCCGATGGTCGTCTTGCTCGATGCGGAAACGATGAAGTCGCGAAATACCCCCGCGATTTCGTCGCGGTTGAGATTCTTCAGCGTCATCATGGCCGCGCTGATTTTTTGCACTTCCTTGGGCTCAAGGTATTTCAGCACTTGGGCGGCTTCGTTTTCGCCAAGCGTCATCAGGAAAATTGCACTTTTTTCGACACCGTCAACCATTGTTCACCCATTCCTTGACTACGCTGGCAACAATTTTGGGTTCCTGTTGGGCAATTTGCCGGGCCGTTTGCAGGCTTTGCTCATAGGATGGGCCGGCAGGCGCATAGGTCGCTTCCGGAGCGGCTTCGCTTTCCTTGGCGGCGGTGAAAGTCCTGCTTTTCAGGGTGAGCAAAGTATCCAGCGCCGGTTTGATGATGCGGAATACCACGAACAACATGACCCCGGCAATCAGCGCGTATTTGAGCAGTTCTTTGCCCAACTCGATGGTGCCGGGCTGCTTCCAGAGCGGCACCTCCTCGGCCGGTTCCTTGCTTTCGGTAAAGGATGCAACCTGCACGTTCAGGCTGTCGCCGCGGCTCTGGTCAAAGCCCACCGCATCCCTGACCAGATTGTTGATCTGCTCGTTCTCCGCTTCGGTCAGCAGCTTGACGCTGGTTTTGCCCTTGGCGTCAGTCACCCTGCGATTGCCGTTCACCACCACGGCAACCGACAGGCGCTTGATGGAGCCAACCGGCAGGATGGTGTGGCGTATGGTGCGGTCTACTTCGTAATTCACGGTAGATTCCTTTTGCAGATTAGAGATGTTGCCGCTGTTTGCGGCAACATTTCCACCTTGTGCTTCGCCGTCGGCCACGATAGGCGCGGTGGCCGGAACCGGAGGCTGATTGGTCAGCGCGCCGGGAACGCCGCCGGCACCGAGTCCGGAGCCATTTTTTGATTCTGAGCTTTGCTGGCTGCGTATTGCGCTTTCATTGGGTGGCTGGTTCGGCTTGAAGCTTTCGGAGGTCTGCTCGGTACGCGAGAAATCAATATCGGCAGACACTTGTGCGCGCATATTGTTTGCGCCAAGCATCGGAATCAGCAAGGTTTCGATTCGTTTGACATAGCTTTGCTCGATTTGTTGCACGTATTTGAGCTGATTTGCATCCAGTCCTTCGCTCGAGCCGCCGTCATGGCTGGCGCTCAACAGCGTGCCGTTCTGGTCTACTACGGTCACGTTTTTGGAGGACATTTCCGGTACGCTGCTCGAAATCAGGTGAATAATCGCGCTGACTTGCGCGGAATCGAGCAAGCGCCCGCCTTGCAGGGAAAGCACCACGGAGGCGCTGGGCTTTTGCTGTTCCTTGACGAACACGCTGGGCTTGGGAATGGCCAGGTGGACGCGCGCGGCTGCGACCGCGCCGATGCTTTCCACCGAGCGCGCCAACTCGCCCTCCAGCGCGCGCTGGTAATTGACCTGCTCGGCGAACTGGGTGATGCCGAATTTCTGGTTCTCCATCAGCTCGAACCCGACATTCCCGCCCTTGGGAAGGCCCTGCGAAGCCAGCTTCAGGCGGGCTTCATGCACCTTGTCGGAGGCTACTAGCAAGGCTCCGCCGCCCTCGGCAAACTTGTACGGGATATTCAATTGCTGCAACGACTCGATAATGGCCCCACCGTCGCGGTCGGACAAATTGCTGTACAGCACACGGTAGTCAGGCGTTTGCCCCCAGATCCATGCACCGGCGATGAGAGCGAACAATGCGGCAACACCCATCGCCAGCCCCATTTTTTGCTGGAGAGTGAGTTGAGCCAGCAGGTTTTCCGTCGTATTTTCTTGTTCAGCCATAATGAGTTGGAAACATACCTTAAAGCCACTTGTACATTTAGCATATTACCAGTGGCAGAGGGTGATCTGAAAAGCTGAATAAAAGGAGAAAATCATGCCTGTTTGCATTATAAGGATGGCTGTCTGTCGGATATTGTGCGATCACCTAAATAAGGAGTGTGCGGATGAATACCTCGGCGGTGGACAGCTTGCTGGCACAAATGCGTGTCATGAAAGCAGCGGCGGGGCTGCGCGAACCAGGTTCGCCGGCGCAAGCGGGCAAGGTGGATTTTGCGGCGGTGTTGAAGTCGTCGCTGGATAACGTGGCGCAGGCCCAGGCAAAATCGGAAGCCATGCAAAAGGCTTTTGTGCTGGGCGACCAAAGCGTCAGCCTGAGCGACACGATGATCGAGATGCAAAAGGCCAGCATCAGCTTTCAGACATCTGTCCAGGCGCGCAACAAAATTGTGCAGGCTTTCAACGACATTATGCACATGCAGGTTTGACTTTCGGTGCGCCTTTGAAGTGAGCATGTTTAGCCCGCCTGGGCGTACATGCCCGTCTGCCGTTATTGCGCAATGAAATTGCCCCATCGCCGTTCCGGACAGGTAGAATCGCGGGCGGCAAAGCGAAGGCCGGACCGGTGCGCTTGTATTAGTGCCAGTGCCTGGGGTGTCGCGGCGCCAGGAAGTTGAAAATTTGCCGATCCTACCGCGAAATGATCCTGACCGAACGCCTCTCGCTGTATATCCAGCTTACCCGCCTGCACCGACCCATCGGCATCCTGCTGCTGCTGTGGCCGACGCTGTGGGGCTTATGGATTGCGGGCGACGGCCATCCGGCTGCGCACATCGTCGCCATCTTTGCGCTCGGCACCGTGCTGATGCGCTCCGCCGGTTGTGCGATCAACGACTACGCCGACCGCAACATCGACAAACATGTCGAGCGCACGCGGAACCGCCCGCTTACCAGCGGCAGGCTAGGCGAGCGGGAAGCGGTGTGGCTGGCCGCCGGGTTGGCCTTTGCCGCTTTCCTGCTCATCCTGCCGCTCAACCCGCTGACCTGGGTGCTGTCCTTTCCCGCCCTCTTTCTGGCCGCCAGCTACCCGTTCACCAAGCGCTTCTTCGCCATCCCGCAGGCCTATCTCGGCATCGCCTTCGGCTTCGGCATCCCGATGGCCTTTGCCGCGCAGACCGGCGGCGTGCCGCCGGTCGCCTGGGTGCTATTGCTCGCCAATGTGTTCTGGGCCATCGCTTACGACACCGAATACGCGATGGTGGATCGCGACGACGACATACACCTCGGCATCCACTCCTCGGCATTACTCTTCGGCAAATACGATATAGCGGCAGTGATGGCCTGCTATCTCGCCACCCTCGCGTTACTTGCGCTGGCAGGGCAGATGACCGGGTTGGGCTGGGCGTATTTTGCCGGATTGCTGGTTGCGGCGGGCATCGCGCTATATCACTACACGTTGATCGAACACCGGCAGCGCGAGCAATGCTTTGCGGCGTTCCTGCACAACAACTGGTTTGGCGCGGCGGTGTTTGCGGGGGTGGCGGGAGAGTATTGGCTGCGGTGAAAATGCCGCGTGCGCGGCGGTAAAGCATTGCACCGCATGGGCCTAGGCATCTCATCGATGCGGCGTGCAGGAAAAATCCATGAGCAACCGACAAGACAGAAGAGGCGTCGCGTTACGCAACATTTGCTGTCGCATACCGGCTCATCGGCCCTATGAGGATGCAGGTAGGTATCAGACAATGCAACTCTTGCGGTTGACATAAGTTCCAGACAGCGTGCAACGCTACACTAGTATATAAACACATAAATAACGAAACATATTATACTGTCGCATGCCCACCCTACGACGAGGAGCTTGCGATGCGACA
>MGXA01000055.1 GCA_001801215.1 Gallionellales bacterium RIFCSPLOWO2_02_FULL_59_110 | reverse complement strand
TAATTTCGAAACAGCTATCCGCATCGTCGAAATTCAGCGCATCGCCCAGCGTGTTCCCGGCCGCTGCGGCACATCCTCCCGCCCCGCCAGTCGGTCTGGCGCGATAACGCCCGCCATCCTTGGTCGGCAGAAACTCGATATACGTGGGGTTCGGCACTCGCACGCTGTTCGGCACGGCAGTGCGCAGGTCGCGCCCCAGGCGCCGCAGCGCCGTATCCGCGATGTCCGTCATCTCGGCGCGGCGCGCGCTATCCACATAGCCTTGCACCGGGGCGCGGATGAACATCGCCACCATGCTGCCGATAATGCCGGTGATGGTAATCACCATGATCATCTCGACCAGGGTGAAACCGCGTTGCGACGGCGGGCGCATCAATTCCCCGCCCTGTAGCCGGTGGCATCAATCGTCGCCCCGGTGGGGTCGGCGACGGTAACGGTAATCATCACGCCGCTCGCCGCAGGGATGGGTATGCCGCCCAGTACGATTGGCGTCACTATGTTCACGCTGCTGATGTTGTATCCTTGCAGCCCCTGCACCAAGCCATTGGTGGAAAAATCCCGAATCCCCGCCGTGGTGCTGTAGCCGTTGTAATCGCACACGCTGTCCGCGTTGGAGCGCGCCGCATCGGCCCCCAAAGTCCCCGTGCAAAGGCCGCCGCCGGACAAATCCTGCAACCGTATTTCCTCCAGCATCGATTCGGCGACAGCCATGGCCTGCTTGCGGATCAGCGGGTCGGCGCTGCGCCCCACAACCTGGTTCATCACCAGCAGAATCCCCGCCAGCGCGACGCTGACGATGACGATGAACATGATCAGTTCGATCAGGCTGATGCCGCGCTGAAAATCCCCCCCAGCCCCCCTTTTGCAAAGTGGGGTGCAGGTGAGTACGGGTAAGTCTGTCGCAGTATCGTGATTTTGCTTCCCCCCCTTTGCAAAAGGGGGGGAGGGGGGATTTGTTGTTGGAATCATGAGTCCGCTCATGTGTCGCTCCCTTTGATACCTGAAGTCTCGGAGCCAATTTCTTTGGCATCAGCACACTCCAGTGGTGTCAGCAGGGCTTGAACGCGGGCGCCGCCCTGCTTTGCCAATGCCGGGTTTTGCTTCCACATCTCGATAAAGAATTCACGCATTTGCTCGGACTGCGCCAGACGTGCCAGCATCACCTCTTCGGGCAGGGTTGCGCGAATGTTTGCTCCGGCCTCATGCATTTGGATCTTCTCCCCGTTTGATCTTTTCCAGAGCCGCGATGTCGAGTTGATCTTTGGGGCGGTTCGCGACGCGTTTCATCGTCAGCAAATCATCTATGGACGCGATCCACACCTGCTGCGCAAACAGCCCTCCCACCATTGCATTCTGCATGAGCTGCTCAAACGGCACCTCCGGTCGCACCAGAATATCGACCACACCACCGCCAATCTGCGGCTCTCTCAACGCAAAGGCCAACATCCCCTTTTGCGAGCAGCCGCTGCGCGGCTTGCCTGCTTGACCCACTTCGCGATGCCATTGCTCGATTTGACTGGCGTTTCTTAACGAATCAATCGGCACCGGAATGGACGGGATCAATCCGAATCGTTTAGCCACATCAATAAACCGCACGAGATTCTCGTCATTCATTGCCAGCACCAGATCAATATCAAAAGTGGAGCGCATAAACCCGTGCAGTTGAACGGCCATCCCGCCGACCAGCACGTACTGCACTTGCCCTTCAGACAAAGCCTGCAACAGTTCGGCAATTTTCATGACTGCATTCCCGGCAAATTCATTCGCTCAAACCTGGAGCGCCTCGAAAACCCAGTCATTCCGGCGCAAGCCGGAATCCAGTTAATTGGATAACCCTCGCAAAGCGGGCCGAAGCAGCTATCGTTCCCACGCTCCAGCGTGGGAACGCAGTTGTGCCGCTCCTGCGGCACGGGACGCAGAGCGACCACAGAGGTGTTCCCACAGGGACCGTGGGAACGATGCAACATGATCAGCTCGATCAGGCTGATGCCGCGTTGATTATGGCGAGTGAACATAGCCGGTCTCGGCCTCCACGACAATTTGACCCGTTGCGCCAACAATGGTGAGCGTTTGGCCGGTGCTGGGCCTGCCCAGCGCATCGAAGCTGAAATTCGTTGGTGACGGTGTGCCGAACGCAATGCCGTCGGGCGCCGTAATCACATAACTTGCGTCGCCCGCCGGGGAATGCAGATTGCCTGCCGGAGCCACGTTACAGGCGCCATCCGGAGCGGCGTCGCTATCGATCGTGAGCGTGACAGAAACAGAACCGGTGTCAAACGCCACACAAACGACGCGATGCTGCGCGATGGCGGCCTTCTGCGCATAGCGCAATGTAGCCTGCACCTGGTCGGCGAAGCCGCGCGACTGGAACATACTTTTATCGAAAAAGCGCGGCGCGGCGACGGCGGCGAGGATACCGACGATGACCATAATCATGATCAGCTCGACCAGAGTGAAGCCGCGCTGATGTTTATCCACACACGAATCTTTCAGCCATGCCTCTGCCTGCGCGCCGAAAAAATGTTCGGTTTCCTGCTTGATCGCCTCGACTTGTTCGGGATTCAAACGCATGCGCCATTTCCTTTTCAAAGCCGCGTGGGTGCAGTGTAGCAAAAAACGTAAACAGCGGAAAAAACAGGGGAGGCCCGAGCCTGTCCGGAACGACAGCCGAGGGGCCTCCCCATATTTTGTGCAACGCTTTGTCAAACACATACGGCGCAATGCCCGTTGGTTATTGCGCCCTACGCGAGCTGATTTAGCACCCACCCGTAATAGCTATAACAGTCGGTGCAGCACCAGTCGCCGCCTCGGTGTACATCGCATAGCAAGTCAGCCCCGCTACAGTGCCAGCAATTGCTGCGGGGATAAATGCAGTCACGGCAGGAGTACCAGTAGTCGCTGGCGAATTTGCGGTTGCAGCAGCGCCAGCAGCGATAGTTGTGTAGTCGGCGGCTACAACGCCCGCCAAAGGACCAATAGTTGCTGTATTGGGGTATCCATTAACCCATGTTACAGTCTGCCCTTCAATTGTTGCGGTAGTCGGCGTAATGAGCCATGTGCCGTGCGCTATAGCCGCTGCCGAGCTTAAGGAGCCACGCAAAGCATTAGCATTGGCGGTAATAGCATCGCCTCTCAAATCCGAAAACTTCGGCAACGCGGTCGCCGCCAGAATCCCCAGAATCACGATTACCATGATCAGCTCGATCAACGTAAAACCCGATTGTTGTTTCATTTCATCTCTCCTAAAGTTTCGAGGTCTGTCTTAAGCCTCGTCAAAGGGCCGCAGCCCCATCTGATTACAACATCCATCCGCCTCTACGCCGCAGCACAAAACCGGATGATGCTGACCAATAGGAGACCCGGCGCACCGGAAAGTTCCAACTGGCGCTTTCAGTCTAACAAATAAGCGGGCTTTGGCAAGCTCAATCCTGCTCTCTCTTGAGTCCGAACAGGGCAGGATTTACCGCTCAATTCTGCCCTTTGGCCGGATGGCTATTTTAAGGAGGCGCTGATTTATTCGTCATCCCCGCGAAGGCGGGGATCCAGTGCCTTTACTTAACTGGGTTCCCGCCTTCGCGGGAACGACGAAACCGAATAAATCAGCGCGTCCTTAATTCCTGCCAGTAAACGGCCGCCCCCCAACAACGCTTGACTTGCCTGAACCGCCCGCGCATACTTTGTTGAAGTTTTCAACATAAGGAGTAATCGTAAATGGCTACCGTCAATTTCAGTGTACCTGACGATGTCAAGGCAGCTTTTAATGAAATGTTCAACGACCGGAACAAGAGCGCGATCATTGCCGATTTGATGCGCGAGGCCGTGGAACGGGCACAGCGCAAGCAACGCAGCCATGAGGCTATTGTGAGTATTCTGGAGCGGCGCAAAAATGCGCCTGCCATTTCTGAAGATCAGATTCGCGCCGCGCGCGAAGATGGCAGGCCGTGATTCTGGTGGCAGATGCCAGCGTGGCGGTCAAGTGGTTCTTTCGCGCTCGGCCTGATGAAGCAGATGCGCAGCAAGCCCTGCAAATCCTCGCTGCGGCAGATGCCGAAAAGGTGCAACTCCATCAACCCCCTCACTTCATCGCCGAAGTCGCGGCAGTTCTCTCCAGAGAAAAACCGGGCGATGCGCAGGCCGATCTTGCCGATCTCCTCAATATGGAATTTCAGCGCGTCGAATCTTCAGCTATTTACGCCACCGCCTGCGATCTCGCCATCCGCCTGAATCACCATTTATTTGACACGCTCTACCATGCTGTCGCGCTGCATGAACCCAATGCCACGCTGATTACCGCAGATCGCCGCTACTACGACAAGGCCAGGACTATTGGTCAAATCACTTTGCTGGGCGATTTGCGGTTTATGTAATCCGTGCCGACCAATTCGCATGGCACGAATTCATCCGCACGATGCAGCCTGTCTGGATTGCGCGGGTGAATCCGCGCCTACTGCCGCTACATCCATACGCGCAGCACGGCAACAAACAGATAGATGCTGCCCAGCAACAGCAGCCAGCCGACCCGTTGGGCATGCCCCGCAACAAACCGTTCCACTTGATCGTGGGGAATATCCAGCAGCCTGACGGCGCGGCGCGAGGATACCCATTGATTGGCCGATTCTTCGATGCCGCGCAGCAGGCTGGGGCGCAGCCAGAGAAACAGGCCGACAAACAGCGCAGCGGCGGCGCCGGTCAGCGATGCGAGCGCCAGCGTATCCAGCAACATATCCAGCAGCCAGGCCGACATATGGCCGGACAGGCGTTGCAGCGCGACAGCCTTATCGAACAGCAGGCCGAAATAAACGAGGATGTAGCACGCGCCGAAGACAACCAACATGCCCAGCGAGCGATGGCGCCGGTAAATCCACTGTTCGATGCTGACGCTGCGATCCAGCCATTGGTTCAGATGGCGCGTGGAAATCCAGCGGTTCGCCGCCCGGTTGACGCGGGTCATGAGATGCGGCTTGAATATCAGCAGCAGGGAAGCCGCGATGCCCGATAACGCGCCGACGAGCAGAAAGATGGCGAGCGATTGTCCTAAAATAATACTTACCGGATTTGCCATCACAATGCCCGATTGGTTGAATAGCGTGCTGGCCATTGTATGCTCAGAACCACATATAAGACTCGACCGGCTGGAACACGATGCCGGTCAGTTCGGCGGGCGCATCCCGCAACGACGGCAGGCGCGATGGCTCATGGCTCACGGCGACATGGAAACGTATCCATTTTTTGCCGTCCCCGCCCGGTTTGAAGTAATTGGCGTTGCGCACGACATAGATCAGGTCGCGCGTCCTGAGATCGAACATCCAGTTGCCGGATTCCACGGACAGCGGGGTGGGATCGTAGAACTCCCCGGCATAATTGCGCGGTTTCTTCTGAAGCCAGTTCATCGGGTTGTCCTGCGCCAGAGCCGCCACGTCGGACGGTTTGCCGCGCGTCAGGATTTGTCCGTATTGCATGGTCAGCGAGCTCTGTATGGTTCCCGCGACGGTTTCCATGGCGGTTTTTTCGGCCTGCTCCACGTAGAACAGCATGCGGTCGAGAAACAGCCCCGCCATCACCGCCACGATGATGATGACCACGATCAGTTCGATGAGGGTGAAACCGCGTTGGGAAATCCCCCCTCCCCCCCTTTTACAAAGGGGGGTGTCGGCTTGCTGACGAAGGGGCTTATTCATTGGTTCATTGGTTCATTGGTTCATTGGTTCATCGTCCCATCGCCGCCTTGCCGAGATCCCACATCGGCAGGAATACGCCGAGCGCGAGGATCAGCACCAGGATGCCGAGGAACACGATCAGGATCGGCTCGATTTGCGAACTCAGGGTCTTGACCTCGTATTCGACCTCGCGCTGGTACATGTCGGCCACCTCGAACATCAGCCCGTCCAGATCGCCGGTTTCTTCGCCGATCGCGATCATCTGCAACACCACCGGATTGAACACGCCGGCGGCGACCGCGGTGCGCAGGATGCTCTCGCCGCGTTCCACGCCTTCGCGCATCTGCTCGATGCGGCTGCGCATGAATTCGTTATCCACCACCATGCCGACCACGTTCATCCCCTGCAGCACTGGCATGCCGCTCTTGAAGGACAGCGCCAGGCTGCGCGCGAAGCGCGCCAGCGTGGACTTGAGGATGATCTTGCCGGCAATCGGCAATTTGAATTTGAACCGGTCCCACTGGTAACGCCCGACCGGGGTGGCGATGTAGGAGCGGAAGCCCAGCACGGCGGCAATCATCGCGGCCAGCATCAGCAGCCAGTAGCTCACCATGAAATTCGAGAAGCCGATCAGCATCTTGGTCATAAACGGCAGTTCGGCATGAAAACCCGCAAACACTTTGGCGAACGCGGGAATGACAAACAGGTTGATGACCACGATGGCGACCACCATCGCCATTATCACGAAACTGGGGTAACGCATCGCGGTCTTGATGCGCTCGCGCATGTCGCGTTCGAATTCCATGTGGTCGTACAGGCGGATGAAGGTTTCGTCCAGCATGCCGGTCATTTCGCCGACCTGCACCATGCTGACGTAAAACGGCGAAAAAACCTTCGGGTGGCGGCGCAGCGCCGCGCTGAGTTCGCGCCCGCTGTCCAGGCTTTCGCGCAAATCCTGGAGCATCGCCGCGAAGACCGGTTTCTGCGTCGATTCCTGCAAGCCCGCCAGCGCGCGCATGATCGGCACGCCGGCCTTGAGCAGGGTGTACATCTGGCGGCTGAACAGCAGCAAGTCCATCGGGGTGATGGGCTTAGCGGAAAACCGCTTGAACCAGTCCGGCTTGCCCAGCGCGCCGCCCGCCTGGCCGCGGAACACCCTGATTTCCGTCGGCGTGATGCCGTTTTTCACCAGCTGATCGGCGACGGATCCGCTATCGTCGCCCTCCAGCGTACCTTCCACCTGGTCGCCGCGCCCGTTGCGCCCCTTGTAGGCAAAAACGCCCACCGTCAATCCTCCGCACGGCTGCTGATGCGCATCACCTCGGCTACCGTGGTGCGGCCCTGCTTCAGTGCTTCCAGCGCATGATCGAGGATGGTTTTGCCCTGCATGTGCCGCCGCGATGCTTCCACAAACTGGCCTGCGCTCTCGTGCGCGGCCGCGGCGACCAGTTCGTGATCCATTTCCAGCATTTCATACACGCCCATGCGGCCGCGATAGCCGGTGCCGTTGCAATGCGAGCAGCCGCGCCCGTGCAGCAAGCCCCCCCATTGATCGGGCGGCACGCCCTCGGTCTCCAGCCATATTTCTTCCTGCGGCGTAGGGGGATGTTTCTCGCTGCAACTGCCGCAGACGCGCCGCAACAGGCGCTGCGCGATGACAACCTGCACCGAAGAGGCCACCATGAAGCGCGGCGTGCCCATGTCTACCAGGCGGAACAGCGTGCCTGCGGCGTCGCGCGTGTGCAGCGTGGAAAACACCAGGTGTCCGGTCATCGCGGCGCGCAGGCCGATCTGCGCGGTTTCAGCGTCGCGCATTTCGCCTACCAGGATCACGTCCGGGTCCTGGCGCAGCGCGGAGCGCAGCACGCGCGAAAAGGTCAGCTCGATCTTCTCGTTCACCTGTACCTGGTTGATGCCGGGCAGACGGTATTCCACCGGGTCTTCCACGGTGATGATCTTCTGCTCTATGGTATTGATCTCGGCCAGCGCGGCATACAGCGTGGTGGTCTTGCCGCTGCCGGTCGGGCCGGTCACCAATACCATGCCGTTGCTGCGCCGGATGATTTCGCGGAAACGCTTCAGCATATCGGGAGGCATGCCCAGCTTGTCCAGGCCGATCATGCCGCCCTCCTGGCGCAGCAGGCGCATCACCACCGCTTCGCCGTATTGCGTCGGGCAGGTGGCGATACGCACGTCCACGCCATGCTCGCGCACCCGCACATGGAAGCGCCCGTCCTGCGGCAGGCGCTTTTCGGAAATATCCAGGCCGGACATCAGCTTGAGGCGCAGCACCAGCGCGGGCGAGATCTTGTTGTCGGCTTCCATTTGCAGATGCAGCGAGCCGTCGATGCGGAAGCGCACCATCAGGCGGCCTTCCTGCGGCTCGATGTGGATATCCGAGGCGCGGATCTGCGTGGCGTCGTCGAACATGGTCTGCAACAGCTTCACCACCGGCGCTTCTTCGGCCCCGGCGGTGGCGGTCAGCGTGCCGAAGTCCACATAAGTGTCGCCCAGGTCTTCGCTGAGTTCGCGCGCCAGCCCGGTGATTTCCTCGGTGCGCCTGTATCCGCGGTCGATGCTTTCGAGCAACTGCCCTTCGGTGACCACCGCGACGTCGATGTCGCGCCTGACGATGCGCGCGATCTCGTCGAAGGCGAACAAGTCGGTCGGATCAGCCATGCCGACCAGCAACATCCCGTTGCGCACCTCCAGCACGATGGCGCGGAAACGCCGCGCCTGGTTTTCCGGCAGCAGCCGCACCAGCTCGGGATTGATGTTGAAGAATTTTAGATTGATGTAGGGGATGTTGAGCTGTTTGGCGAGCGCCTCTGAAATCTGCTCTTCGGTAACAAAGGCGTTATCCGCCAGCACGCGCCCCAGCTTGCGCCCGCTGCGCTTCTGCTGCTCGAGCGCGAGCTTGAGCTGGTCCAGCGATATGAGATTTTGCTGCACCAGCAAATCGCCCAAGCGGATTTTCTCCGGACGCGCCATAATTCTTCCCCCGAGTGTTTCTATTGCATGCCGACCTTGATGAGGCCGGAAGTTAGCGGTTTTTCACGATGCTGGCAATTGGAAAATAGGCGCAGGGTGCATTCGCAAGTGGCGGCCAACCCGATTCACCGTTCGCCACGGGCTTGCCGGAGGACTGCCACGGGCTGTTTTATGCCTTTCATGGTTCGACAAGCCTGTCCCGAGCAAAGCCGGAAGGTGCCGCGAACGGAGAGCTTTTCTCGTTTTTCTCGTTCCCACGGTATCCGTGGGAATGCATCAGGGGACGCTCTGCAATGCGCCCCCCAACCCGGCCAGCAGCCTTTACCGGAGATTTTTCATGTTCCACGCGATCCTGTACCAGCCGGAAATCCCCCCGAACACCGGCAACATCATCCGCCTGTGCGCCAACACCGGCTGCAGGCTGCACTTGATCCGCCCCCTCGGCTTCACGCTGGAAGACAAGCAGCTCGTGCGCGCCGGATTGGATTATCACGAGTTCGCGACACTGCGCGTGCATGATACCTTGCAGGATTGCCTGACAGCATTCGATCCGGCACGCATTTTTGCGCTGACCACGAAGGGTTCGCAGCCGTTCCATACGGTTCGCTACCGGGAGGGAGACGCTTTTCTGTTCGGGCCGGAAAGTCGCGGCCTGCCTGCCGAAGTGCTGGATCGATTCGATGCCGGACAGCGCGTGCGCCTGCCGATGCTGCCGCACAGCCGCAGCCTGAATTTGTCGAATACGGTGGCGGTGGCGGTGTTCGAGGCGTGGCGGCAATGCGGGTTTGACGGAGGTTCGTAAGGAGCGGCACCGGTCGCTTGTCCATGTTATTTGGCCGGAACGAATCCGGTTGGCGATGTTATTATCCGCAACGGTATGGTTGCCTCGGAATACCGCCAATTCACGCCAACCGTGAATCGGCCTGAACCCGGTTCGTTTACCGCCGGCATTGGATAAGTTGTTGGCCTTATGTTGCCCCTCCGCTAAGGAGGCGCTGATTTATTCGTCATCCCCGCGAAGGCGGGGATCCAGTGCCTTTACTTAACTGGGTTCCCGCCTTCGCGGGAACGACGAAACCGAATAAATCAGCGCGTCCCTAAAGAGCCTGATGGTAGCTCCGGTTCTCCGGGTCAGAAAGGGATACGACTGCATGGAAAAACGCTCCGGAAATTTCTTTCTTATTGCCGCCGTATTTATTCTGGTAGCGGGTTGCTTCTGGGTGCTGAGGCCGTTTCTGGCCGCGACGCTGCTGGCCGCCGTGGTGTGCATCTCGACCTGGCCTCTTTATATCCGGCTATTGCGCGGAATGAAGGGCAGGCAAAACATGGCGGCGTTCGCCATGACACTGTCGCTGTCCTGCTTGGTTATCCTGCCGCTGGCCTTGGTGGCATATAACCTTGCCGATAACGTTACCGCCTTTTACGACGGTATCAAGCGGGCTGTCGAGGCCGGGCCGTTGGAGCCGCCCGCCTGGATCAAAGAGGTGCCGATAGTCGGCGGATCGATCGACGAATATTGGCACCTGATCGCCACTAGCCGGGAAGAAATGCTCGCTCTGGCGAAACGCCTGCTGGAACCCACCAAGGATTTTCTGCTTGCAGGCGGAATCCTGCTCGGGCAGGGTGTCATAGAAATGAGCCTGGCCACCTTCATCAGTTTTTTCTTTTATCGCGATGGCGAGACGTTGGTGCATTTCCTCAAGGCGGCGATGGCCCGGCTGGTCGGAACCCATGCCGCGAATGTCCACGGCACCGTGAGCAACACCGTGCAGGGCGTCATGTACGGGCTGTTGGGAACCGCTCTGGCGCAAGGCATTGTGGCGACGGTTGGTTTCGTGATTGCTGGAGTGCCGGCGGCGCTGTTGCTCGGCGTAGCTACGGTCATACTTTCCCTGATTCCCGTCGGCCCCCCCTTGGTATGGGGGAGCGCGGCCGCCTGGCTGTTCTACCAGGGAGCCATCGGTTGGGGAATTTTCATGCTGCTGTGGGGATTTTTCCTGATCAGCGGCATAGACAATGTGGTAAAACCGCTGCTTATCAGCCGCAACAGCGACCTGCCGTTTATCCTGATTTTATTCGGCGTAATGGGCGGAGTGCTGGCCTTCGGCTTCGTCGGCGTTTTCATCGGGCCGACGCTGCTTGCGGTGGGGTTCAGCCTGTTAAAAAAGTGGGCCGCCCGCGATAACATCGTTTAAAAAGCCGGAGCCATTTTCGGCATTCGATTCGAACAAATACTGAAATCCCCCGCAGCTTGCCTTTCTTTTTTCGCAAAAAACCCGGCGAGCCGCTGCCCCGGATTTAAGGAGGCGCTGATTTATTCGTCATCCCCGCGAAGGCGGGGATCCAGTGCCTTTACTTAACTGGGTTCCCGCCTTCGCGGGAACGACGAAACCGAATAAATCAGCGCGCCCTTAACTTCCCGCAAGTCGATGGGGTTGCAATCGATGGAGCCAGCCAGAATATTTCAGGCGCGAGCGATGAACCTGCGCGACAACGCCGGGTGCGTCACGGCATGTGAACTCCGATAACCGCCCCTGTTTCCTGTCGTTTTCATGTCTACCCGGCCAAATCACACTGCCCAAAAGAACTAACCCGGAATAACTATGCTGAAATACATAGGCATTTCGGCATATTGATCTATGGCCGGTTAGCTGAAACACTGCGCCCTTGGATGGATGGCAAGCGGCAGGCTCAAGCGCCTCTCGCGGCCAATAAAAACAAACGGGGGGGAACTCAAATGAAACTCGCAATGCGCGTTAGCGCCGCAGCGGTATTTTTGTGCGCATGTGCCGGCATAGCCCATGCCGGTGCACCGGCTGCACCCGCATCCTGCATCTGGTTTGCGGACAAGGACGCCATCCATCAGGTCTCATCCGGCGACAACCAAGTGGCCAGAACTGTTGCGCTGGACAAGGCGCATAGCCTGGCAATGAACGGCAGTGGCTGCGGCGTCTGGGCGATCTCAGCCGGGCAATTGCACCAATTCGACGCCGACGGCGTGCAGACCCGGCAAATCGCATTGCGCTTCCTGAACGGCAAGCTCGGCGATACCACGCAGGTTGTGGCCGACCCGTACGATGGCAGCATATGGCTGTCCGACAACAAGACGCTGGTTCATGCCGATGCCAATGGGCAGATCATTGCAACGGTGGCGACGCCCGGCAACATCGCGAAAGTGCTGGTCGCGCTCGATCAAAGCGTGTGGGTGTTCGAGAGCAGGCAGCTTTGGCATTACAGCCCGCACGGCGACTTGCTCGCCACCCTGGACTTGCACCAGCTCCTCGGCCCCGAACCGAAATATGCGGCGCTCGATAGCTTGGGCGAGGCGCTATGGCTCGCCGGAGAAAAGCAGCTCACGCAAATCCGCCTCAACCAGACCAACCCGCTGGGCGTTCAAATCGCCCTGCCGGAAACGGCAAAAGCCCTGGACATCAACCCTCGCACCGGGGAAGTATGGGTCGCCGCCGGCAAAACGCTGTTGTCTTACGCATGGGACGGCGCGCCGGGTCAGGCAATCGACCTGAAGGCGCTCGACCTCGACAACGCGGGACAGACCGCCTTCGATCCCGTGTCGCAGTCGCTCTGGGTCGCCGCCGACCGTGCCGTTGGCCGCTTCTCCGCACAAGGCGGCTTCATCGCCGGCCTTGCAACAAAAAATTCCGGCGCGGCGCTTGCAGCACCCGCCTTTGTCATGACGCCCACCCTGTCGCTGATCCGCCCGCCGTCGATGACGATCACGAACAATCCGACGCCGACGATCAGCTACGGCTACGGCGCGTTGTGCAACAACCAGCCGTGCGGATTCGCCCCGGATTATTACGGCAGCTATCTCCTCACGGCTACGCTGAACCAGGCGCAGATCGGCCCCTTCGTCTTTGACCCGGCCAATGGGCAAACCAGCTTCACGCCGACCGGCAAATTGCCTGAAGGGCAAAACACGCTCACCGCGCAGGCCACGGACGAGTTTGGCCACACCTCGAACATCGCCAGCGATGTTTTTACAGTCGACACGATCCCGCCCAAATTCCTGAGCATCGCCCCCGAGGAAGGCAGCGTCATGCATACGCCCGCCGTCACCATCCAGGGCGTCCTCGATGATGTTGCCGCCGGTATCTGGCTGAGCGGCGTCGGTGCTCCGGCGAATACGACGACAAGCAACGGCAACCTCAATTTCAGCTTTCCGGTCACGTTGAACGAAGGGCTCAACACCTTCAACCTGCTGGCGTGGGATCAGGCGAACAACAACAGCAGCTCGGTCTTGCATCTCACCCTCGCACCGCCGCCGCCCGCCGCGCCGGTAGCCGCCAACATCGCCGCCGCTGCGCCGGGCAACGGAACAGTCACGCTGACCGGCAGCGCCGGCGCGGTCGGCGCGGGCTTGCGGGTCGCAGTCACCAACGAACGCACGCAGCAAACCGTGACCGTCACCGCCGACGCCAACGGCGGCTTCAGCGCGACCATAGATGCGCAAACCGGCGACGTGCTGACGGTCAGGGCGCTCGATCAGTGGGGCGGCACCAGCCCCGGCGCACCGTTCACCGTCGCCGACTCCGGCCCCGTACCGCCCGACCCCGCCACCATCGCGACGCCCATCGACCTCACCGTGCCGACCCGCATGGCCGAGAGCACCGCTTTCCTCTACACCGGCCCCGATGCGATTCAGACCGGCGTCGCTCCCGGCACGATAGAAGCCAGGCGCGTCACCGTGATGCGCGGCAAGGTCATGACGCGCGGCAACCAGCCCCTGCCCGGTGTCACCATCACCGTGCTCGGCCACCCCGAGTTTGGCCAAACCGGCAGCCGCGCCGACGGCATGTTCGACATCGCGGCCAATGGCGGCGGCTACCTGACCATCGAATACAGCAAGGCGGGCTATCTGCCGGTGCAGCGCACCGTCGAGACGCCCTGGCAGGACTTTGTGGCGGCGCCCGACGTGGTGATGATCGAGCTGGACGCGCAGGCTACGACCATCAGCCTCGGCGCAGCAGCATCCATGCAGGTCGCGCGCGGCAGCGTCGTGACCGACGGAGATGGGACGAGGCAGGCAACAATGCTGTTCGCGCCGGGCACCACGGCGACGATGGTGCTGCCGGATGGAACCACGCAGACATTGACCACGGCCACCGTCCGGGCCACCGAATACACGGTGGGCGAGAACGGCCCGCAGGCGATGCCGGGGCCGTTGCCGTCCACCAGCGGCTACACTTACGCGGCGGAGTACAGCCTCGACGAGGCGATCGCGGCAGGCGCGACCAGCGTCCAATTCAACCAGCCGGTTTATCAGTACGTCGATAATTTCCTGGGCTTCCCGGTCGGCGGCATCGTCCCGGCCGGCTACTACGACCGCCGGAAGGCGGCCTGGATTCCATCCGACAACGGCGTCATCGTCGAGATATTGAGCGTTGCCGGCGGCATCGCCACCATCGATTCCACCGGCAGCGGGACCGCCGACAGCGCCGCCCGGCTCGAAGAGTTCGGCATCACCGACAACGAGCGCGTGCAGCTTGCGGCGCTCTATGCGGCAGGCAAGAGTTTGTGGCGCGTGCCGGTGACGCACTTCACCCCTTGGGATTATAACTGGCCCTATGGGCTGCCCAACGGTGCCGCGCCGCCGAATCAAACTATTCGGAACACTTCAAAAATACCCAAACCTGATTGCGGTTGCGGTTCCATTATCGAAATCCAGAACCGCACCCTGGGCGAGTCGGCGCCGGTCGCGGGCACCCCGTTCAGCCTGAATTACCGGAGCAGCCGGATGCCCGGCCATGACGTATATTCCGTCTCGGTCCCGTTAAGCGGCGCAAGCCTGCCGCCAAACGTCAAGCGCATCGACCTCCTCGTATCGGTGGCGGGCCGCCAATTTGGGCGCAGCTTCCCGGCCAGCCCTAACCAGAGTTATAACTTCGTCTGGGATGGCATCGACGCCTATGGAAGGCGGGTGCAGGGCGAGCAGCGGGTATCGATAAGTATCGGCTATGTCTATCAGCTGGTTTACCGTACACCCTTAGAATTCCGGCGAAGCTTCGGCGGTTTCGGTTCCGGGGTGCTCGCGGCCCGTCGCGGATACGGCTATGCGACATTATGGCAGCGTACCGGAACGACTCTGGGCGTATGGCAGACGCCTGCCATGGGCCTGGGCGGCTGGACGCTCGACGTTCATCATGCGTACGATGCGAATAGTCAGGTTCTATATTCCGGCGATGGCAGCACACGTAGCGCCCTGGCATTCGACAACATCATACGCACGGTAACCTTTGGGAGCGCGGGCACCGGCGCGGGTTTCTATACCCCGCATGGCATGGCAGTCGATGCCCAGGGCAACCTGTTTGTTACAGAGAATGGCAACAACCGCGTTCGCAAGGTGACGCCCGGCGGCGCCATCAGCACGGTGGCGGGCAATGGTCAAAGCGGCTGGAACGGTGGTAGTGGCCCCGATGGTGGCCCGGCCACCGAGGCGGTGGTGAGTAGTCCGTCCGGAGTAGCCGTCGATGCCCAGGGCAATCTTTATATTGCCACCGGGTCTCACGGCAACCGCATCCGCAAGGTGACGCCCGACGGCATCATCAGCACGGTGGCCGGCAAAAATATCACTGGCGGCTTTTCCGGGGATGGCGGCCCGGCCACGGCGGCGGCGCTCAACTACCCGCGAGACGTAATCGTAGATGCCCAGGGCAATCTGTATATTGCCGATGGCGGCAACCACCGCATCCGCAAGGTGACGCCGGACGGCATCATCAGCACGGTGGCCGGAAATGGCAGCGCCGCTTTTTCCGGCGATGGCGGCCCGGCCACGGCGGCGGCGCTAAATACTCCGGTCGCAGTTGCCGCCGATGCCCAGGGCAACCTGTATATTGCCGATGCCAACAACCGCCGCATCCGCAAGGTGACGCCCGACGGCATCATCCGCACGATAGCCGGGATCGGTCTCTCGGCTTATTCCGGCGATGGCGGCCCGGCCACGGCGGCGCGCTTTATTTCCACGCTCGGGGTGGCCGTCGATGCCCAGGGCAATCTGTATGTTGCAGATCACTGGCGCGTCCGCCGGATAACACCCGACGGCATCATCAACACGGTGGCCGGCAAAGGTAGCAGCTCCGGCGATTTCGGCGAAGGCGGCCCGGCTACGGCGGCAGCTCTCGGATCAATGCGCGGCGTAGCTGTCGATGGCCGGGGCAATCTGTATATAGCCGATAACACCAACAACCGCGTACGCAAGGTTTCGCCTTCTTTTTCGGCGACCGGTGTCGGTGGTTTGACCATCGCATCCGAAGACGGCACCCAGCTATACCAGTTCGATTCCGACGGCCGCCACCTGCGCACCCTGTCGGCCGCGACCGGCGCAGAGCAATACCGCTTCGTTTACGACAGCCACGGTTTTGTGGCACAGATTATCGACGGCGACGGCAACATTACTTCCATAGAGCGCGACGCGGGCGGTAATCCCGCCGCTATCGTCAGCCCGGACGGGCAGCGCACAGCCTTGACGCTCGACGCGGACGGCTATCTGGCGTCCATCGCTAACCCTGCTGGCGAAACCACGCGCATGACTTACGGGAATGGCGGGCTGCTGACCGCCTTCACCAATGCGCGCAGCCAATCATCGACCATCGCCTATGACGCTCAAGGCCGCCTGGTGAAAGACCAGAATGCCGTGGGTGGCTTCTCGAGCCTGGCGCGCACCGAGCTTGGCGCGGGATCGTACGACATCGCCATAACCACGGCCCTCGGCCTCACGACCCACTACAAAGTAGAAGACCTCGTCACCGGCGACACCCGGCGCACCAACACCCAGCCCGACGGCAGCACCTCCGCCACGCTGCAAAAACCCGACGGCACCACCCAATCCACCGCCGCCGACGGCACGGTCACCACGAGCATCGACGGCCCCGACCCGCGCTTCGGAATGCAGGCGCCGTTCACCAAGAGCGCCACCGTCAAAATGCCCAGCGGCCTGACCGGCAGCATGACCGCCACCCGCCAGGCGACATTGGGCAACCCGAGCGACCTCATGAGCTTGGTCACCCAGACCGACACGACCACGGTCAACGGCAAGGTGTTCAAGACCGTCTACAACGCCGCGCAGCATCAGTTCACCGCGACCACGCCGCTGAACCGCAGCACGGTCGTCACCACCGACGCCCAGAGCCGTCCGCTGGCGCTGCAAACGGCAGGCATCCTGCCGGTCAACTACGCCTACGACGCGCGCGGCCGCCTCGCATCGGTCAGCCAGGGCGACGGCGCGGCTACCCAGAGCGTTAGCTATGCGTATAACAGCGAAGGCTACGTCGATTCCGTCACCGATGCGCACGACCGCACCACCCGCTACAGCTACGACGCCGCCGGGCGGGTAAAGACCGTCACGCTGCCCGACACCCGCGTGATCGGTTTCACCTACGACGCCGACGGCAACACGACCTCGGTGACCCCGCCGGGCAGGCCATCCCACGGCTTCGACTACGACGCCATCGACCAGACCACCGGCTACACCCCGCCCGCGCTTGGCGCCGGGCCGGTCGCCACGCATTACGACTACAACCTCGACAAACAGCCGACCAAAGTCACGCGCCCGGACGGCCAGACCATCGACTACGCCTACGATGCCG
>MGXA01000054.1 GCA_001801215.1 Gallionellales bacterium RIFCSPLOWO2_02_FULL_59_110 | reverse complement strand
TCCGGGTCGAAGAAACGCAGCGTGTTGCGGCCTGCTTTCTTGGCCTGATACATGGCGAGGTCGGCCTGCTTCAGCAACTCCTCCACCCCTGATTGCTGGTCGTTGAACAGGGTGGCGCCGATGCTTGGCGTGCCGCGATATTCATGTGAGCCAAGCTGGTAGGCTTGGTTCAGGGTAGCCAGAATTTTCTCGCCGACGGCCTCCGTCTGCTCAGCCGCTTCAAAAGCCTGTTTGCTCAAGTCTTCCAGCATCACTACGAACTCGTCCCCGCCCAATCGGGCGACGGTGTCTCCTTCGCGCACGCAGGATGTCAGGCGTTGCGCCACCTGTTGTAACAGCATATCGCCGGTGGCATGACCGAGAGAATCGTTGATGGTCTTGAAATCGTCCAGGTCAATGAACAGTAGAGCAGCTTCCCGGCCACTGCGTGTGCTGGAAGCCAATGCATGCTTGAGGCGATCCAATAGAAGCCGCCGGTTGGGTAGGCCAGTGAGGCTGTCGTAGAACCCCAAGGTCTTGATTTCCGCTTCCGCCGCCTTGCGTGCCGTTATGTCGTGCAAAGTGGCAACGTGGTGGGTGATCTCTCCGGCATTTCCTTTCACCGCAGTAATGGAAAGCCGCCCCGGATATATTTCCCCGTTTTTTCGCAGGCTCCAGATTTCACCGTTCCATGCGCTGGTGTGTTTGATGCTCTCCCACATCGCGGAATAAAAGGCCGCATCATGGCGCTCAGACTTGAGCAGTTCATGTGTCTGTCCAACCGCTTCCTCTTCCGTGTAGCCGGTGATCTCGGCAAAGGCGCGGTTGACCCGCAGGATTACGCCATTGGTATCGGTAACCGCTATGACATCCTGAGACTCGAAGGCGGTGGCGGCGATGCGAAGCCCTTCTTCCGATCGTTTGAGGCGCGTCAGTATGTTCCAGATGAAGAGTGCCTGGAAACCGCCAATGACATTCGCATTGCCCAGTTGAGCTTCGGCGTAGGCGGTGACACTAATATCGCCTGTCAGGTTGAAAGCAATGCAAGGGCGGCTTTCCTCGATCGCTTCGGCAAGATCGGTGAAATTCTGGATGCCGCGTTTCTTCGCAATTGCCAGCGCTGGAGCCTGCGGGTCAGTGTCGATAATACCGGCAATATTGATTTGTTGATCTTCGAGAAAAAGATCGAGCATCGCTGTGCCGCCGCGGCCCGCACCTATAACGAGTATTCTTTGGCTGCTTTGAGTTTTTGCTGTCATCGTGGCTAGCGCGAAAAACAATCCGGTTCTTATTATATCGCCTTCTGGCCAGCGATTAATTTAATTTAATTT
Source organism: Gallionellales bacterium RIFCSPLOWO2_02_FULL_59_110 (assembly GCA_001801215.1). GTDB lineage: Bacteria > Pseudomonadota > Gammaproteobacteria > Burkholderiales > Gallionellaceae > Gallionella. The sequence goes on along the minus strand of MGXA01000054.1, from coordinate 26,721 downwards.
CATATTGCGCAATGAGACAGCCATTCTGAAGGCAGTTTCTTAGTGCAGCTTGGCCACCGGCTGCACCAGCACCCACGGGCTGACCACCACCGCCCATACCAGCGCATCTGCCTCGATCCATTTTCGCGCCTGCTCATCCGGTACCAGCGCCAGCTTGCCCGCCACCGCCCATTGCCGGATTTGCTCCACGTTGTCTTTGGACATCTGGAATGCGACATCGACCAGATCCAGGTCGGCTGAGGCCATCCATGCCTTGCCACCGGCAAAAAAACGCTGCAATTCTTTCCAGGCAATTTTCGAGGTTTCCAGATTGATTTTGGCGCGGAATATCTCGCCGGGTGTTTCTGTTGCCTTCATCTCAGCCAACCATTTTCCATGCAATCGATTCGCCGGCGCGCAGCGGCACCAGGCGATTCTCGCCGAACGCGAGGCTATCCGGCACCTGCCAGCTTTCCTTGCGCAGCGTGATCTTGGCGGTGTTGCGCGGCAGCCGGTAAAAATCCGCGCCGTGGAAGCTGGCGAAGCCCTCCAGCCTGTCCAGCGCGCCAAGCTGCTCGAACGCTTCGGCATACAGCTCGATGGCGGCGTGCGCGGTGTAGCAGCCGGCGCAGCCGCAGGCCGTTTCCTTGGTGTGTTGCGCGTGCGGCGCGCTGTCGGTGCCGAGGAAAAATTTCGGGTTGCCGCTGATTGCCGCCTTGCCCAGAGCCTCGCGATGCACCTCGCGCTTGAGCACCGGCAGGCAATAGTAGTGCGGGCGTATGCCGCCGGCCAGCAGTGCATTGCGGTTGTACAACAGGTGATGCGCGGTGATGGTCGCCGCGATGCTGTCCGGCGCATCCGTGACAAACTGCGCCGCGTCGCGCGTGGTGATGTGCTCGAACACCACGCGCAGTTGCGGCAAGTCGCGCAGCAGCGGGATCATTACGCGCTCGAGGAATACCGCCTCGCGGTCGAATATGTCCACTGCGGGGTCGGTGACTTCGCCATGCACCAGCAGCGGCATCCCGCAACGCTGCATCTCCTCCAGCGCCGGATAGGCCTTGCGGATATCCGTCACACCCGCGTCGGAGTTGGTGGTCGCTCCCGCCGGATACAGCTTGACCGCATGCACCGCGCCGCTGGCTTTGGCGCGCTCTATTTCCTTCGCCGTGGTGTTGTCGGTGAGATACAGCGTCATCAACGGCCGAAATCTTGAACTTGGCGGCAACATCGCGACAATGCGCGTGCGGTAAGCCAGCGCCTGGCTGGTGGTGGTCACCGGCGGTTTGAGGTTCGGCATCACGATGGCGCGGCCGAATTGCCGCGCAGTGTCCGGCAGCACCGACCGCATCAATGCCCCGTCGCGCAGATGCAGATGCCAGTCGTCGGGGCGGGTGAGGGTAAGCTGTTGCATGGTGTATTCCGGCTGATGGATAGGATGGATTGTAAATCAAAGGCGGCATGCTGCGTTTTTGTAATTCCGTTTCCAAATTCCATTTATCGTAGGGCGCAATAGCCAACGGGCATTGCGCCGAATGAAAGGGTGCAATGCGCTACGCTTATTGACCCTACATTTTTGTTGCCTACGCAGGCGGCTTTCTCAACCTTGCCGTGATAAACTTCACACCGAAGCTGGCCAGGCAGTCGCCGCGCACACAAGTGCGGGGAGGACAACACGACCGCGCCAGCGGGCTTGTTGCGGTGAAGACTCACTTGCGTAGCAAGTTATGTCGTAACCAAAGTCCGGGCTCCGCAGTGCCGTAGCACGCATGAAGCGCAGCGAAATGCGGGAAAGAAGCCGAACGCTGCCATATTGATCCCCGCTACTTGCTTCATCTCTGTGTTCTCTGTGGCTTGAATTACGGTTTTTAAAGTTGCGCGGTGTTAAACTTCATATCGAAGCTGGCTAGACAGTCGCCGCGTCCGCAAGGACGGGGAGGAAAGTCCGGGCTCCGCAGAGCAGGATGCCGGTTAACGACCGGACGCCGTGAGGCGATGGAAAGTGCCACAGAAAACGGAGCTGAGCGGAGTTTCAGCGCAGGGTAACCTTCGGGTTATGCCTGCCAACCGTCAAGTTCCCTTTTTGGCGTCGAGGGCATGACCCTAAGGTTATGCCGGAGCTAAAATGACACCGCCGATGGCTGCGCGAGCAGTACAGGTAAGGTTGAAATGGCGAGGTAAGAGCTCACCGCGCTGGTGGCAACATCAGCGGCAGGGTAAACCCCATCCGGAGCAAGACCAAATAGGCTGGCCATGACGTTGCTCGCGTCGCCAGCGGGTAGGTTGCTTGAGCGTCAGGTAACGAAACGCCTAGAGGAATGACTGTCCACGACAGAACCCGGCTTACCGGCCAGCTTCACCTCTTTCGCGCAATGGGCTCCGCGCGAATCGGCTAGAATCCCGCCCCCGCATTTTTGGATCGACCACGATGAATTACGATGTTTTCAACGGCGATGCTGATGGCGTCTGCGCGCTGCATCAGTTGCGCCTGGCCTTTCCGGCCGCCAACAACCTTGTCACAGGCACCAAGCGCGATAGCGATCTGCTGCGTTACGTGGAAGCCGGCCCCGGCGACGAGGTGATGGTGCTCGATCTGGCGCTGGACAAAAACCGCGCTGCGCTGCTCGCGTTGCTCGACAAGGGGGTGAAGGTCGGCTATTTCGACCACCATGTCGCAAAGGATATTCCCGTGCATCCCAACTTGAACGCGACGATCGACACCAGCCCGGATGTCTGCACCAGCCTGCTGGTCAACCGTTACCTGGAAGGCAAACACCTGATCTGGGCAGTCATCGGCGCGTTCGGCGACAACCTGCACGAAGCGGCCTGCCTGGCCGCCCAGCCGCTCGGCCTCAAACCGCAGCAACTCGCCACGTTGCGCGAACTGGGCGAGTGCCTCAACTACAACAGCTACGGGGAGGCCGTGGAGGACTTGAATTTCCATCCGGCGGAGCTGTACCGCATCCTGCACCAGTTCAAAAACCCGTTCGTGTTCATCAACGAGAACGGGATATTCGAAATTCTGAAACAGGGCTACGCCGAGGACATGGCGCTCGCGCGCGCCATACGCCCGGAGCATGACACGGCAAGCGGCACGATTTATATTCTTCCCGCCAAACCTTGGAGCCGCCGCGTGAGCGGCGCTTTCGGCAACATCCTTGCCAGCGCCGCTCCGGATCGCGCACATGCCGTCCTGACCCAGCGCGGTGACGGCGCTTTCGTGGTCAGCGTGCGCGCCCCGCAATCCGTCGGCAGCGGCGCCGACGTTTTATGCTCGCGTTTCGCCACCGGCGGCGGCAGGAAAGGCGCGGCGGGAATCAACCGGCTGCCGGAAAACGAACTGCCGAGATTCGTGCAGGCCTTCGACGAAGCGTTTTCGGCAGCAGCGTAACGGGCATGGCGAGCAGCCACCACAGATTATGAAACTCGCCATGCCCGCTCCCCTCTCTCATAGCTCTTCCCGCTTGCGGGAGAGAGGGACGCGGTCTCGCTACGCGAGCCTCAAGTTAACCGCTGCCGGGCACGGCTTACTTGAAGCGCCAGGTCACGCCGGCAGTTGCGGAAGTCGTTCCGGTGCCCGGTTCTGCGTCGTCGTTCGCGCGGATCAGGCCGAACGCAAATTCGAGGTTATCGCTGGGCGAGTAGATCGCGCCGATTTCGGCGAAGTCGGTGCGCGTGCTGTCGCCGTCGGCCCTTTCCGATTCGATGCCGATGTCCAGCGCCAGCTTCCAGCCCTCGGCGACATCCCAGACGGGAGCGATCGAGGCGCGCGTGATCGTTGCATCCGAACCGACTGTATCGCGGAAGCGGTCGCGACCGGCGAAGAGGTTGGCATGAACTGCGCCGAAGCCGGTTTCCTGCGTCAGGATCAGCGTTAATCCGTAGGAAGTTTTGCCTGTGCCCAGCCCTTCGTTTTCCCTACCGGAACTGACCGGCAGGACAATCTCGGGCTTGATGCCGAGACTGGTTTTGCTTTCCTCGTTTTCGTAAAAGCGCCACTTGACCCCGAACGACGGATTGCCGCCGCCGCTCGCATCGAGTTCCGGGATGCTTGAGCGGATGCGCGTGTAATTCGCCCCGACGAATGCATCGATGCTGTCGGTGATGCCGCGCGTGTAAACCACCGGCAGCGAGGTGACACGGACGGATTCGCCTTCGGAACGCGCGCGGTCTCGGTTGACGGAGAATTCGAGCTGGTTACCACCCGCGCCCTGCGTGCCGGTGTCGTCGGTGATCAGCGGCTGGAAAGCGAGGGCAGATGGGGCGGCGGCCGCAAGCAGCAGGCCGAAAGAAACGAAGCAGGTTCGTTTCAAGGTGTCGCGGGAGCGATGCGGCATGGTTTTATCCTTTCCGGTAGATACGTTTCTGGCTTGCGTCATTTTGTTATTTCCTTTCATCGTTAATGGCTACAGGGGGTGGTGCTATTACAAAAAGGCGAAGACAGTGCCGTTTATCCGATACCGCAGGAGCTTGGCTGGGCGTGCGTGCCGGAACCATATGACGGCAAAGCATATCATATCTTGTTGACATTTTATCAATGAGAATCATTCGCAACTATATGCATGGGGAAGCCGCATGTCAACATCGCTTCAATAATATTTTATGGGAGTTGAGCGTCACGAATTGTGTAATTTGTGGACAGAATCAAAGTTTATAGGTTAAAACGAACACCATGAATTCTCCCCCGGAAATCAGACCCGGCCAGTCCGTCGAACTGCTCAAGGAACTGCACATCCTGACGCGCGACGGCAAGCTCAACCAGGACAGCCGTCGCAAGCTGAAGCAGGTTTACCATTTATATCGTTTCATTGAGCCGTTGCTCGATGAAGTGCTTGCGGACAGGCAAGACCTGACGCTGGTGGATCACGGCGCGGGCAAGTCCTACCTCGGCTTCATCCTCTACGATTTATTTCTGAAGGCGCGTGAGGCCGGGCAGGTTTACGGCATCGAGACCCGCGAGGCGCTGGTCGAAAAATCCCGCGAATTGGCCGCAAGGCTGGGCTTTGCGCGCATGTCGTTCCTGAATCTGTCGGTGGAGGAATCCATCGGCTCGCCGCAACTGCCGGAGCGGGTCGATATCGTCACCGCGCTGCACGCCTGCAACACCGCCACCGACGATGCGATCAAGTTTGCGCTGCACAAGCGGGCGCAATTCATCGTGCTGATCCCCTGCTGCCAGGCCGAGGTTGCAGCCGCATTGAACCGCCACAAGAACCAGTCGTTCGGCAAAACCCCGCTCTCGGAAATCTGGCGCCATCCGATCCACACCCGCGAGTTCGGCAGCCACCTCGCCAACGTGCTGCGCTGCCTGTTGCTGGAGTCGCACGGCTACCAGGTGACGGTGACTGAGCTGGTCGGCTGGGAGCACTCGATGAAAAACGAGCTCATCATCGGCCGCCGCACGGATGCATCGAAAAAAAGCGCGCGACAGAGGCTGGAGCAGATTCTGTGCGAACTGAATCTGGAAGAATTGCGCGAGCGGTTTATTTACTGAGCTGGTGTGCCAATGCCCAGGCCACATGCTCGCGCACCAGCTCCGCAGGATGCTCCGCACGCGATTGCAAGGCTGCAATCACAGCGGCGCTCTGTGGTGCGTTGCCCAAGGCCACGGCGAGGTTGCGCAGCCACTGTTCGTGACCGATGCGATAGATCGCGGTGCCGGCCAGCTTGCTGGCGAATTCGGCTTCGTCCCACGCGAACAACTCAATCAATCCCGCATCGTCCAGCCCGTGCCGCACCGCAAAATCCGGATCGGCGCTGGCCTGCGCAAAACGGTTCCACGGGCAGATCAACTGGCAGTCGTCGCAACCGTAGATGCGGTTGCCGACCAGCGGGCGCAGCTCGACGGGAATGCTGCCCTTGAGCTCGATGGTCAGGTAGGAAATGCAGCGGCGCGCATCGACGCGATACGGTGCGACGATGGCCTGCGTCGGGCAGATGGCCATGCAGCGCGTGCAGGTGCCGCAATGTTCCTGCTCCGGCTCATCGACCGGCAGCGGCAGGTTCACGTAAATTTCGCCCAGGCAGAAGCGCGAGCCGTGCGCGCGCGACAGCAGCAGGGAGTGCTTGCCGCGCCACCCTAACCCGGCCTTGCGCGCCAGCTCCTTTTCCATGACCGGCGCACTGTCGGTAAAAACTCGTGCTTCAAATTCGGCGACTTCGGCGCGGATTTTCTCGGCCAGCTTCGCCAGACGGTTGCGCATCACCTTGTGGTAGTCGCGCCCCAGCGCATAGCGCGAAACGAAGGCGCGTCCGCCCTCCGCGAGCACCGCCCAACTGTCGCGCGCAGCGGGCGGCATATTGTTCATGCGCAGCGAAATCACGCGCAGCGTGCCGGGCAGCAGTTCCGCCGGGCGGCTGCGTTTGCAGCCATGTTTTGCCATATAATCCATCTCGCCGTGCATGCCGAGCGCGAGCCATTCCAGCAGGCCTGCTTCCGCCGCCGAAAGATCGGCGTTGCTGATGCCCACGGCCTGGAAGCCGAGTTCGTGCGCCCAAGCGCGTATCAGCGCGGCGAGCGCACCGTAATCAATCGAATGAGGAATTTCGTTTTGCATAGTCCGGATGATAGCCGAATCAACATCTTCCTCACCGATGAAAACGCGACCCTTGCGCTGGCGCAACGCCTCGCCGCGCAACTCGATCCCGGCATGGTGGTCTATCTGCGCGGGGATCTCGGCGCGGGCAAGACCACGCTGGTGCGCGGCATGTTGAATGCGCTGGGTTACACCGGCAGGGTGAAGAGCCCCACTTACACGCTGCTCGAACCATACCGTGCAGCCGGGATGGACTTGCGTCACTTCGATTTGTACCGCCTGCACGACGAAGAAGAATGGGAAGCTGCTGGTTTTCGCGACGAATTCGACGGGCAAAACATCTTTTTAATCGAATGGCCGGACAAGGCGCAAGATTTTCTGCCACGTGCCGATATGGAAATCATGTTAGAGATTCTGCCGCAAGGCCGCCAAGCGGAAATCCGCGCCAATACGGAAATGGGCAAGCGATGCCTGGAACAGTTGTAAGACTCGCAACATTCCTGATTCTCTGCTGGCTGCCGCAGGCTCACGCCGCGATAGCCGTGAGCGCGGCGCGTGTCTGGCCGGCGCAGGACTACACGCGCCTGACGCTGGAATCGAAACAGGCCATCCGCCACAACATGTTCATCCTGAGCGATCCGGAGCGCCTGGTCATCGACCTGGAAGATGTCGAGCCCGGCGACACGCTCCACGGCCTGTCCGGGCTGGTCGGCGCTAATGACCCCTACATCAGGAGCCTGCGCGTGGGCCGTTTCAAACCCGGCGTGGTGCGCCTGGTGCTCGATCTGAAGACCGAGGTCAAGCCGCAGTTGTTCGCGCTCAAGCCGGTCGGCGAATATGGCTATCGCCTGGTGCTGGATGTGTACCCGGCACAGCCGCCCGACCCGCTGATGGCCCTGCTCGAACAGCGCAAGCCTTCGTCTGCGGAAGCAGCCAGCGCGCCAGCGCCAACCGCGCCGCAGGCAGAAGAGGCGCAAGCGCCGACGTCGGCTCAGGGCGCAGCAAAGGCGGGCTTGCCTGCGGCGGAAGCAGCAACGCCCACCTTGCCCGAGTTGCGCGCCCGCACTCTGGTTATCGCGATCGACGCTGGGCACGGTGGCGAAGACCCTGGCGCGATCGGCAGAAACGGCTCGCGCGAGAAAAATGTCACGCTGGCGATTGCGCGCAAAGTGAAAGCCTTGATGGATGACATACCGGACATGCGCGGTGTGCTGATCCGCGACGGTGACTATTTCATCCCGCTCGTCGGGCGCGTCGCCAAAGCGCGCAAGGTGAACGCGGATCTGTTCATTTCCATTCACGCCGATGCCTTCATCAAGCCGGACGCGCGCGGCTCATCGGTGTTTGCGCTCTCCGAACACGGCGCGACCAGCGCGGCAGCGCGCTGGCTGGCGAAAAAGGAAAACGAAGCGGATCTGATCGGCGGCGTGAATATCGCGGTGAAAGACCCGCACCTGGCGCGCACCCTGCTCGACCTGTCGCAGACCGCCACCATCAACGACAGCATGAAACTGGCCAAGCATGTGCTGGGCGAACTGGGCGGCATCAACGACCTGCATCGCGGCCAGGTCGAGCAGGCCGGCTTCGCCGTGCTGAAATCGCCGGACATACCGTCCATCCTGGTCGAAACCGCCTTTATCAGCAACCCCAGCGAAGAGCGCCGCCTGAACGACGAGGACTACCAGATGAAAATCGCCGGCGCGATCCTGGGCGGCATCAAACGCTATTTTGCGCAGAACCCGGCGCTGTCCAAACCGAAGTTCGCGCAATCCGGGTTTTAGCTTCGTAGATACTATGGCTTTTTACAAACCTGAAATCCGAGTTTATTCGGGCCAAGGGATTGTTTGGAAGTTCACTGGAAAATGCGATACAAAGCAGCTTGCGGGCGATGATAACAATTGCCTCGGTGTTTGCTCCTTTTGCCCTTTCTTCTGCCTGGCTCATGAGTTTGTACATTTTCAAAATTTCCGCCGCTGTTTTTAACAGGGGCGAGTCTAATTAACACCGGGCATTTCTGCTTGGATGAAAGCGGACATTACTACTCTCCCGTGATTTCACCATTCCGGATTGCTATACCGAATACTCCTTCGCCAGGAGTTTCTGCTGGGGTAGAGCTGCCGCAGCCGTTTGCTGTTAACGTGCCGCTGTATGCTCAATCCCAAGCAACAGTTGAATAATTGGCGGTAGAGGCACCGCAAAACGCCAATCCTTCCGATACCCAACCCTGCGCCACCATGGTGTCTACCACGCTCTGGCTGGTCATGTAGCGGTGGTTGGGAGCGCCGCCCATGCCGTTGTTGTATACCCGGTAGACCGGTGAGGTGCCGGAAGAACAGACGCCTCCTGCCGGCTTGACCGCGTAGAAGGCGTAGCCCTCGTAGCTCCAGCCCCAGTCGGTGCGGCTCTTGACGTATTCGCATTCGCCGGTGTCTATGGTATAGAAATGCGAGCCCACCGTGCCGTTGGCAAACACGCCATAGAAGCGGCACACCGGAGAAGCGTTGGAGGGGGCAGAGCCCTGCGTTAGCCAGATGTTGTAAGTCTTGCCGGTACGCACCCAGTCCCAGGCGGGGTTGTTGTCGAGCGAGGTGGCTTCGTCGGAGTAGGCGGTCATGAAGTAGTGGTTGATGTCTGCTTTGTAGAACTCGATCGCCATATCTGCCGTTCCGGCATCCTGGCCATTTGCTTCGATTGCACCTATGGTTGGTGCGTAAGCGCGAGTTTGTTGTATGGCATCCATCGTTCCGGCCAACGCATGCGTCAGGGCGCGCCCCGCCAAGGGGCTGTTTGATGCGGGGGTTAGTGCCAGGGATGCAGTTTGTGCCAATGTGGCCAAGGATGTCGTGTCGAGAAATTCCTCCGCAAGCTGTGGTGATGCCGTTGTTTCTCCGCCCGTTCCAATCGACGCCGTATCATCGGGAAGCGTCGAACACCCCTCGCCTGGCAACGCGCTGGCGCCATTCCACCAATAGTTGGCCGCGAACAGCAGCGTGGTGTCGCCATCAACCACATTCAGCGGACACGCCACTGTGGTACCGCCGTAACTGCGGCCCAAGTGCCCGCCTGCTGATGCAAGCAGATTGTTTTGCACGGTGGCATTGGTAGTGGCCAACACGCGATTGATCGGCGCCGGCTCGGTGGCTCCGACACCCCAGCACGGATCGATGGCCACATAATCATTGCTGCCGGGATCCCATGTCTGACAATCGTTGCCTGCACCATCGGCGGCACCCAGGATTATGCTGCCATGGATGCGAATGGCATCGCCGCCAGCCGCCTCGACGCCATTCAGCGGCGGCACATAAGCGGATTTGTAGTAAACCGAGTTGCCAATCGCAAAGCAGTTGGCGCAACCGGAAAATTCCAGAGCGGCTTCGCGCGGGTCGATAATCAGGTTGTTGCGCGCGACAGTGCCGAGCGCCTCGTAATCCCACCTGCCATCGAGCGAAAAATAATAGGTGGCGTCGGTGCTCTCGCCGCCCAATTCGACCCGGCGCACGCGATAAAAAACATTGCTGTCATACAGCACATCCGTCGAGCCGCCCTTGGCTTCGATGCCCAGGCCGCCGCCGTTGCGGGCGATGACATTGCGGCAGAACGCCGCGCGGTGCACGCCGACGTTGTCGATGCCGTGGCGGGTGGTCTGGCTGATGCTGGTGTCGACGACCCAGACATCTTCGGCTTGATTGAACTTGATGCCGTCGGAGCCGTAACCCTCAGCGGTCTCCGCGTCAAAATCGGTCGGATCAAAAAGATTCTGGATGGTGACCGAGCGGATCAGGATATGGTGCGAGGGCTCGTATTGCCCATAGATCGCGGTGTTGAGGGTTCCGCCGGAATTGGCATTGGCACTCCCGTTGATGGCAGCGCCGGACACATGGATGCCCGCCGTCGCCGAGAGTGGCAGTGGCGCAGCATGTACTGATCCGTTCCATGCGCCCACTGTCGCCGGCCCGATGGTAACTCCCTCGATCGCGATGTAACTCACACCCAGAAGATTGATCCCGTGTCCAATCCGTGTTGCATCCGGCGCCGGATCGACGGCCTGCAAATAGATCGGATTGGTTGCCGAGCGCAATAATCGCTGCGCGTAAATTTCCGCGCCCACATCATCTTCATAGATGCCCGGCGCAAGACGTATCCGCACCGGTTGGACGGGATAAGTATCGCGCGCCGTGGCAAACGCCTGTTTGATGCCGCTCGTGCCTGATGCGGGGGATAAGTCGATATTTGTCCAAGCCGACTCTGCAATCGCATCGACAAAAAATGGCCCATCACACGATGGCAAAGCAGCCATGGCTGGAGAGACAAAGCACATGGCGAGCGCCAGCGCGCGCAGCAAGTTTTTCAGTATGGAGTACTTGCAAAAACATGCTCGACAATAGTGCGGGTCAATTTTCCGTGTTAGCGATGCAAAGAGGTGGACGGTGAAGAATGGCATGTCGATTTTCTTTCGTTCTTGTTTGGCCGTGGCAGGTTAAGGTGTTGATGTGTAGTGTCTCTTTTGTAGCGACCAAACTGCGAAGGAGAGCATGCCATGCATGCGATTGCTATCCTACACCACATTCTTTCTGCCGACATTCCGGGAATTCACGCAAAACGTCTGACCAGCCTGCTGGCTGCCGTCGATGCTATGGTATCGGGCAGTCGGCTGACGTTAAGCGATATGGGGCGCGGCCTATCGGGCATTGGGTAAAACCACGTTCTACGAACGTGGTCGTTTACTTCGTTCTAACACCTCGCTTGCTTGATGGAGCAACCGCAGCATTGGGGACAGTTTCACGCTGCATACCCTATGTTTCCCAACACAAGCCCGGATGCAGCGCGGGCGGAATCCGGGGGCCTCTTCTCCATTCAGGGGTTGCACCGCATCAGCGCGGAAACGCCACCACGTGGTCGATGTCGAGGCGGATGCCGATCTTGTCGCCCAGCGCATGGTTGTGGTGGCTGGGCACCAGGGACAACACGCGCGCGCCGCCATCCAGCCCCAGAGTGTAGACGATGTCGGCGCCGCGAAACGCCTTGTGCAGGACTTCGGCGAACAGCGGGCCGCTGTCGTCGTGCACGATGTCGTCGGGCCGCAGCAGGATGTCAACCGGGCTGCCCGCAGCGCTGCCTTCCGGCGCCAGGCAGGGCAGCACACCCAGCGCGGTTTCCACTTCGCGCGGGTTCAGCACGGTGCCGGGCAGCAGCACGCCGCGTCCCACGAAATCGGCGACGAAGCGGTTGGCGGGGCGGTGGTAAATGTTGTAGGCGCTGTCCCACTGCTGCAATTTCCCCTGATGCATCACGCCGATCTCGTCGGCCATGGCGAAGGCTTCGTGCTGGTCGTGCGTCACCAGGATGGCTGTGGCGTTCTGGCTCTTGAGAATCTCGCGCACTTCCTGCGACAGGCGTTCGCGCAGGTCGACATCGAGATTGGAAAACGGCTCGTCGAGCAGCAGCAGTGCGGGCTGCGGAGCCAGCGCGCGCGCCAGCGCAACCCGCTGCTGCTGGCCGCCGGAGAGTTCGTGCGGATATTTTTTGTGATCCGCGGCAAGCCCCACCACGTCGAGCAGGTGATCGACCCGTTCTTTCCTGTCGCGGGCGGGCAGGCGATGGAGCCCGAAGCCGACGTTATCGGCCAGGGTGAGGTGGGGAAACAGGGCGTAATCCTGGAACACCATGCCCACCTGGCGTTTTTCCGGCGGCAGCGCCCAGCCCTTGCGGCTGACCGCGCTGCCGTTGATTCTGATTTCGCCTTCTCGCACGTTCTCGAAGCCGGCGATCAGGCGCAGCACGGTGGTCTTGCCGCAGCCGGAGGGGCCGAGCAGGCAGCCGATATGGCCGCGGGCGAGTTGCAGCGAGAGATCGCTCACCACAGGATGGTCGCCGTAGGCATGGTGGATGCCATCCAGTTCGAGCAGTATGTCAGCGTTGGATGTCTGCATGGCGGGCTACAAAAAATATCGGGATGAGGCCTGCCGCCACCAGCGCCACGGCGGGCAGGGCGGCACGCTCCCATTCGCCTTCCGAGGTCATCTCGAAAATGCGCACGGCCAGTGTATCCCATCCGAAGGGGCGGGTCATGAGGGTGATCGGCATTTCCTTCATGACATCCATGAAGACCAGCACCAGCCCGGTCAGCAGCCCGCCGCGCAGCACCGGCAGATGCACGCGGCGCAGCATGGTCATGCCGCCCACGCCGAGGCTGCGCGAAGCCTCGTCGATCGAGCGCGTCAGGCGTTGCATGGCGCTATCGACCGGATGGTAGCCGGCCGCCAGAAAGCGCACCAGGTAAGCGGGCAGCATGACCAGCAGCGTGCCCTGCAACAGCAGCCCGGTTTCGATGCGCAAGTGTTCTTTCAGGTTTGCGGCCAGAAAGTTGTCCAGCCACGCGAGCGCCACGAAGATGCCGACCGCCAGCACCGGCCCCGGCAGGGCATAACCGAGCGTGGCGATGCGCACCGCGCCGGCAGTCCAGGGGTCGCGGTGATACCGTTTCGCATAGGCGAGCAGCAAAGCACAGGCGGCGGTGAGCAGCGCGGCAATACCCGACAGCGCGAGCGAGTGCCACAGGAATTCGAGGTAGCGAGAGTCGAAGTCCTGCCCGAAAACCTGCCACGACCACAGCGCCAGTTGCGCCACCGGGATCAGGAAGGCGACCCCCAGCACCAGCGTGCAGTAGACGGAGGCAAGCCGGGCCGCGCCGCGCGTCAGCACGATGCGGTCCTTGTCCTGCGCGTGCTTGCCCGCCTGCGTATAGCGCATCCGCGAGCGCGAAAGTTGCTCGACAAGCAGCACCGCGAACACGATCACGATCAGCAGCGAGGCGAGCTGGGAGGCGGCGGAAAGCGAGAAGAGGCCGAACCAGGCCTTGTAGATGGCGGTGGTGAAGGTGTCGTAGTTGAACACCGAAACGGTGCCGAAGTCGGCCAGGGTTTCCATCAGCGCCAGCATCATGCCGCCTGCGATCCACGGGCGCGCCATCGGCAGCGCCACGCGGAAGAAGCCGCTGACGCGGCTGTGGCCGAGGGACTGGGCCGCTTCCAGCGCGCGCTTGCCCTGGGTGGCGAAGGCGTTTTTCGCCAGCAGGTAAACATAGGGATAGAGGGTGAGCGACATCACGGCAATCACGCCACCGGTGGAGCGGATGCGCGGAAACCAGATATTTGCGCCGAAGATTTCGCGCAGCCATGTTTGCACCGGGCCGGTGAAGTCCAGCAGGCCGACGAACACGAAGGCACTCACATAGGCGGGCAGAGCCATCGGCAGCAGCATCGCCCAGGCAAAAAAGCGCCTGCCGGGAAATTCACACACGGCGGCGAGCCAGGCCAGGCTCACGCCGAGAACAACGGTGCCTGCGGCCACACCCAGCACCAGCCAGAAGGTGTTGAGCAGCAACCCCGGCAGCACGTGTTCGGCGAGATGCGCCCAGATTTCCTCCTCCGGCGACAGCAGCGAGGAAAACACCACCAGCAGCGGCACGACGACGAGAACGGCAACACCGAAGGCGATGAGCCGCCACCCGTCCGGACGGAAACGGGCAAAAGCACCCGGCAAGGGTGCTGTTGCGATAGGGGCGGTGCTCGCCGGGTTCATCCGCTTATTTGTAGCCGGCGCGATCCATCAGCTTCACCGCAGCCGCCTGCAGTTCGCCGGCCTTGGCGACGTTGATCGGGTTGTGCTTGAAATCCCCCCATTTGGCCACAGCCGGGTCGGCCTTGACGCCGGGGTTGGCGGGGTACTCCATGTTCACGTCGGCAAACATGTTCTGCGCCTTCGCGGAAGACAGCCACTCCAGCAGGCGGATCGCTTCTTTTTCGTGTTTGGCATGTTTGGCGATGCCGGCGCCGGAAATGTTGACGTGTACGCCGCTGCCTTGCTGGTTGGGCCAGAACAGGGCGAGCGGCAGGGCGGGCTTCTTCTCCATCAAGCGGCCATAGTAGTAAGTGTTGCCCATGCCCACATCGCATTGCCCGGCGGCGATCGCTTCCATCATCTTGGTGTCGTCGGGGAAGGTATCGGTGGCGAGGTTGGCCACCCAGCCGCGCACGATCTGCTCGGCCTTCGCCTCGCCGTGCTCGGCGATCAGCATCGCCACCAGCGACTGGTTGTAGACCTTTTTCGAGGTGCGCATGCAAAGTCTGCCCTTCCATTTCGGGTCGGCCAGATCCTCATAGGTGGACAGGTCGGACGGCTTGAGTTTTTGCGTGTTGAAGACGATGGTGCGGGCGCGCACGGAAAGCCCGAACCAGTGGTTTTGCGGGTCGCGCAGATGAGCCGGGACATTGGCTTCCAGCGTTTTCGAGGCGACCGGCCTGAGCAGCCCCTCGTTTGCTGCGTGCCACAGATTGCCGGCATCCACCGTGATCAGCATATCGGCCGGCGTATTCGCCCCTTCGGCCTTGAGGCGCTCCATCAGCGGGCCCTCCTTGTCGGTGATGAATTTCACCTGTACGCCGGTTTCCTTGGTATAGGCATCGAACATCGGTTTGATGAGTTGCTCGATGCGCGCCGAATACACCACCACTTCGTCGGCGAAAGCGGGCAGGCTCAGAAAAGCTCCCAGCAATAAGGTAAACACAGAGTTCTTGCGCATGATTATCTCCTTGATTGTAAATTGGATAAGCGTTGTTCAATGACAATATAACAACTTGGCGATAATGTTAACAAGAATTATTCTTATTTGCAAGCGCGATAATCTTGAGCCGGGCCAGCCGGAACCGGAAAAGCAGGCCGGGCCTCAGAGTTCGACGAGAATGGCGGAGCTTGCCCGCATTTTGCGGTCACAGCAATAGGCGAATGGACTTCGCGTTGCTGCGCGAGTTTCACGCTAAAACGAAGGGGGAGTTACAGCATCAGCTTGTCGTTAAGGCAGGTTTTGGCTTGCGCGAGCCGCACCAGGGTCGGCAGCAGGTAGAGCCCGGTTTGCTCCTTCAATGCCAGCGCGGATTCCTTCAGGTCGGCGAAGGATAACTCGATCGGATTGCCCGCCGCCGCAAAGGCGATGGCATTGCCGCTTTCGCACGACGGAAGCAGCAACGCGCGATCCTCGAATGCCTCCGCGATGTGGGCGGTAGTTCGCTTGAAACTGCGGCTGCGTGTCAGCAGATTCACCGCCAGCACCCCGTCGTCGCCCAGGCGGCCGCGGCAAGCCTGATAGAACGGCAATGTCTCCAGCGCGCCTGCGCGCGCTTTTTCATTAAAGCCATCCACCAGAATCAGATCGAATTTCCTGTTGCTGCCCAGCATGTATTCCGCGCCGTCGCCGATGACGATATTGAGCCGCTTCGGGTCTTCCGGCAGCTTGAAGAATTGCCGCGCGGCAGCGACCACGGCTGGCTCGATCTCCACCACGGTGAGATGCGCCAGCGGATAGTGGCGATACAGGAACTTGGTCAGCGAAGCCGCGCCGAGGCCGATCAGCAGCACCTTGCGCGGCGCATCGCGCAGCAGCAGCGCGGCCATCATCTCGCGCGTGTATTCCAGCTCCAGGTTCCACGGCCGCGCGATGCGCATTGCGCCCTGGATCCATTCGGAACCGAAGTGCAAAGTGCGCACGCCCGCTTCTTCGCGGATGTCGATAGGAGTGGCCATATAAGGATGTGAGGGTAGAGTTCTATCTAAGGTGACCGATTCTAACTTATACAGGTCAAATGAAAGCAAACAGCCCGTAGCCCGGATGAAGCGTAGCGGAATCCGGGAAGTAATGTGGCGGCCATCGGCTTCTTCCCCGCATTACGCTACGCTTCATGCGGGCTACGGGGTTTATTTGAAGGGTTCCGGTTCGCCGTATTTTTCATCCACGGCTTCGCTCATTTCTCCCGCCCAATCTTCGGGCAGCATGCCTTTGCGCACGTAACGGTGAAACGATGAATGAGGCCATGCCGATACGCGCGACACGAGGCCGTGTTTGACCGGGTTGTAGTGAATGTAATCCACATGCCGCGCCAGGTCGTTATCGTCGCGCAGGGTATGCTCCCAGAATCGCCGTTGCCACAGGTTGTATTCGCCTTTGGCGTTGCGCGTCAAATTTACTCCTGCGCGGATCAGGTCGCGGGTAAATCCTGACTTGATTGCGCGCCAGCGCCCGGTAGAGTCGGCATCGTCTGGCGGCAGCGTCCAGATCGCGTGCAGGTGTTCCGGCAATACCACCATTGCCACGATTTCAAAAGGATGCTTGCCCATCACGCATTGAAACGCCGCACGCAGAGGCTCGATGTTTTCGGTAAGCGCGTGAGATTGCCGGTCGGCCAGCGTTGCGGTAAAGAAATAGGTTGCTCCTGGCAGTTGATTGCGGCGGTAATGCACCACGGTTTGTCCCCCTCGGTTTAAGTAGCCCGCATGTAACGAAGTGGAATGCGGGAAGCAATGCGGAGATACAGGTTTCCCCCCGCATTGCGCTACGCTTCATGCGGGCTACGAGGTTGCATCCATTGATTCAGCAGCCAGCGCGCCCACTCGGTCACTTCCGTCGCGGTCATGCCGATGGCGGCCTGTTGCTGTGCCAGCGCGTCGCCCGCCGCGCCGTGCAGGTGCACCGCCAGCAGCAGCGCAGCATCCGCGCTCATTCCCTGCGCGATGAAGGCGGCGATCATGCCGGTCAGCACGTCGCCCATGCCCGCGCTGCTCATGCCGGGGTTGCCGGTTCGGTTTACATATAACTTTCCGCCGCGCGTGGCGCACAGGCTGGAAGCGCCTTTCAGCACCACGCTGCAAGCGAATTTCTGCGCCAGTTGCCGCACCGCCGCGACGCGATCCGCCTGCACTTCCTTGATTTCGCAGGCCAGCAGGCGCGCGGCTTCGCCGGGGTGCGGGGTAAGCACGGTCGCGGCCTTGCGCGCGAGCAGCAGGGTACACAGGTCGGGGCGCAGCGCAAGGATGTTCAGCGCGTCGGCGTCCAACACCAGTGCGGTGCTGGCGTGCAAGGCATCGTGCAGCAGCTTTTGCGCCGCCGGGCCGTGTCCCATGCCGCAGCCGATTGCAAAGACGTTCACGCCGGGCAGGTGCAGCGCGTCGGATGCCGGGTGCAGCATCAGTTCCGGCTGCGCCGGATCGACGCTCGGCGCGTTGTCCGCCAGCAGGCCGACATGCACGCAGCCTGCGCCCAGCTTGAGCGCTGCACGCGCCGCCAGCAGCGCTGCGCCGACCATGCCGGAAGCGCCGCCGATCACCGCGACGCTGCCGAACATGCCCTTGTGGCTGTCGCGCGGGCGCTTCGGGAAATTTGCGATGACCTGCTTGGGGGTGAGGGCAGTGATGCGTTTGTTCATTTCCGGTTAAGTGCTGAGTGGAGCGCATAGTATAATCCCGCCCCGAATTTAATTTCACGGTCTATGCCATGCTCCAAGTCTCAATCGGCACCGCCGCCTTATCTGCATTCCGCCTGGAAAAATTGCGCGCCGCGCTGAAAGATGCTGCTCCCGGCATCGCCAGCACAGATACGCGCCACTGGTATTTCAGCGCCTTGCGCAACGCTGAGCTGAGCAAGGCGCAGTCTAGGTTGCTGGACAAGGCGCTCGGCATCGACAAGTCGGCGGGCGAGCCGAAGGGTGCGGAGGAATGCCAGCGACTGCTGGTGGTGCCGCGCCTCGGCACGATCTCGCCGTGGTCCACCAAGGCCACCGACATCGCGCAGCATTGCGGGCTGTCCGGGGTGCGGCGCATCGAGCGCGGGGTGGTGTATTACATTGCGACCGACAGCAGAAAACCCTTGAGCGAAATTGAACTGGCCGCAGTGTTGCCGCTGCTGCACGACCGCATGACCGAGGCAGTTCTTTCTGAGACGGACGGAGCGGCGGAAAAAATCTTCCGCCACGGCAAGCCGCAACCGCTCGAAACTGTGGACATTCTGAAGGGGGGCAGCAAGGCACTGGAAGCGGCCAACCGCGAGATGGGGTTGGCGCTGTCGGCAGACGAGATCGGCTACCTCGTCGAGAATTTCCAGAAGCTCAAGCGCAACCCGACCGATGTCGAGCTGATGATGTTCGCGCAGGCGAACTCCGAACACTGCCGCCACAAGATTTTCAACGCCGACTGGGTGATCGACGGCGAGGCGCAGGACATGTCGCTGTTCGGCATGATCCGCAACACCCACAAGCTCAGCCCGCAGGGCACCGTGGTCGCTTATTCCGATAATTCTTCCGTCATCGAAGGCGCGCGCGTCGAACGTTTCTATCCGCGCGCCGGGGGAGCTTATGCGTTTGGGGAAGAACTGACGCACACGCTGATGAAGGTCGAGACGCACAACCATCCAACCGCCATCGCACCGTTTGCCGGCGCGGCCACCGGCAGCGGCGGCGAGATCCGCGACGAAGGCGCGACCGGTTGCGGCTCCAAGCCCAAGGCGGGATTGTGTGGCTTCTCGGTGTCCAATTTGAATATTCCGGGGTTCGTGCAGCCTTGGGAAATATATGAGAAGGGGGAAGGGGGAAGGGAGAAGGGGGAAACCAGCGCTCCGCTTTTGACTTTACCCTTGAGCGCCGAAGGCGCGGTCCCTTCTCCCTTCAACCCTTCCCAATCTTACGGTCGTCCCACCCGCATCGTCTCCGCCCTGCAAATCATGCTCGACGGCCCCATCGGCGCGGCGGCGTTCAACAACGAGTTCGGTCGCCCGAATCTGGCGGGCTATTTCCGCACCTTCGAGGAGCAGGTCAGCGGCGAGATGCGCGGCTACCACAAACCCATCATGCTGGCTGGCGGGGTCGGCAATATCGCGGCGATCCACACGCACAAACACGAACTGCCGGAGGGTGCGCTGCTGATCCATCTGGGCGGCCCCGGCATGTTGATCGGTCTGGGCGGCGGCGCGGCATCCTCGATGGACACCGGCGCGAATGCCGAGAACCTCGATTTCGATTCGGTGCAGCGCGGCAACCCCGAGATGCAGCGCCGCGCCCAGGAGGTGATCGACCGCTGCTGGCAGCTCGGCGCGGACAACCCCATCCTCTCCATCCACGATGTCGGCGCGGGCGGTATGTCGAACGCGTTGCCGGAACTGGTGCACGGCGGCGGCAAGGGCGCGCGTTTCGAGCTGCGCAAGATTCCGCTGGACGAGACCGGCATGTCGCCGAAGCAGATATGGTGCAACGAATCGCAGGAACGCTACGTGCTGGCGATTGCGCCGCAGCGGCTCGAAGAATTCCGCACGCTGTGCGAGCGCGAACGCTGCCCGTTCGCCGTGGTCGGCAGCGCCATTGCCGAAGATCGGATCACCGTGCACGATGCCGAATTCGACAACGCCCCGGTGGACATGCCGCTGTCGGTGCTGCTCGGCAAGCCGCCGAAGATGACGCGCAACGTGGTTCGCGAGACGCCGCGCCTGTCATCGTTCGACAGCAACCCCATCGAGTTGCGCGACGCGGTCGAGCGCGTGCTGCGCCTGCCGTCGGTGGCGAACAAGACCTTCCTCATCAGCATCGGCGACCGCACCGTGGGCGGTATGACCGCGCGCGACCAGATGGTCGGCCCGTGGCAGGTGCCGGTGGCGGATGTCGCCGTCACGCTGATGGGCTTCAACACCCATCGCGGCGAGGCCTTCGCCATCGGCGAGCGCACTCCGCTGGCGCTGGTCAAAGCCCCCGCGTCCGGGCGCATGGCGGTCGGCGAGGCGCTCACCAATATCGCCGCCGCGCGCATCGAAAAGATCGGCGACATCAAGCTGTCGGCGAACTGGATGGCGGCGGCAGGACATCACGGCGAAGACGCCGCGCTGTTCGATACCGTGCGCGCGGTCGGCATGGAACTGTGCCCGCAACTCGGCATCGGCATCCCGGTCGGCAAGGATTCCATGTCCATGAAGACCACCTGGATCGAAGCTCCTGTAACTCCCTCCCTCCTCGCGGGGGAGGGCGGGGGAGAGGGGGCTGCGGGTGTGCGCAAAGAAGTTACCGCGCCGCTGTCGCTGATCGTCTCGGCGTTCGCACCATGCACGGACGCGCGCCGCACGCTCACGCCGCAAATCTCCCCCTATCTGGATACCGTGCTGCTGCTGATCGATCTGGGGCAGGGCAAGAACCGTATGGGAGGTTCGGCGCTGGCGCAGGTGTACAAGCAGGTCGGCGATGTCGCGCCGGATGTGGACGACGCGCTGGTGCTCAAGTCGTTCTTCGAATTGATACAGCACCTCAATGCCAAAGGCAAGCTGCTCGCCTATCACGACCGTTCCGACGGCGGCGCGCTCGTCGCATTGTGCGAGATGGCGTTTGCCTCGCACATCGGCCTCGATATCAAACTCGACGAACTGCACGGCGATACGCTGCGCGCCCTGTTCAACGAGGAACTCGGCGCGGTGATGCAGGTGCGCGAACGCGACATACCGCACATCCTGCAACTGGCGCGCGACGCCGGGCTGCGGAGCGTGCAGCAGATCGCCACGCTGAACCAGACCGGCATGATCGAAATTTCGCGCGGCAACGAAAAGCTGTTCAGCGAGAGCGGCGTTAACCTGCAACGCATCTGGTCGGAGACGACATACCAGATGCAGAAACTGCGCGACAACCCGGCCTGCGCGCAGCAGGAATTCGACCGTCTGCTCGATGCCGCCGACCCCGGCCTGCACGTGAAGCTGACCTATGATCCGAACGACAACCCGGCTCCCGCTCGCCCTGAGCTTGTCGAAGGGAAAGCGGTGCTGACTCGCCCCAAAATCGCCATCCTGCGCGAACAGGGCGTAAACGGCCAGGTGGAAATGGCCGCCGCGTTCGACCGCGCCGGTTTCGCCGCTGTGGACGTGCATATGAGCGACATCATCGGCGGCCGCGTCAAGCTGGCCGACTTCAAGGGTTTCGCCGCCTGCGGCGGTTTCTCCTACGGCGACGTGCTCGGCGCGGGCGAGGGCTGGGCAAAGTCCATCCTGTTCAACCGCCGCGCGCGCGACGAGTTCGCGGCCTTCTTCGGGCGCGGCGACACGTTTGCATTAGGGGTATGCAACGGCTGCCAGATGATGAGCAACCTGCATGAAATCATTCCCGGTGCGGAAAACTGGGCGCATTTTTCGCGCAACCAGTCCGAGCAGTTCGAGGCGCGCTTCGTGATGGTCGAGGTGCAGCCGTCGCCGTCGATTTTCTTCAACGGCATGGCGGGTAGCCGCATGCCCATCGTGGTATCGCACGGCGAAGGCTATGCCGATTTTAGTGACGCGAAGAAGCTCAAGGCCGCGCAGGAACTGGTGACGCTGCGCTATGTGGACAACACCGGCCAGCACACCGAAACCTATCCGCTCAACCCGAACGGCTCGCCGCAAGGCATTACCGGGCTGACCACGCCGGATGGGCGCTTTTCGATCATGATGCCGCACCCCGAGCGCATATTCCGCGCCGTGCAGAATTCCTGGCACCCGCGCGAGTGGCAGGAAAACGGCGCATGGCTGCGCATGTTCCAGAATGCGCGGAAGTGGGTCGGGTAGCGAATGAAGATATTTCTGATTCGCCACGGCGAGAGCGAATCGAATGTCGCTCGCCGCATCAACGACGACCCCACCCGGCCCGTGAATCTCACTGAACGCGGCAGGGCGCAGGCCGAGGCCGCGTCGGACGAATTGCGCGCGGTGCGCTTCACACATGCCTACGCTTCCGAATTTCCACGCGCGCAACAGACCGCGAAAATTCTGCTGCGCCACCACGCCTGTCCGCTGCTGATCGATGCGCGCATCAACGAGCGCAAAACCGGCATGGATGGACAGCCGGCGGAAGCATTTCACGAGCTGATGCGCACCGACCCATTGCATATCAAGCCGGAGCGCGGCGAATCGTTTCTGGAGCAGATGGAACGGCTGCGCGGCTTCATGGACGAAATCGCCGCGCGCCATCCGGATGGGACGATAATGGCCGTGTCCCACGAAAATCCGATCCTCGCGGCGCTGGCCCTGGCGGCGGATAACCCCGAACAGACCGCGTGCGGTAAAATCGCCAACTGCGCATGGGTGGAAATGGATTGGCCTGCCAAGTAACATTCCAACATCAACAATCGGAGAGTATTTATATGACCGCACCAGTTTCGTTGCCAGTATCGTTGAGAGAAATTCCGCGCAACAACGTCTTCCGCAAGGGCGATACCTTCGTGCTGTTCGGCGAACTGTTTGGCCGGGGCTACGCCAACGGCCTGGTGAACGAGGCGCGCAAGGCGGGCATGACGATCATCGGCATCACCGTCGGGCGCCGCGACGAGAACAACGCGCTGCGCGCGCTGACGGACGAGGAACTGGCTACCGCCGAGGCCAATCTGGGCGGACGCATCATCAACGTGCCGCTGATGGCCGGCTTCGATCTGGACGCCCCCGCAGGTGAGCCGACCCCGACCGACCTGCTCGGTGTCATGACGCTCAAGGGCTGGCAGGACGATAAACTCGACTGGCGGCAGATCGAGAAATGCCGCGCGGTCGGCGTGAAGCGCTTCACGGATTCCGTCGCGAAAGTGATGGCCGAGCTGGACGGCATGATCGCGGACGGCAGCAACGCCTTTTTCGCCCACACCATGGCGGGCGGCATCCCCAAGGTCAAGGTGTTCCTCGCTATCGCCAACCGCATCTACAAGGGGCGCGGCGAGCGCTTCATGTCCTCGCGCGCATTGCTCGACAGCGATCTCGGCAAGCTGTGCCTGATGAATTTCGACGAAGTCACCGCGAACACCTTCCAGTACCTCATCGAAGGCAGCGCCGCGATCCGCGCGCGGCTGGAAAAGACCGGCGGGCAGGTGCGCTACACCGCCTACGGCTACCATGGCACCGAGATACTCATCAACGGTGGCTACCAGTGGCAGACCTACACCAACTACACCCAGGGCTACGCCAAGATGCGCCTCGAGCGCGTCGCGCAGCAAGCCTGGGCACAGGGCGTCAAGGCCACGGTGTTCAATTGCCCGGAGATACGCACCAACTCGTCGGACATCTTCGTCGGCGTCGAGCTTTCGCTGTTCCCGTTGCTCAGGGCGCTCAAGAAGGAAGGCGGCGGAGCATGGGCAGATGAGCAGTGGCAAGCCTGCCGCGACCTGCTGCTGGAAGGCGCATCGCTCGAAGCGCTGCTGCAGAAGATCAGCGACTACAACGCAAGCAGCGTCATGCAATCGTTCCGCAATTTCGAGGCGTGGCCGATGGACAACTCCGCCGAGCTGGCCGACCTGATGATAGGCACCTCGGAAGAGATCACCAACATGCACAAGGACCGCAAGGCGCTGGTGACCGACATCCTCAGCGCGCTGGTGCTGGAGGGAACCGGGCCGCTGATGTTCGGGGAAGCGTCGCAACCCGCCAGCCCGGTGCTGTGGCTCAACCACGATATCATCGCGAAGCAGCTTAATTTGATTCACGGTTGAGGATCCCCTCGCCCTTGCAGGGAGATAACCAACCACTTGGCAACCGTTCTTTGGTTGCTTGGTGGGATGGCTAGCCCGGATGTTTCGCCGGATCGCGGGATGAAGGCGAGGCGATTTGCGAGCAGATTTGCGCATCCCGCGCCAAGCCAATAGCCGCGCCTATTGGCGCGAAGCGGGGGCGCGAAGATGCCGCAAAGCGACCGCCAGCACCCGCGAAGGCCTGCGGTACAAACTGGATTTCGCTATTGTGTGCCTGCAACCTTGTATTCATGCCGCTTTCCGTTGATTTTAGGGCCGGTCCGGTGAAATATCCGGGCTAATAGTTCTTCCAGGGTTAGGGAGAGGGTGGAATGATGTTGCACACCCTGACGAATAAAGGCGACCCGATGGGCGCCTTTTTTGCGAGCCATGGTTTATAAAATCCCATTCGAGATTGATGCATCCCAGCACTTGAGGCAAGATACGCTCCCTGGATTATTTGTATAAACAAACAAGAGAATAACTATGGGCGCACAGTGGAAAGCAAGACACAAAGAAATCGCAGCGAACGCAAAGGGTAAGATTTTCGGCAAGCTGTGCAAAGAAATCACGGTCGCCGCACGAGGCGGAGCCGACCCGGACTCGAATGCGCGCTTGCGCCTCGTGGTCGAGCAGGCCAAGAAAGCCTCCATGCCGCGTGAAACACTGGAGCGCGCCATCAAAAAAGGCGCAGGCCTGCTCGACGGTGGCGCGAATCTGGAACGCCTCGTCTATGAAGGTTTCGCGCCGCACCGCGTCCCCGTGATCGTCGAATGCCTGTCCGACAACATCAACCGCACCATGTCCAGCATGCGCGTACTGTTCCGCAAAGGGCAGCTCGGCGCAGAAGGCTCCGTCTCGTGGGACTTCAGCTACGTCGGCATGATCGAAGCCACGCCGAATTCCAAAGAAACCGATGCGGAAGTAGCCGCCATCGAAGCCGGCGCGCAGGACTTTGAACCGGCAGACGAAGGCGCAACCCTCTTCATCACCGACGTCACCGATCTGGATGCCGTGTGCCGCGCCTTGCCGACACAAGGCTTCACCGTCATCTCCGCCCAGCTAGGCTACCGCCCGAAGAATGCCGTCACGCTCGGCAATGATGCCGAGCGCGAAGAAGTGGAAGCGTTTCTGGGGGCGATTGATGCGGATGATGACGTGCAGAATGTTTATGCGGGGCTGGCGGGTTAGGGGCGAAGTGATTTAACGGGGCAGCTTCGAATTGTTTTTTTGAAACTCTTTCATTCCATATCTTTCATAAGAAATACGATGCCGGCCCCTATGGTATTGCGGGCGTTTCGTGAATTATTCAATTGCTATTCCGCGACCTGCTCATGGCTTTTCACCGCCCGGCTCACCGTTGAGTAATGCACCCGAAAATGCCGCGCAATTACCGCCATCGAATGCTGGCCTGACAGGTAAGCTCGCGCCATTGCCTCGTGTAGGAATGTGTTAGTGCAAGACCTGACCCCGTGATCTCCTCGATCCTCCGTGATCCTCGGCAGCATCCCCGACCATCCGCACTGCATCGTGCTGGACAAGCACCATCACATCGAGGCGGGGCGAGTGTTTCCGGTGTGCGGCAACACCTGGCGCATGCTGCACGAGACCCGCTTCGCGCCGCACTTCGAATTCATCGGCGATTTCAGCCGGCACTACGGCCTGTTCGAGAGATGCGGCGCGGAGCTCCCCTTTGATGACAAGGATGCGAGCGGGGAAAGCTGCGCCTGCTGCTGATAAGGCCTCTTTAATTTCCATTGAAAAAATATTGCGGCCCCTTTGGTGTTCCGTTGTTAATTGCAAAGACCTGTTTAGAGTGCTATTGTTGGCTCTCTGGAAAATACCGCGAGGCAATTATGGCACATGCAATTCTGGCATCTACAACGGCAAGCATATCCGAGTTAAAAAAGAACCCGATGGCGACGGTAGCAGCGGGTGACGGATTCCCGGTGGCGATACTAAACCGCAACGAACCGACTTTTTACTGCGTTCCCGCCAAGGCGTATGAAGCCTTGATGGACAAGCTGGAAGATGTCGAACTGAACGCGCTCGCCAATGCGCGCCTGAAAGACGGCAAGCGCCTGATCAAGGTAAAACTTGATGAGCTATGAGCTGAGCTTCCACCCCGACGCATTGGCGGAATGGAAAAAGCTTGATAGCGCCGTGCGCGAGGTGTTCAAGAAAAAACTCGCTGAACGTTTGCATAATCCACGCACACCGTCGGCCCGTCTTTCCGGACACAAGGATCGCTACAAGATAAAATTGCGCGATGCGGGTTACCGCCTCGTATACGAAGTGCGCGACAAGGTGCTGATGGTTGTGGTCGTTGCGGTGGGCAAACGCGAGCGGAATATGGTGTACAAGGCTGCTGCAAAGCGGTGAATAAAACGCGAAGCTATGGGTCGCGGCACCAACGACAAGCAGCCGTTCCGTTTTATCTGGAACCGCTCGAAGGCGATTGGAACCAACCTCTACCTGATGCTCTACCCGAAGGACAACCTTGCGGCGATGCTGAATCGCCATCCCGACCGCGCCGCAGCTGTCCACGCACTATTGGGGCAAGTAACCGGACACGAACTCCGGGGCGAAGGCCGAGTTTATGGAGGGGGTTTGAACAAGATTGAGCCGAGCGAGCTGGCGCGTATTTCCGCCGCGCCGTTTGTCGAGCTATGGCCCGAGATCGGAGCCGATGTGCAGCCGCAGCGGAAGCTCTTTGGATGAGCCGAATATCAGGCCGTCATTTGCATATTGCGCTTGCCTGATATTGGCGCGGCTCGTGTATGAAAAAATTATTCGTGGCCTGAAAATCATCTAGCCGGCCTCCCACCGCCGATGGCGGTGGGGTTATAGTGAGTTTGCGAACTTGCGATAACCACGGGAGGCCGAAATGAAGTAT
>MGXA01000053.1 GCA_001801215.1 Gallionellales bacterium RIFCSPLOWO2_02_FULL_59_110 | reverse complement strand
GTCAGCAATTTTCATAGTAGATTTTTTGCTCATGTTTATCCGCCTTTCGCATGGAAATAATGCGTATCGTTTTGTCAGTCTCCGCCGTGGCAATTACCACCACCACGCCATGCAGCAACCCCAGAGTGAGATAGCGTACTTCGCCGTAGTCAAAGCGCAAATCCTCAAAGGTAACGGTTTGAGCACTTTCGATCACGACCCGCGCATCGTCAAAATCCAGACCGTGCTTCTTCAGGTTCGAGGCTTTCTTTTTTGGGTCGTAGCTGTATCGCATGGCAAAACTAATATACACACTTAAATAGATACATGCAACATACTACCACGTACCTCTTAATCAATAAATCAGGGAGCCACTTGGGGGTTGAGCAGGGGTTTCGCACAGCATGCTGTGTGCCTGCAAAACGGTGTGCGCCTGCCAGCGCACACGCGCCCTGCAAGGGGATGGGGAGCGTGGCAGGATGAGCGGGAAAGGAGCAGCGCAGCGCGACCCCGCGCAGCCTGACAGGCTGGGGTGAGGCAGGGGTTTCGAGCCGCACGGCGGCGAGCCTGACGAACGGTCTGCGCATGCAAGCGCAGATGCGCCCTGCAAGGGGGCGGGGACAATCAAACAGAACGCGCAGCGACCAAGCCTGATTCTCAGGGTGGTGTGTGGCAATGAAAAAGCCGGTGCCGGGGGTTTTGTCCGGCATGGTTTTTTTTGTTGACGCGCACGACCCGCTCACGGCAGCGGTGGCGTGACGGTGAAGGCGCTTTTGTTTCATGCCTGCGCCGTGACGTTGCCGCGATAAATAAAATGCACTTCTGCTGCTATCAAACCCGCGCAGCGACAACGCAGCAAAAGGCGAAGGGGCGGCGCTTCACCAGCCCCGTTTTGCTGCCCCTCGATGAAGGAGATGGAATTTGACTTTGACTTGTGTGGCGGGATTTACCCGAAGGGCGCAAGACATAACGGCCTCTTATGCGGGCGCAGCCGGACAGTGGGGCATCATCCAATGCGCATAAGACGCCGTTATGTTGGATACCGCCACACACAACAACCGGCGCAACCGACAACGCCATGCCAGAAGGATGTGAGGGGCGCTGCACGTACAGGCTACACATCATCCTCGTCGATTGTTGTAAGCAATTCTAAAGAGATGTCAGCAATGGGCGCAATTCGATTAGCTTGATTGCGAATGCTTGTCTCAAACATATTCCTTGCAAGCCGTGCGTTTCCAAAGGATTTGTCTCGGGCGACGAAGCGTTCTTGAAAAACAAATATTAAACGGTTCCGTGCAGCTTGAGAAACTTGATACCCGGCAGACCGTGCAAATCCTTCAAAAATTTCGACAAGCTGCCCCGGCTGGTAGTCCTCAAATTCGATGTACTGATTGAACCGTGAGCGCAGACCTGGATTGGAGTCTACAAACGTCCTCATCTTGTCTGTGTAACCTGCCACCACTACAACCAGCTCGTGTCGGCTGTCTTCCATCATTTTTAAAAGTGTGTCTATGGCCTCCTGTCCATACTGGTCTTTCGCTTCTGATGGGCTGAGTGAATATGCCTCATCTATGAATAGAACGCCGCCGAGTGCTGCGCTTGCGACTTCTTTTGTCTTGATCGCAGTTTGACCAAGATAACCCCCTACCATTCCGGCACGGTCAGTCTCAACTAGGTGTCCCTTTGGCAATATCCCCAGCGACGCGTAAATCCGCGCCAACAATCGAGCGACCGTGGTTTTTCCGGTTCCGGGACTACCGGAAAAAACTAGGTGATGCGATATGGTCGGGGCAGGCAAGCCCTTTGCTCGCCGAATTTCCTGTACCTTCAGGAAATTGACGAGTGCTTTCACATCTTCCTTTACCGATTCCAACCCAACTAGATTGTTTAACTCCTGCGTTAGTTGTTCAAAACTCTTTGCGCCTTTTGTACCAGACAATCCTTGAGCTTGTTTCTGAGTAAGACTTGCCGCCACGATAACCTCGCACGGTTCAATCTGCACTTCGGTGTAAAAATTTTGCTCAAAGCCCAGTAATGCACGCTTTTTTTCATCTGAGTCGATGGTGTAAATTTTTTGCTCAAAGTCCAGTAGCGCACGTTTTTCTTCATCTGAGATGTTGCCATCAACTTTGCAGATCGCGTTCGCAAGCCGGAATAAAATCCCTTTAGCTAAGAACGCTGAACAAGTTCCATGATAATTGTCATATGTTTGGAGACAGCCCAAGAGGAATGACATATCTGGCATACCATTATTGCGGAGCATGGTTTCACGAAGTTGGCGAGTTAGCTCTTCACCGGAAAACCGCCGAATACCTTGAAAAACGGAAAGAACAAGTTGATCCGCGTAGGTTTCTTCATCACCATGAATATGCCCATCCGCATTTGCAAAATGCGACACCGTTTGGAGCAGCGCATCTAGCACTAATTGCTCCCCGTCAATGGGAGACAAGCCTGCGCGCGCCCGCCCTGCCAATGCATCGCCCAGCGGCACTGATATTTCCTTGATATTAGTGCGCAAAGCTTGGGACATTGACGTGATGCTATTTCTGTCCATCATTACACCTCCCATATTTCACAACAATTTTTCAACCGCCGTGATAATTTGGCATGAAATTTATCTCAGTGCGACGCACCAACTCATCGTAGCTAATGGGCTTGCTTACCCTGGCATCATCCCTGTTATCAAGCCAATGCGACCATGCCCGATTCGTTGATGGGTCATAGACCAACTTGAACAAATGCTGTGGCACCCACACTCTGTTAGTGCCGATTGTGGGGGGTGTGCCGTCAAACACTGGGCCAGTAATCACGAACACGTCACCCGTAGCACGCATGACGTACTTGCGTGTTGCCTTCTCAATTCCTGCCCATGCTTTGCGGTTGTTGATCGGGGCCTGTGGCACCATATTAGCCAGTGAAAAACTCTGCGCCATCGACTCGGGAGTTGCCATGTCTCCGGCTGGTGCCATGTGGCCACGATCATAGCCTGAGCCTTTGTAATCATCCAGCTCTGCACGTTCAGAACGGGGCAAGCGTGCATCAGCAAAAAACTTATCTTTTCGCTTTTCGTGAGCACCTTGCAAAACTTGCCGGTTTAGTCGTTCAGCGACATAGACCGGTGTCCGGCTTCTACCCGAGTGCAGAATTGCAAACGCGCTAAAGCATAGTGCCCGTGGCAGCAATTCTTCTTGCTGCTTTATGACAGGTGGTGTGCCGTTGGCAAAAACATGACGGCATTGTTCAAAGTCCTCTTTGGCAGCAAATGCCGTAGAGGCAGCGATACTTAAAAGAATGGCAACGACAGCTATTTGCCGCTGTATTTTTCCAATCCAGTGATGCGTCATTGGAGAATCGTTTAACTGAATTAGCGGCGTTTTTTATAGACCTTTTTGCCACTTGGTGAAATGGTGTACTGGCCACCACGCGGCCCAGTGTGTACCACACCCGCGCCGCTGCTATAAGAGTTTTTGTTAATATCTTTCTTGTCCTCTGCCGCTTTTAACTCCTCCTCAGCCTTGCGAAGCTCCTCGGTTAATTCCTCGATTTCTTTTTTTGCGGCTTCAAGTTCTTCCTGCGTCTTGGCGAGGTCTCTTTTTAGCGCCGCTTCGCGCTGCTTACGTTTGACCCCCTCGACTTTGCTGGATGCAACATTAACGCCTTCAACGCTCCGCTGATAAGTTGCAGTCTGGTCTGGTGTATAGGTTTGATATTGAGGTGCTACACAACCGGATAACGCGACAAGAGCCAATAACATTCCAATTTTCATCACAGCCTCATTTGTAGTTATTGAGTTCCGTATACGGTTGTATTCATCTTAACGCATACAACCGTATGCAGACAAGTCCGGTGGTTTAGGCAAACCTTGCCCGTCTATGAAGGACAAAAAATTACCGACGACGATATTTGGTGAGGTGTTGCAGGAACTACGCTTGCAGCAGGCGCTCACGCAAGACCAACTTGCCGAACGTGCGGGAACTGAGCGCAGTCATATAAGTGCCATTGAGCGTGCCGAAAAAGGCCCAGCAATCGCAACGATTTTTAGTCTCGCCGACGCATTGAAAATGCCTGCGGGGGATTTGATTGGCCTTGTCGAACAACGGTTGAAGACCCGCCGCCGCTGATGGGTGTCCGTACAGTTTGATTTTTTTGTGGCACGACACGTAAATCAGGGTGCAAGCCGAACACATCGCGAAAAGCCCCCTCGATACGCCTGAAAATAATCAGCTTCATTGCTAATCGTTGCCATGCTCCACACTCGCATCAACGACGCTATACACAATAATTTTCTTTCACCCATTGCTTCAATTTCTTCAATCCGCTGCTTTTGTTGTGCGTACTTCACGGGGTCATCCGCCCCACAATGCAGAATAACAAACTGCACGGGTGCAATGGGCGTTCGGTCGGCAATGTTTTTTTCCAGCGCCAGGATGCAGCTTCTCTTTGCCTGCGTATGAGTATCTGTACCGCCAATATTTAGCCCCTGTCGGTTGAACCAGCAGTATCAAACCACCGCCATCGTATAGTTTGTAAGCCTTGTCAGCAGGCTTCTCGCCCTTCACTTGTAACGCAGTCAGTGCCATGAGATACCCAGCCGGTTAATTTATACCCCGGATAATGCCCATGTTACGGGGTAGCTTGCAAAGTAATAATCAGGAACACTCAGGCAAATAAAAACCCGCTATGCGTTTATTCATGCGGGCTTAAAGGACTTTTCAGGAATACTCAATACATCTAAATGGTGCTGGAGAGAGGAATCGAACCTCCGACCTACGCGTTACGAGTGCGTTGCTCTACCAACTGAGCTACTCCAGCAGAAACGGGTGCAATTATAGTGGACGCTCCGCATCCGGGAAACTTTTTATGCATTCCGGGATGCTCAGGGCTGCAACGCCCTGGGCAACGGAAACACGACATGCTCCCGAATGCCCTGCAATTCGGTAACGCTGCCCGCGCCCATCTCGCGCAGGCGCGCAACCACGCCCTGCACCAGCGTTTCCGGGGCGGACGCGCCCGCGCTGATGCCGACGCGCTTTTTACCTTCGAACCACTCTTGGCGCAGTTCGCCAGCATCGTCCACCAGATAGGCTGGTACGCCGACATTCGCCGCAACTTCGCGCAGGCGGTTGGAGTTGGAGCTGTTCGGCGAACCCACCACGACCACCACGTCACACTGCCCGACCAGCAGCTTGACCGCATCCTGGCGATTCTGCGTGGCGTAGCAGATGTCGTCCTTTCTCGGGCCGACGATGCCGGGAAAGCGTTCCCTGAGCGCGGCGACAATGCTGCTGGCATCGTCCACCGAAAGCGTGGTCTGCGTGACAAACGCGAGATTGCTTTCGTCGTTTACCCTGAGGCCGGCCACCTGCTCCGGGGATTCGACCAGATACATGCCGCTCTCGCTCTGCCCCATCGTGCCTTCCACTTCCGGGTGACCGGCATGGCCGATCATTATGACTTCCTTACCCTGTCCGCGCAGCCGCGATACTTCGACGTGCACTTTCGTCACCAGCGGGCAAGTTGCGTCAAACACCGTCAAGCCGCGCGCCTCGGCCTCCTGGCGCACCGATTTCGGCACGCCGTGCGCGCTGAAAACCAGGATGCTGCCGGGCGGCACTTCGGCCAGGCTCTCGATGAACACCGCGCCTTTCCGGCGCAATCCGTCCACCACAAACTTGTTGTGCACCACCTCATGGCGCACGTAAACCGGCGCCCCGTGCAGTTCCAGCGCACGCTCGACGATGGTAATGGCGCGATCTACACCGGCGCAGAAACCGCGCGGGTTGGCGAGTAATACATGCATGAAATGTTCTTTGGATATTTGTTCCGGTTACGGAAAAAGCGCTCTACTCCTGCCAGCCGTCGATCTCGGGCGCCGTCTGAAATGTGGGAGTTTCCTGAAGGAATCTTGAAAGGGCAAAGGCCGCCGTCGGCTGCATCCGTATGCAGATCATCTTGACGTTAACCGCCCGTGCGGCGCGTGCAAGAAATTCCAGCCATGAATAATAAAGCGGATCGATCAGCGCGAGATCGGATAAATCGTAAAACAGGCGAACGGCGCGCACCTGTATAAGATACGCCGTAATCTCCTCGATCAGCCTGTCCCGGTCACGGATATTGAGGCTTTTCAAGGGATCGAGCAAAAAATCGCCATGCCCGATCCGGGTCAGGTGTACGCCGGAAATCGACATCTAATGCGATACCGTGATGCCCATGCGGCTGAACGCCTCCTTCAACCCGTCGGCCATGCTGGCGCGCGTGGTGATGTTATTGAAGTCGATGTTCAGGCTGACGAGCGCGCGCGCGATCTCCGGATGGATGCCGGTGACGATCGCATGTGAGCCCATCAGTTGCACGGCGCGCACCATCTGTATCAGGTGGTGCGAAACCTGCGAATCGATATTCTTCACTCCGGTCAGATCCATGACGACCGCCTTGGCATGGTCTTTTGCGATGCGGTTGAGCAACGCTTCCATGACCAGCATGGTGCGGCTCGAATCCAGCGTGCCGATGATCGGCAGGGTAAGCACACCATCCCATATCTCGGTAATGGGTGTGGCGGTTTCCCTGAGTTCCGCCTGCTGCGCCTGCAGGGTGCGCTCCCTCTCTTCGAGATAAGCACCGAATACCACCATGATGAGTTCGTTGAATACATCGTCCAGATAAAGCCATACCGCCTGCGATTTACTGAAGGGGATACCGCTCTTTTTTTCCAGGACTTCGATCAGGGTGTTTTGTAACGCCTTGGTATAGCGCACCATATCTTCGATGTGACCGCCGCGCACCAGCACACGGTGGGACAAGTTGCCGAAAAATACCTCTATGGCGTGAAATTCCGGCGATTTCAGGTTGGTCGGATCTTCCGATCCCAGCAGGGAGGCGATAAGGCTTTCGATCTCGTGGCTGAAGTCGGCCACTTCATCCTGATCCATCAACCGGTTGTCGCTGCAAAAGGATTTCAGTCCCGGCGCCTCGAGGTCTGCGGCGATATTGCTGATCTTGAGTTCGAACAGCGCTTTTACCCTGTCGCTGATATGTATTTTGGTTGTCATTTTTTCTCCTGATTATTTGCCTCAACGGTTGAAACACAAACTGACTGATCGTCCGAAACCCGTCCCATGATATTCCCAAGCGTGTACGCAATCAACTGGGGGTGCTGGTTGAATAATCCGGCAAAATTTCCGGCGTCCCAGTTGCGCCGGATCCCGTCGCTCGCCGTAATAACCACACCTCTCCTGGCGAGCTTGGCGCGCAACGGGGTTGCCGTTCTATGCTCCCTGCCCAGAATCCCGGGAGCGAAGGATACATGCTGCATGGCGTCCTGATCGTATATGTGCGCATGCATATCGCCTACCCCGAGGAGTTGCATGTTGCGCCGCCCGATGTCTATCTCGCAGACCGCCGCCACCGCCCCGCGCGTGGAAACAAGCTGCCGGTCAACTCCCGCCAGCACGGATTCGATTCCGTCGCTATGGATCACATATGTTGCCAGATTGGAAGTGGCAATCTGCGCATTCTCGCCATGCCCCAGGCCGTCGAGATGCAGCCAGCGCAACTGGTCGCCCTTTTTTTGCAGGTAGATTCGATCGCCGTTATGGCGCGCGTCGGAAAGCGAGCGGGAAAAGATGCCGATTTCCTTTCCCAACATCGTGTCCTTGCCTGAAGCAAGATGAAAACGGGCAAGAAACACCGCCCCGCTCCACTTTGTCACCAAGCCCGCCGTTTTGCCTTGCGTGTAGATGTACAGCTCGTCGCTCAGGCGGCGCACCGCTCCCAGCCCCTTGCCGAAGGTGTTTGAAGTCGAGAAGCCGTCCTCTTCGGCCAGCGCAAGATTATCGATGCCGGCCCCGAAATCCAGCGCGAGGACATCCAGCACCCCGGGCTGCTGCCATATCTGGATCATGCCGCGCCCTTCGGCGTGCTTGATGATGTTGGTCGCCAATTCGGCGGCAACCAGCAAAATACTTTCCCGTTTCAGTTCGGCAACGCCGAGGCGGTTGGTGAGCGCAAATAATTTCGAGCGCAGCAAAACCAATGTACTTTCATCCTGAATAGTATTGCTATGGAGCAGCTTGCTGTCTGTGGCGCTATCGAAAATTTTTGACACGTTTCAAAACTCCACCGGCCGCAGGCTCGAAACTTCGCTGCGCTCGTTTTCCGGGCAGGGGGACTGGCAATTGCCGCTCAGCCATGATTGGCAGACATCGACCGCCGCCTGGCCGCGGCCACGGTGTTTCGCCTCATACAGCGCATTGTCGGCGCGGCGGATGAATTCCTCCAGAGTCAGATCGTTCGGCGTATCCCGTCTAATGGAGGTGATGCCGATGCTCACTTTATTCTCCATCAGTTCCAGCACCAGCTTTGCCTTGTCGCAAGCCAAAGGATAGTCGGCAAAGATCACTACGGCGAATTCGTCGCCGCCAAACCTGAAGGCAATATCCACATCCTCGCGGATAATTTCGCGCAGGACACCGGCCATTTTATTGAGGTAGGCATCGCCGAATTGATGGCCGAACTCATCGTTGATTTCCTTGAAATGATCGAGGTCGAAGAACAGCAGCGAGATCGGCGAATCTTTCTGCCGCATGGTGTGCAGGAAGATTTTCTTCAGCTTGACGTCGAAAGCGCGCCGGTTAAACAAGCCGGTCAGCGCGTCCGTTTCGGCCTGGTGCATGGTTTCCATCAACTCGTTCTGGCGCCGCTTCAGCGACTGTTGCAGCAATTCGAGTTCCCGCTCCGCTTTGGCGCGACTCTCATCGAAATGGCGCATCATATCGATGTTGCGTTGCAGCAGTATTTCCGGATCCACCAGCGCAACCGAGTTTTCCAGGAAAGCGCGCAATTTCGCGACCAATTCCGGCGGCGGCAACTCATTCAGGGATGCAATTCCGGTCTGTTCCGACTCTCCCCATTGCGCCAGCAGATGCCGGTCCCGCAGCATCAGTCTGATCGTCATAGGGCGGCCGAGCGCAACTCCTTCACGGCGCAGCCTTTCCAGCAAGTCGAGCAAGGCAATCGAAGCGGCGAATGCATCCCCGCCGAGTCTATCCACGCTTTTCAGCGCGAAATCGACGAAGCTTTGCAAATCCGGCTCGATCACAAGATTTTGCTTGAGAATTTCGACAGCACCCACCGGAACCCACCTCACAGTTATATTGCATCTGGATGCGATAATTGGAGCATAAAACGCAGAATTTTGATACAGAGCTTAAGGTTTCGATGGATACCTATGATACCGCGCGCGTATCTTGCTGATAGATCGGAGAAATACTTTCAATGCCCGGTGTGGCGGGTTGACCGCAGGCTGTCCAGAATCAGCAGCCCGGCACCCAGAGTGATCGCAGAATCGGCGACATTGAAGGCAGGAAAATAATGCTCGTTCCAATGGAACGACAGGAAGTCCACCACATGTCCATAGGCGATGCGATCGACCAGGTTGCCCAGCGCGCCGCCGAGAATCAGGCTCAATGCCAGCGCAAACAGCGTTTGCGCGCTGTGCTTGCGCAACAACCAGACTATCCACACCGAAGCGATGACGGCAATGGCGCTGAACAGCCAGCGCTGCATCCCACCCGCTTCGCTGAGGAAGCTGAACGCCGCCCCGGTATTGTGCGCCAGCACCAGATCGAACACGCCGAGGACGTAAAGCCTCTCGCCAAAAACAAAGTGGGCTGTTATCCACACCTTGCTGACCTGGTCGAGCACGACCACCAGCGCGCTCAAAACCAGCCAGCGACTAAGCATATCGGCGCTGCTCGCCGCTGCCATACAGGTTGCTCACGCAGCGACCGCAAATGGTCGGGTGGCCGGCATCGCTACCCACATCCTCGCGGTAATGCCAGCAGCGCTCGCACTTGTCGTGCAGGCTGACGGCAACGTCGATATGCTGTTCGGCCTCTGTCGCAACGCGATGCACCGTGGCGCGCGAGGTGATGAACACGAAGCGCAGGTCGTCGCCGAGGCGCGCCAGCACTTCATAATCGTTGCCCGCCGCATACACGTCCACTTCGGCGGCCAGCGCCGAGCCGATCAACCCGGCAGTGCGCGCTTCTTCCAGTTGCTTGTTCACCTTGGCGCGCCATGCACCGATCTTCAGCCAGGCGGCAAGCGCCGCACCATCCAGTTGCGCGCCGGGCAAGCCATGCCATTCTCCGATAAAAATGCTCCCATCGTCCCTCCCTTCCAGCACCTCCCACGCCTCTTCGGCTGTGAAGCTAAGGATTGGCGCCATCATACGCACCAGGCTGTGGGTGATGTGGTACAGCGCATTCTGCGCGGAGCGGCGCGCGGCGGAGTTTTCCCCGGCGGTGTACAGGCGATCTTTCAGGATGTCGAGGTAAAAGCCGCCCAGGTCTTCAGAGCAGAAAGTCTGCAACTTTTGCGCGATCAGATGGAATTCGTAGCGCGCGTAATCCTGTATCACTTCGCCCTGCAACTGTTCCGCCATTGCAAGTGCATAGCGGTCGATTTCCAGCCACTGCTCTACCGGCAGGGTATGTTGCTGCGGATCGAAATCCGAAATATTGGCGAGCAGGAAACGCAGGGTGTTGCGGATGCGCCTATAGCTTTCCACCACGCGCTTGAGGATTTCGTCGGAGATGGTCAGTTCGCCGGAGTAATCGGTCAGGGCTGCCCACAGGCGCAGGATGTCGGCACCGAGCGTGTCAAACACCTTCTGCGGCGCGATCACGTTGCCCTTCGATTTGCTCATCTTGTGGCCGCTACCATCCACGACAAAGCCGTGCGTCAGCAAGGCTTTGAAAGGCGCGCAGCCATTGATCGCGCAACCGGTCAACAAGCTGGACTGGAACCAGCCGCGATGCTGGTCGGAGCCTTCCAGGTACATATCTGCCAGATAGTTATCCGAGCCGGAATTCAGTTCAGCACGGCGCTGCAACACGGATGCGTGCGTGACGCCTGAATCGAACCACACGTCCAGCGTGTCAGAAAGCTTGCGGTAGTGCGCCGCCTCTTCGCCGAGCAAGTCCACCGAGTTCAGGTCGAACCACGCCTCGATGCCGCCCTGCTCGACGCGCTGCGCTACCTGCTCCAGCAATTCCACCGTGCGCGGATGGAGCTGCATCGTTTCCTTGTGCACGAAAAACGGCATCGGCACGCCCCAGTTGCGCTGGCGCGACACGCACCAGTCCGGGCGGTTTTTGATCATCGCCTCGAGGCGCGCGCGCCCCCAGGCAGGGAAGAATTCGGTATGTTCGACGGCGCGGTTGGCGAGATCGCGCAAGCTTAAATCCCCCCAGCCCCCCTTTTGCAAAGGGGGGGTATTCGCTGAATGTCG
Organism: Gallionellales bacterium RIFCSPLOWO2_02_FULL_59_110; assembly: GCA_001801215.1. Lineage (GTDB taxonomy): Bacteria > Pseudomonadota > Gammaproteobacteria > Burkholderiales > Gallionellaceae > Gallionella. The sequence goes on along the minus strand of MGXA01000053.1, from coordinate 16,049 downwards.
GCGCTCGGCAATCAAGGCGGCAGCTTCAAACTCCCCACTTTGCAAAAGGGGGGCTGGAGGGGATTTCTGCTCCATGCCGATGAACCACTGCGGCGTGGAGCGAAAAATGATCGGCGTCTTGTGCCGCCAGCAGTGCGGGTAGCTGTGCTGCATTTTCTCCAGGTGCAGCAGATGGCCGCTGGCTTGCAGAGCTTCGATCACGATATCGTTGGCCTTCCACACGAACACGCCCGCCAATGGTGTGCCGCCGGCTGGCGGCGTGGTGGAGATGAACTTGCCGTCGTCGCCGACCGGGTTATCGGTCGGCAGGTCGTATTTCTGCCCGATGAAATAATCGTCCAGGCCGTGCGCCGGTGCGGTGTGCACCAGGCCGGTGCCCGCTTCCAGCGTGACATGCTCGCCGCAGATGACGGGCACGGTGCGCTCGTGGAACGGATGCTGCAAAGCCAGCAATTCCAATGCCGCACCCTTGCAATGCCCGACCGTTTCGCCGCTCAGTTGATAGCGTTGCAAACAGCTTTCCATCAGCTCAGCGACCAGCAGCAGATAACCCTTGCCGGTCTTGACCAAACGGTATTCATGCTCTGGATGCACGCTCACCGCCTGGTTGGCAGGCAGCGTCCACGGCGTAGTAGTCCAGATCACCGCATACACCTTGGCATCGCCAGGCAGCGACACGCCGAACGCCTTAGCCAATGCGCCTTTATCCTTGACCTCGAAGCCCACATCGATCGCGGGCGATGTCTTGTCCTCGTATTCCACCTCGGCCTCGGCCAGCGCCGACTGGCAATCCAGACACCAGTTCACCGGCTTGCGCCCCTGATAAAGATAGCCGCGCTCGTAAATGCTGCCGAGCGCGCGCATGATGTCGGCCTCGGTTCTGAAGTCCATGGTCAGGTAGGGATGCTCCCAGTCGCCCAGCACGCCGAGGCGGATGAAGTCTTTCTTCTGCCGTTCGATCTGTTCCTTCGCATAGGCGCGGCACAACTCGCGAAACTGCGCGGGCGGTATCGCCTTGCCGTATTTCTTTTCCACCTGCAATTCGATCGGCAGGCCGTGACAGTCCCAGCCCGGCACATAGGGCGCGTCGTAACCAGCCAGCGTCTTGCTCTTGACGATGATGTCCTTGAGAATCTTGTTCACCGCGTGGCCGATATGGATGTCGCCGTTCGCATACGGCGGGCCGTCGTGCAGGATGAACTTCGGCTTGCCCTGCCTGGCCGCGCGAATTTTTTGGTAGCGCTGCTGCGTTTGCCATTTTGCCACCATCTGCGGCTCGCGTTTCGCGAGGTCGCCGCGCATCGGGAACGGGGTGTCGGGCAGGTTGAGCGTGTCTTTGTAATCGGTCATTTCGGGTAATCGGTCATTTCGGATAGTCAGTCATTTCGTTTAAACCATTGCTTTGCATTTTCTACGTCCAGCGCAATCTGCCGCGCCAGGGTTTCCATATCGGGATATTTTTCTTCGTCGCGCAGCTTGTGCAAGAAATCCAGGCGCATGTGTTTGTTGTAAATCTGCTGCGCAAACTCGAACAGGTGCACTTCCAGCACCGGCTTGCCGTCCCGGTGCACGGTCGGGCGTACGCCGAGGCTCGCCACGCCCTGCAACACCCCCATGCCCTCGGCGTGCGCCTGCACCACGAAGATGCCGGACAGCGGCGGGCGGTTGTGTTTCAACTGGATGTTGGCGGTCGGAAAACCGATCTTCCTGCCCAGGCCGTCGCCATGCTCGACGCGCCCGCTGATGCTGTAGCGCCGCCCCAGATAGGACTGCGCGATGCGCATGTTGCCCTCCGCCAGCGCGGCGCGCACCGCCGTGCTGGAAATGCGCACGCCGTTATGCAGCACGCTGTGCACCGCCTGCACCGCAAAGCCGTGCTGCATGCCGATTTTTTCCATCAGCGCAAAATCGCCGGCGCGCCCGCTGCCGAAGCGGAAATCATCGCCGATCAGCACGAACCTGGCCGACATTTTTTCATGCAAAGCGTGGATGAATTCCGCCGCGCTCATCTGCGCGAAGCGCGCATTGAAGCGGCACACGTGCACGCGGCCGATACCCAGCGAAGCGAACAACTCCAGCTTTTCGCGCAGGTTGGTCAGCCGTGTCGGCGCCTGCTGCGGCGTGAAAAATTCGCGCGGATGCGGCTCGAAGATCACCACCGCGGTTTGCAATCCGCGTGTTTGCGCCGCTGCGCGCAGTTCGTTCAGCAATGCCTGATGGCCCAGATGCACTCCATCGAAATTGCCGATGGTGAGCGCAACAGGCTGGGTATCCGGGGAATAGAGGCCGCGTAGAATCAACATGGGCGCGGATTATACCTGAGCTGTGAAGGGGGAAGGGTGAAGGGTGAAGGGTGAAGGGTGAAGGGGGAAGGGGGAAGGGGGAAGGGGGAAATCCTGGCGCCTATGACCGGAGAGATGGTTTTACCCTTCCCTCTTCCCCCTTATCCCTTCTCCCCAAAGGCGGTTCACAGCAGGATTTCTTCGCCTTCGCGCGCCAGGCGGCATTCGGGGCCGCCATCCTGCACCGGATTGCGCGCCAGCGCTTTTTCAAACTCCCGCTCCAGTGCCTCGTCGCTGCGGGTCGGCTCGTGATGGGTGCAGTACACAATTCCAGCACCGGCCTTTTTTGCCAGGGCGATACTGGAATCGAGAGTACCGTGCCCCCAGCCTTTTTTTGCGGGGTATTCTTCAACGGTGTAGGACGAGTCGACAATCAGCACATCCACGCCGCGCATCGCCTCGATGATGGATTTTTCCTTGGCCTCGATCAATGCCTGGTACTCGCCGTAACCTTCGTCATCCGGGGCATAGATGTTGTAATAAGACTCATGATCGCCGGTAAAAAACACCGACTTGCCGTTGCAATCGATGCGATAACCGAAGTTGATGACCGGGTGGTTGAGCAGTGTCGGCGTGATGGTGGCCGACCCGACCCGCACGCTCTGCTCCGGCATCAGGGTTTCGTATTCGATATTGGCCTTCATTTCCGCTTCGCGCACCGGGAAATAGCTGTACTGCATCTGCACCTCCATGATGCGCTCGATGCCGCACCCGGAAACCGGATCGAATGCGCCATGCAGGCGCAGGGTGTTGCCGGGAATGAAAATCGGAATGAAGAACGGTAAACCCTGGATGTGATCCCAATGGGCGTGGGTAATAAAAACGTTTGCGGTGAGCGGCATTTCCCCGAGCAGCGCTTGCGACAGCGCAAAAATCCCGGTGCCGCCGTCGAGGATAATCAGCTCGTTGTCGTCGGTGCGTATCTCGATGCAGGTGGTGTTGCCGCCGTATCTCGCGGTATTGGTGCCGGGCGAAGGGATCGAGCCGCGCACGCCCCAGAATTTGATTTTCATGCGTCGTCTCCGGCATGGGAAAACGCCTGCGCCTCTTCGACGATTTTCGACATATCGCCGAGGGATACGATGATCGCATCGATATCGCCGCCGAAACTGTTGCTGACTGCCTGGGGCAGCGCCTCGATGCAGGGATTGCCGCTATCGCCAAACGCCATTACCTTGCTGATCTGGTTGGCGGCATAAACACTGGCCCACATCCCGCCGCCACCGCCTTCCCGCGAATGATGGTTGCGTATGCAATCGACCAGCACCGGGGAAAACTGCCATTTCTCCGCCAGCATCGAGCCCACGACGGTGTGATCGACGCCGATTACCTGGCGCTCCGCCACATGCAGCGATATGTTCTCGTTACGGCTTTTCTGCAACGCCCGGCTGAATTCGTCGGGCATGAACTGCGCGAACACCACCTTGCCGAAATCGTGCAGCAACCCGGCAATATAGCAATCCATCGGGTCGGCACCCGCCAGTTTTGCGGCCAGCAATTTGGCGATGCCGGCAGTAGTCAGGGAATGCAGCAGGTATTGCTGGATATCGAAACCGGCGTCGTTGTGCTTGGGCAGGACGCCGACCGAGGCGATGCCCAGCACAAGATTCTTGATGGTGTTGAAGCCGAGGAAAACCACCGAGTGGTTGACCGAGGTAATTTTACTGGGCAGATTGTAATAAGCCGAATTGAGCACCCGGAGAATCTTGACCGTCATCACCGGGTCTTTTTCGATCACCTGCACCAGATGCTTCGGCTCGCAATCCATGTTCCTCGTCAACTCCAGGATTTTTTGCACGCTCTTGGGGAAAGCGGGCATCTTTTCCACGGCCAGGGTGAGTTTTTTTGCCAGCTCCGGCGAGATTTGGTTCATGTCATCCAGCAAAATCGGTTGGCGGCGGCTTGAGGTGGCGGACGGTTCTCCCGAAGAATACCCCAAACGGCGTTCAAAATCCCAGCGCTTTATATGCCGGGCAAGGGGGCAACCTGCCGCATATCCACCTGCGGCACTATTATCCGCCATTTATGCTCTCTTCCTCCCAACACCCTTTCAGCAACCCGGAAATATGGTATCTTTAGGTATCGGTGAACCGCTTGTAGTGCTGCATCCGCCCCCTATTGCCAGATCGTTCTGGCGGCACGGATAATTATCCAGCTCTTCTCCGGATATTCTCATAATAATTACATGCCAAATTCGAATCCGCTCCATTAGGCATGAAGGAGGTCAGTCTTGAATCGCTCGAACAGTAATTATCTGCCCGGGACCGCATGGCTCGGCAATTTCCCACCCTCCATCAGAATTATTCTGGCAGCCGCGCTGTCATCGCTCCCGCTCGGCGCTGTCTTCTTCAGCGCCTTCACCGGCCAGCCGTTGACAACCTCCGTAGCTCTGGTGTTGGCCGTCCTGACGTTCGTTTCGTGGTACCTGCTGGCCGCATTATCTCTTTCCCTGTCCGGCTTGTTCCGCACCTGGCAGGACACGCTGGCCAAACTTGCAAGCGGTGATTTCAGTGTTCGCATGACGCCGAAAAACGGCCATGCAGAAAAGCGTGCTGCGGAGCAATTCAACGATATGGCGCGCTATGTGGGGCGCATCATTTCGGAGGTTCGCGATGCATCATCCGAAGTGGCGTATGCCACAGTGGAACTGAAAGGCAGCGCCGGCCTGGTAGCCGATGCCACATCGCGACAGAGCGATTCGGCATCGCAAACGGCCGTGGCGGTAGAGGAGATGACCGTCAGCATTGCCCACGTGGCATCCCAAAGCCACGAGGCCGAGCAAACCTCGAATACGGTCAGCGAGTTGTCGGCAGCCGGCAGCCGGGCCATCGCGCAATCCGCAGACGTGGTCCAGTCGCTTGCCAGAGCGGTGGATGAAGCTTCCCGGCTGATGGATCAGCTGGCACAACGCTCTAGCGAGGTCGGCAATGCCACGGGGCTTATCCGGGAAATTTCCGACCAGACCAATCTGCTCGCGTTGAACGCCGCCATCGAGGCGGCTCGGGCGGGCGAATCCGGGCGCGGTTTTGCCGTCGTGGCGGACGAAGTGCGCAAGCTGGCGCAACGGGCGCGCACATCGGCCAACGAAATCACCCAGACTGTCGAAGCCATCCAGACCGAAATTCAACAAGCGACTACGCATATGTCCGCCGCCAGCGTTCAGGCACGGGAAAGCGTAAAACATTCCAATGGCGCTTCGGACGTGCTGGCAAAGATCGACACCCAGGCAGTAGCGGCATTGAGCAGCGTGCACCAGATCGCTTCCGGCACCCAGCAGCAAAGCGTAAACAGTTCGGAAATCGCACGGCATGTAGAACAAATAGCCCAAAGCGCCGAAACGAACAGCCGCGCTGCCGGCGAAACGGCGGGAATGGCAGCCCACCTCGCCTATTTGACCGGCGGCATGCGCAATGTCCTGGCCGGTTTCCGGGAATAGCGGCAAAAAAAGGACAAGAGAGTTTTCATGGCTAATTTCGAATGGGTATCTCTTCCGCTACTGGCCGCTGGCACGGTCGGGATCGCATACTTTGTCAACCGCAATAATCACCGGAACGGCATGTTGCTTCGCCGGGAAGGCGTCCGCATCAACCAGTTGACCAAACAGTTATTGCATGACGCGCAACAGCACCGGGGCATGGCAAACGCCCTGTTGAACGGCGACAAAACATTCGGCGCGAAGCTTGGGCAAAAACAGGCGGAAATCGATCGAGACATAGCCGCGCTGGACGCCTTGCATAGCCGGATATTGGTGGCGGAAAAACGCTGGGATAGCATCCGCGAGGCGTGGCAATCGTTGCGCAAGGAAGTGTTGTCGCTGACGGCCGAAGACAGTTTTCGCCGCCATAGCGGGTTTATCCGCGCCATTATTTACCTGATGGGAGATGTCGCCGAACGCAGCCAGCTTATCGGCAAATGCGCCACCGATACCGCGCTGGTAAGCGCTCTCTGGAGCAAGCTTCCGGTCGCCGCGGAGGGCTTGGCGCAAGCGCGTGGACTGGGCGCCGGCGTGGCTGCAAAAGGCCAGTGCTCCAGCGTGGCCAGGACCAGGCTGCGTTTCCTGGAAGGGCGCATCCGGGAGACCATGAAGTGGGTGAGCGACGACCTGAAGCGCGCCGACCCTTCGCAAGCCGCGCCGATGCTCGGCCTGTGGAAAACAACGGACAAAACCGTGAGCGATTTCCTCGCGCTGCTGGAACGCACGATCATCAACGCGGAAAAACCATCGATCGATGCGGAGCACTACTTCGGCTCCGCCACCAAAACCATAGACGCGCTCTTTTCCGTTTTCGACCAGGTTTCTTCTGGCCACCTGAAAAAAAACCTGGCCGGGTAAACCGCTCGCCCGCCCAGCCCTTGTGCCGGACCGCCGCGTTTGATCCGGGTTACTGCCTTTCCTGCAAAAAAGGAGGTGTTTCATGGTGGGCTTCGAATGGATATTTCTTCCGGTGCTGGTTGCCGCAACGGCGGGGTTCGCCTATTCCGTCAACCGCAAGGATCGGCAGCGCTGCCTGTCGCTCAGGCTAGAAGGTATCCGCATAAACCGCCTGATCAAACAGCTGCTGCTAGATGTGCAGCAGCACCGCGCCATGGCGAGCGCCTTTCTGAACGGCGATAAATCGTTCGGCGCAAAGCTCGAGCAAAAACAGGCCGGAATCGGACACGACATTACCGCGCTGGATGCTTTGCATAGCCGCATATTAATGGCGGAAAAGCGCTGGGACAGCGTCCGCGATAACTGGCAATCGTTGCGCAAGGAAGTGCTGGCGCTGTCGGCAGAAGACAGTTTCCGCCGCCATGTCGAGTTTGTCCGCAGCATTGTTTACCTGATGGGTGATGTGGCCGAACACAGCCAGGTTGTCGGCTCGTGTTGCGCCGATGCTGCGCTGGCAAGGGCTCTCTGGAACAAACTCCCGGTCGCCGCCGAAGGGCTGGGGCAGGCAAGGGCGCTGGGTGCCGGTGTGGCGGCAAAAGGCCAGTGCTCCAGTGTAGTCAGAGTCAGGCTGCGTTTTCTGGAAGGGCGCATCCGGGAGACCATGAAGTGGGTGAGCGACGACCTGAAACGCGCCGACCCTTCGCAAGCCGCGCCGATGCTCGGCTTGTGGAAAGCAACGCACAAAACCGTCAGCGATTTCCTCGCGCTGCTGGAAGAAACCATCATCAACGCGGAAAAACCATCGATCGATGCGGAACACTACTTCGGCTCCGCCACCAAAACCATAGACGCGCTCTTTTCCGTTTTCGACCAGGTTTCCGACAGCATGGAAAAAAGCCTGGCCCGCTGATGCATCTCCGCCAGATTGGCGGACGTAAACTGCACGGAGAGCAAATTGTACTGAGACAACCCCGGGAAAACCAGTTTTAGCCGCATCACCGGCTTGTCCGGCTCAGAACAACTCACCCCTGCCACTGGCCGCGATAACTTACCGGCGCGCAGTCTCGCTTAATGCGTCCTCCACCAGCCTTATCAGCTGCTCGCTACCGAAGCTCGGCAGCGGCTTGCCGTTAACAAAGAACTCCGGCGTCTGGGTTACATTCAGGGTTCGCGCATCCGCAAGATCCTGAGCGATCAGGCTTGCGATAGCCGGCGCAGCCATGTCTTCCCGCACTTTTTCGAGGTTCAAGCCCAGCCCTTCGAGGTGCTTCCAGACGAGTTCCACCTGGGGCGTATGGTGCGGAGACCAGTCGGCCTGCGCGGCCAGCAAAGCTTCCAGCGCCTCCCAGAACTTGCCCTGTTTGCGCGCCGCTTCCAGCACCGCCACAACCCGGTCCGATCCGGTATGGAATGGCGCATAACGCAACACGAGGCGAATCTTGCCGGGATTGGCCGCCATGATTTCCTTGACCAGCGGATAGAACGCCCTGCAGGTCTCGCAGGCGGGATCGATAAATTCGACGATGACGACCAGCGCATCCGCCTTGCCAAGCACCGGCGAATGCATGCGGACAAGCGCCGCGCGACCCGCTTCGGCGACCTGCCCGGCCCGGTTGTCTTTCTGCGCGGTATAGAGCAGCGTGCCGACGATGAAAGCCAGCAGCAAACCCGCGAAGGCAACGATGAACAATGTTTTCTGTTTCATTTTGAACTCCGAAAATGCGTCAATAACAATAATGCCAGGATAGCCGAAAAAGCCAGAACCGACAGGAGCGGAATCGTCAGGAAGCCGAACCACTCGATCACCGTCTCCGAGCAGGGCACCCCCTGTTTGCAGGGCCTGATATCCTCGGGAATCACCCCCGCAATCAGGAGCAGGTGAAAAACAGCGAACAGCCAGCCGATTGCCGCCAGCGGCAACGCATAGCGGATCACCTTCCTGTCATACGGAAACAGTCCGACCGGCAGGATGATCGCCAAAGGGAACATGAAAATGCGCTGGTACCAGCACAGCACGCAGGGCGGCAGTTGCATGACCTCGCCGAAAAACAGCGCGCCAAGTGTCGAGACGGCGGCCACCATCCAGGCGGCGAAAATCAGCGTCCACGCCGTAGAGTTGCCGGGAATATGCGCAGTGCGTTCCATCGTATTGAACAAAAAACAACCTTTGACAAGCCGAATGCGAGCCGGTAGCCCATCATTCAAAAATTATTCGAAGCGCCGTTAAGTTCGGGGACAATTCAGGCGCGGCGCCATAAGAAAGTTGTGCGATTTGCAAATAAATTACGGCAACCTCGATTGCCGTAAATTTGATTTGGCGGAGAGGGGGGGATTCGAACCCCCGTTGGGATATTATCCCAAACACGCTTTCCAGGCAAGTTACTGTCACGAAACAAAACGCTGCATTGACGGGCTTTGCGTGGCATTATACCATGTGCTTGTCGAATTACGGGCATAAAACGGTCATACTTGAGAGGGAATCGTGGCGACGATTAGGCAGCGGAAATCTGGATGGTGGCAGGCGATAATTAAACGTAAAGGACAGCCTGGTCAGTCGAAGACGTTCGAGCGGCATGCCGATGCCGATGCTTGGGCGCGGGACGTTGAAAACAAGATGGACAGGGGGGTATTCCAGGATCGCACCGAAGCCGAGCAAACCACTCTCAGCGACCTCATAGACCGATTCGAAACCGAGTTTGCACCGCATCACTACCGGGCGCGCACCGACAAAAAAGAAGCCTGGCGTTTCCAGCTCGCCCGACTCAAAGATAGTCTCGGCGATTACTCGCTTGCTGTGTTAGACCAGCGCCTTGTTGCGCGGTATCGCGACCTGCGCCTACGCGGCAGCGCGAACCGGCTGGCCGTCGGCGAATCGACGGTACGGAAAGAGCTCTACATGCTGAGCAAGGTGCTGGACTTCGTACAGACAGAGTGCGGCATTGTGCTGCCGCGCGGCAACCCCGTCGATAAAATCCGCAAGCCGCGCGACGGTAAGGCTCGCGACAGACGGCTGACGAGCGACGAATGGGCGAAGGTCAAGGCGCAGTGCCTGGCAAGCCGGAATATCTATTTGTGGCCCGCCGTTGAGCTCGCAGTCGAAACCTGCGCGAGGCAAGGCGAGCTGCTGGCGCTAACCTGGCGGCACGTTGACCTTAAGCGCCGGCTGGCGCACTTGCCGGAGACCAAGAACGGCGAGGCTCGTAGCGTGCCACTCTCGCCGCGCGCCCTCGCGGTGCTGGAGGCTCTACCGCGTTCTATTTCGGGCGAGGTAATACCAGTGCAGCGGATGACGCTGTACCACGCCTTCGCTGCGGCGCTGAAGCGGGCGGAAGTTGAGGGTTTTACCTTCCACGACCTGCGTCACGAAGGACTCTCGCGGCTGGCCGAGAGGGGCGATTTCTCCGTGTTGGAAATGGCGGCTGTGAGCGGCCACAAGACGCTGCAGATGCTTAAGCGCTACACACACCTACAAGCGGAGAAGCTGGCTGACAAGCTGGCGATTCCATAACTGGAATACGCAATCTCTAAATCTCGATGATAGTGTCGCTGTAACGCGCCACCATCGGATCATGGGTGATCAGCCGCATGGGCTCGACAAGTGCCTGTGCGACCAGGATGCGGTCGAATGGATCGGCATGGTGCGCTGGCAGGTTTTCGACTGCGGTCGCATGCTCAGGCTCGATGTGCAGGAGGCGATAACCGGATTCGCGGAAGTAGCGCAGCGCGTTCTGGCTGGACACCGGCATGTCGCCGCGCCCCAAGCTGTGCTTGATGGCAATCTCCCAGACCGTCGCGGCGCTGATCCAGACCGTCGATTTCGGCGACTCGATCAACTCGCGCGCTTTCTTCGGCAGCTTCGGGCTATCCGCAATCGCCCATAGGGCGATGTGCGTATCGAGCAGAAGGTTCAAGATTGATTACCGCCCAGAAACAGACGCGCCACTTCGTCGTTGTGCGCGTCGATGCTGTCCGGCATCTTGAATTTGCCCTTGGCGACGCCGATGCGCTTCCCGGTCGGCACGGTGTCCATAGGCACGAGCTTGGCAGCCGGGCGACCGTTACGAGCAATGACGATCTCGCGCTCCTGCCCTTGTTCGATAGCTTCCACCAAGCGGGACAGTGAGGATTTGGCTTGCAGCATATTCACGGATGACATAGCGATTCTCCTAAAAACTGCGTTAGTCTGGTCTAGCCAGAGCAGTCTGTCAAGCAGGGGATGCGGGTGCTTTTCCGTATTTGATGGCCAGCTCAATCACCGTTTTTTACTGCCACCCTTGAGGTTGGCGTCAATGATGGCACGATTAACACTGTCCTGAATTTTTTCTTTATCCGTCGTGTCAGCAGCATTTGCGGGCGCTGGTGCTTTCCCGTATTTGATAGCCAGCTTCAACATCGTCTTGATTTCATCAATGTTGGGTGGGGTGGCGATCTCACCTCCTCCCAACAGCAAGGCGATGCTGGCGTATAGGTTTCTAAATAAGCTTATTTTTATTTCTTCGTCCATAGCACTGTAGGTGACGCCATAAACCAGAAGAACCGCCTCACTAATTCTTGTCGCTAGTGCAGGTGATAAGGGGAATTCAATAGTACTTTGCGATATTCTCGTAGAAATCTTATCGCTTCCGCTTGATAGCCATTCAAAAGTTGTGCCTGTTGCGGCAATAATTTTAAGTAAATCAGATAAATCTGGCTCCCCCTTCCCTGCAATCCAATTCCTGACCGTCCCCTCGCTCACGCCAATCTCTTTAGAAAACTTATTAACGCTTTGATTTGTAGAGTCTATTGCTTCTTTTAGGCGTTGCGGAAAATCATCCATGTGAAAACCTCGCAAAATTTTCATTGCTATTCGTAAATTATTGTTTATAATTACCTGAGATTCGCAATTATTTATTGTATTAGATTTATTCTAGCACGCTGGGGGTGAAATTTGAAATTGGGGCATCTCGAATTTTTGCGGCATGAATTCAAGGGGCGCGTAGTGCTGTCCCTCGACGAGGCGGCGGCATGTCTTGGGTGGAATCCACAATCTATTCGGAATTCTATTTCCGCTGGACGATGGGCTATCCCCACGAAAAAGTTGGGGGGCAAGCTCTGCATTTCGATCTCCGACTTGGCAACCTGGCTCGACGCGGAGCAGCAACCCCAAGAACCCGAAAAACTGGTTCAGGCTACCCGACCAAAAAAACAGAGCCAAGCCAAACGCGGCCGCGGCAGGCCAAGGAATTCCCCACCACCTAAGGGTGGGGCATGACTTCTGCGGCGGGGCATGAGGTTTGCAGGGAGGGTGAAGTCGATTACTCGCGTCCAGTGCATCGCGCTCTGCTGCGAGATGGCCGCTTAAGTTTTGCGGCGAGGGGGCTTTTTGCTTTTCTGTGGGATTGTCCCAAGGGTTGGCGCGCGAATTCAGTTCACCTTGCGAAGATGTCACCGCAGGGGCGCGATGCAGTGCAATCGATGCTGCGTGAGCTGAGGACAGTCGGCGCGATGCGAGACGAGGCTGTCGTCGGCGAAGGGGGGCGGCTAATCGGGCGGCGCTGGATTTTGGTCTCGCCGGCGCGGTGGGCTGTAGAGTCACCTCTTTTAACCACAGAATCGCCAGAAGCCGCGCCAGAAGCCACACTCACCGATAACCGGGTTTTCCGTCCGTCGGGTTTCCCGACCGTCGGAAAATCCACCAGTAAGGTTCTTCTAGCTAAAGGTTTTGCTATTAAAAGCAGCTGCTGCGCGCATGCGCGCGAGCCGTCTGCTGCGCGCCTCTGGCTCGTTGAAAATCCCCAGGATGAGATCCTCGAGGCGGAGCTCCTGGTGTCGGTGCCGGGCGGCTGCGACAAATTGAACGCCGAGGCGGCGGCACTCATCAAGGCTGGCAAGCGGCCATATCTGTCCACCATCAAAAAAATCCTCGATCAAAGAAATAAAGCAGTAGCGGCCCGCCGCCAAGCGGAGCAAGCCGCCTCCAGGCCAGCGCTATCACCCGACGAAAAGGCAAAGCAGTTGCAGGCCGCCAATCTGCGCGGCGCGCTCCGGCTGGAGCAAAACAGCTCGGTATAACCAAAAAAGGGAGAAATCATGCAAACAACTACACTGCCGCCAAACATCCAAACAGCCATCCTTTTTTTCGTGGTTCAGGTCAGCGAAACCAAGTTTTTTGACTGCGGCTTGTGCGCCGATCAGCTCGCGCGCCTCTCGCGGCTCACGGCAGTTGAGGCAGACAGCCTTGGCCACCTCGTGCGCGAATCCGCGCCCCTCCTGCAGCTCGCGGTGGACCCCGCAAACCTCGGCGCGGTGCTGGACCGCATCGACGCGCAACGCGAAGAAAAAAATATGCGCGATGAATTTATTCGGCGCGGCGCATCGGCGGCGATGATGATGGATCTGTTTCGCATGAATCTGAAGGAGTTGATAGGTCGGCGGCGGGCGCTAGGCGTGGAAGCAAAAAACGGGCGTCCTAAACTTCCCGACGAAGCCACCCAAATCAAGATTTACCACACCTGGAAGTCCCTTGGGCACCCCGACGTTCGGCGCCGCTATATCGATCTGCATGACCGGTTCCCAGGTGTGGCGCTCGGTGTGTTGTGGTCGGCAAACCAGCAAGCCCTTTAGCCATGTGCACCTCTCACCTGCTCGTTCAATCTCTTTTTGTTGCTGATGCCTGGGATACCAGGCATGAGGCGCTAGACGAGCTCCGGGCGATCCCGCTGGCTCAACTGCTGCCGATGCTTGACCGACTGGTTGCTGCGGGCTGCATCAGGATTTGTGTGGATGTTGAATCTCTGGCGGCAGCGCTGGGCAAGCCGGTCATCACCACGCGACCGATGCTACATGACGACCTGGCGATGCTGGGCAGCCAGACGCTGGCTGGGATGCTGGCTGGGATGCTGGCCACGGGCCCAAAACTCGCCGCCGCTGCTTTTTTTGATGATGTGGTTGAAGAGCCGCCACACCCCCAGAAAAAAGCGGCCAAGCGCCGCGCGCCACGTCCCGGCCCGCACCACCCGTGGAATAAAGATGCGCGCGATGGCGTGCAGAAATGGAGGGAACGGCATGAAGCCCATCAGTGAACCAGTCACGCAGCGGCTGCGGAGCGCACGCCACGCGCTGTTTTTTCAAGCCGTTTTTTGCGATGAAATTTGGAATTTGGGCGCGCGAACGTTGGGCAATTTGCGGGCTCTGCCAACAGGGGAGCTGATCTCCTGCTTGGATACTCTGGTCTCTCACAAAAAAATCAGGATCACTCTCGCCGACAACTGGCGCGACATCATTTCTGCGCCTGCCCCCGTCGCGGAAAAATCACAGCAATGGGTAGCCGAAAACCCGGAGTTCCGCGACCGTTTGCCCGAGTGCCTGGGGCGCGAAACGGGCGCGGCAACGATGCTGACTTTATTGATTCAGATGGGCGCGATCGACAACTGGGTGGCCGCGTCTGTTCGGGACATCGCTGCCGCGTCCAGGGGCCGCATCGGCAAGTCTACCGTCCACCGCTGCGCGGGTCTGCTGGCTGGTCGCGGCCTGCTGGAGATGCAGGGCGGGAATTATTTTTTGCACAGCGCCAACCTCGACGCCTTACTCGCGGCCAATGCGAGAAAAAACCTAAAAAGAAAAAAATGATAATCAAGCGCATTCTCCGACTTTTACTCGCCTTTGTTTTTCTTCTGGTTTGCGCTCCCGCCAGCGCCCAGCAAGAAAACGGCAATACGCTGCTCGATTACAAGTCGGCATGGGAGTGCGACTTAGCCAAATTCAACTGGTACTGCGACGATCTGGACGATCTGGACGATCTGGAGGAAAAGCCCAACGCCACGCCAAAGGTGCCGCCGAAACTGAAAACTATCAAGGAAATGACCACCACCAAGGAAATCAATGCCGAGCTGGAGCGGCTCAAAGATGTGGCCATCATGTCGCCGACCGATGAAAACGTGAAGGCATTTGCCTTGGCCGTGCAATTTATGAAGGATAAGGCTTCTTTGTTCGCCGATGTGTACAGGCGCGTTGATTGGCAAACGGCGGAGCTCCACAACGCCGAGCACCGTCCGACCAACCAGGTCGGTGTAGACGCTTACAACGCAATACGCAAAGCCAGAAAAGATCAGTCTATCTCCGACCTGGCCAAGGACAACGGGATATTCTTCTTTTTCCGCTCCAATTGCCCGTATTGCCACAAGCTCGCACCCTTGCTCAAAGCCTTCCAGGCGCAGCACGGCATGGAAATATTACCGATCAGCATGGATGGTGCCGACTTGCCGGATTTTCCGGTATTTGAAACGGATGCCGGCGCGGCGGACAAGTTCGGTGTCGATCGCGTCCCAGCTTTATTTCTTAGCAACAGATCCACCCGCAAGGTGCAGCCGATTTCGTTCGGGATGATTACCCTGAGCGAAATCGAAGAGCGCATTTACGTCCTGACCCAAACCAAATCTGGTGAAGAATTCTAAGGAGACAACAATGATTATCAAACGCATCGTTTTGGCAGTACTTACCGCATCCTTGGCGCTCAATCCCGCTGGCGCGGTCACCATGAAGGAAATCTTCGACGAAGCCAACACCAATGTTACACCTGCTGGCGCATACCAAGGCCAATCCATGAGCTACTACACCGGGGGAGGGCTGTTCATGCGCACTCCCAGCAAGAATTATCAGATCATCAGCATGACGCCGCCATCATTAAAAATGAACAGTTGCGGCATGCTCGATGCCTACCTGGGCGGGCTGGGGCACATCAGCGCAGCGAACTTCGTGGCCATGCTCAAGCAAATCGGCACGGGCGCGGTGCTCGGGTTCGGGTTCAAGCTGGCCCTGTCCGCCATGTCCCCCGAGATCAAAGCGGTCATGACCGAGCTCAATGACATGGCACAAAAAATCAACAAGGCGAATGTGGATACATGCGAGGCGGCTACCGGCATTGTCAATGCGGCCACCGACGTGGCGCTAGGTAAAAGCGACTTGAACTCAGAGGCCGTTTGGCGGACTGTGAGCGGCGGCTTCCCCGATATATCCAGCGCGTGGGATGGGATCCAAGGCGCGAGCCCAGCAAGCACGCAGGCCAGCATCGTGACGCGCGCTTCCCGGTCCGGCTCAATCGTCAACGGCAATATCACCTGGCAGGCGCTCGACCAGATCCCCGACTCATTTTTTTCTACCGATGCCACGAAGTACAAGCACCTGCTGATGAGCCTTGTTGGCCCGTACATCATCACGCGCAAAACAAGCGCCGAGGATGCGGGGCTTGCCGCTGGGGAAGCGGGCTATGACATCAAGAACCTCCCCGCGCTCGCATATTCCATTGCGGACTTGATCGGGACGCCCGACGGGTCCGGAAAAATCCAACTGGCCATCTA
>MGXA01000052.1 GCA_001801215.1 Gallionellales bacterium RIFCSPLOWO2_02_FULL_59_110 | reverse complement strand
CGTGGCATCGAGTGGTCGTTCACGCGGCAGGATGCAGATGTAAAAATGGCTCGGCATTATGTTTCGTAATTAATGGGTTTATATACTAGCGGGAACCAACAGGCACCCGGCATGTCTACCTGCGCCGGAAAAATCCCCAGTTCAGTCTGCCGCTTAACCAAAGGGTGCCCCATGAAGATTCGATATCCCGCAGTAATTGCCGCCTTGTCCGTTTCCGTCGTCGCCGTCGCCGCCAGCGACGGTGAAACCTTATTCAAGCTGAACAACTGTGGCTCATGCCATGCCGCCACGAGCAAGTCGACCGGCCCGTCGCTGGCGGATATAGCCACAAAATACAAGGGGGACAAAGGCGCGCAAGCCAGGCTTGAAGCCAAGATGCGCAGCGGCGGCGCGGGCTCCTTTGGCCCCATGCCGCAGCCTGCCACCGCAAAATCGGTCAGCGATGCCGACATCAAAACCATGGTGGCATGGATTTTGGGCCGGGAATAAACGCCGTTTTTCTATGCGAGCGCCGGCGCAAGCCGGTTTTTTGTTGCTCGCCGTGCCGGGTGGCGGGGTTGCGGGCTGTTATAATCCCAGAAACCTCAGTTGACCGCTTATTGAAACGCATAGCGCAATGACTCAAAAAGTTTTTCCGCTGATTCACCTTCTCACCTGTTGGGTGAACGCGCTACGGGACGGAGTCCCGTCCAACTAAAGTTTCCAGGATAATTCGCACCAATTTTTCCCGCACCCTCTCATGAACATCCTTTACGAAGAAGACGGCACTTTCAAGGTCGGCAGCATCATGACTGACAACACCACCTCGCTCCAAATCGAAGGCGTTTCCGGCAAGCGCAGCAAGGTCAAGGCAGCCAATGTGATGCTGCGCTTCACCCAGCCCGCCCTGGCCGAATTCCTGCCCAAGGCCGAAGACCTCGCCGGAACCATCGAAGTGGATTTCCTCTGGGAATGCTGCCCGCCGGACGAGTTCGGCTCCGAGCAAATCGCCGCCGAATATTTCGGCCATGCGCCGGACTCGCTGGAAGCGGCGGCGGCGTTGATCCGCCTGCATGGCGCGCCGATTTACTTCCACAAAAAGGGCAAGGGCCGCTATCGCGCCGCCCCCCCGGACGTGCTCAAGGCCGCGCTGGCCGGTGCCGAAAAAAAACGCCTGCAACTGGAATTGCAGGCGCGTTACACGGAACAGCTCACCCGCTTCGAACTGCCTGCGGAATTTTCCGGAAAACTGCCGCAGCTGCTCTACAAGCCGGATCGCAACACGCTTGAAGTCAAGGCTCTGGAAGCGGCATGCGCGGCCACGCATCTGTCCGCGGCTCATCTGTTGCACCGCTGCGGCGCGATGCACTCCACGCACGACTTCCATTTGCAGAAATTCCTGTTCGAGCACTTCCCCGGCGGCACCGGTTTCCCGCCCGTCGAGTTGAGCGCATGGGAAGAATTGCCGCTGGCCGGAGTAAGCGCCTTCAGCATCGACGATGCGGCCACCACGGAAATCGACGACGCGCTTTCGGTGGAAAAACTGGCCAACGGCAACTGGCGCATCGGCGTACATATCGCCGCCCCCGCGCTGGGCATGCCGCGCGGCTCCGGCGGCGACAAGATCGCCGCGCAGCGGCTTTCCACCGTGTATATGCCGGGACAGAAAATCACCATGCTGCCGGACAGCGTGGTGGAAGCCTTCACGCTGTGCGCGGACCGCATCTGCCCGGCGCTGTCGATGTATAACGAAGTGGACGGCACAACGCTGGAAATACTCGGGCACGAAAGCCGCGTGGAGCGCATCCACATTGCCGCGAACCTGCGCCACGACACGCTGGAACCGCTGTTCAACGAGGAAACACTGGCGGCGGGCAGGCTCGATTACCCCTATGCGGAAGAGCTGGCGCTGTTGTGGAATCTGGTGCAAAAGCTCGAAACGGCACGCGGCAAACCGTCCGACAACAACACGCAGCAGACCGATTACAACTTCCATGTCGAGTCCGAAGAGCTTGTGGCCGGGCACCCGAATGACCGCGTCAGCATCACTAACCGGCGGCGCGGCTCGCCGATCGACAAGGTGGTTTCCGAGCTGATGATCCTGGTGAACAGCGAGTGGGGCAAACACCTTGCCGAGCACGGCTTCGCCGGCATTTACCGCACGCAGCAGAACGGCAAGGTCAAGATGAGCACCGTAGCTGCGCCGCATCAGGGCTTGGGCGTGGCGCAATACATGTGGTCGAGCTCGCCGCTGCGCCGCTACGTGGACCTGGTGAACCAGCGCCAGATCATCGCGATGCTGCGCGACGGCGCGCCGGCCTACGAAAAGAACGACACCGCGCTGTATGCCGCGATGCGCGACTTCGACACCATGTACACCATCTACAACGATTTTCAGCGGCACATGGAACGCTACTGGTGTTTGCGCTGGCTGCGGCAGGAACAGGCTGAACTGGCAAATGGCCCCGCTGGGGCGGTTGATGGAACTACTGGTGAAACTGCCAGCCATCTGCCCGCACCAGAGCTTATCGTCACCGCCTCCGTGCTGCGCGAGAACTTGGTCAAACTTGCCGAAATTCCCCTGATCTTCAAAGTGCCGTCGCTGCCGGAACTGCCGGCCAATACCCGCGTGCGGCTGGCCATCGTTTCGACCGACTTGCTCGACCTGGACGTGCAGGCGCGCTTTGTTGCGGCGATCAAAATGGAGGAGGAAGCTGCGTGCTGACGTGGTTGAAAATACCCTTGGCAGGCGCAATGGCCTTCTCGGTTGCTCTACACGCCTTCGCCTTGTTCGGTATCGGTCTGGTGCTGTCCGGCCCGCGCAGCGCGGCCAACTTCAACCAGCCGCTGGAAGTGGTGCTGGTCAACGCCAAATCGAAATCCAGACCGGCAAAAGCCGACGCGCTGGCGCAAGCCAATCTGGACGGCGGCGGCAACACCGCCGAAGAACGGCGCGCCAAGACCCCGCTGCCCGCGATACGCGACGACAAGCAGCTCGCCCCCGAACAGGCCACCAGACGCGTGGCACAGCTTGAGGAAGAATCGAGACGTGTGCTGACGCGGCTGAAGAGCGAGCACAAGGTGGCGCAGCCCGAGCCCAGGAAACTGCAAAGCGGCGACACCAGCCGCGGCGAAGACCTGGTGCAAAAAGCCCTCGAGATCGCGCGCCTCGAAGCGCAGATCGACAAAAACTGGGATGCCTACCAGAAAATGCCGCGCCGCACATTTATCGGCGCACGCACCAAGGAATACCGCTTCGCGCAATACATCGAAGACTGGCGCATCAAGGTGGAGCGTATCGGCAACCTGAATTACCCGGAGCAGGCGCGCCAACAGAAAATCTTCGGCAAACTGCAACTCAGCGTCTCGATCCGCGCGGACGGCAGCGTGGAAAACATCGAGGTCAGCCGTTCTTCCGGCCACCGCATTCTGGATGCGGCGGCGATGCGCATCGTCAAGCTCGCCGCGCCGTATGCGCCGCTGTCGCAGGACATCCGCAAGGACACCGACATCCTGACCATCACGCGCACCTGGACGTTTACTTCGTCGGATCGGATGGAAAGCGAATAATGGAGATCGAATCATGACCGACAAATACGCCGTGATCGGCAACCCCGTTTCGCACAGCAAGTCGCCGCTGATCCACCGCATATTCGCCGAGCAGACCGGGCAGGACATTTCGTATGAGGCTATCGAAGCGCCGCTGGACGGCTTCGCCGCGACGATCGAACGCCTGCGCGAACAAGGCTACAAGGGCTGCAACGTGACCGTGCCGTTCAAGTTCGAGGCGTTCGGGCTTGCCTCGCAGCCGAGCGAACGCGCACGGGCGGCGCGGGCGGTGAATACGCTGAAGTTCGATGCGGGCGAAATCTACGGCGATAACACCGATGGCGCGGGACTGGTGCGCGACATCGAGCACAATCTCGGCGTTTCTCTGAAAAACAGGCGTGTGCTGCTGATGGGCGCGGGCGGCGCGGCCTACGGCGTCGTGCTGCCGCTGCGACATGCCGGTGCGCGGATCGCCATCGCCAACCGCACCGCAGAAAAAGCCCGCCAGCTTGCCGCCGCATTCTCCGCGTCGGGCGATGTTTCCGGTTGTGGCTACGATGAACTGGCGGGGCAGCAATTCGAAGCCGTCATCAACGCCACCTCCGCCGGGCTCACCGACAGCGAGATTCCCTTGCCCACAACCGTGTTCGCCCCCGGCGCGCTCGCCTACGACATGATGTACGGGCGCGAGACGCCATTCATGAAATTCGCGCGCGCGCACGGCGCGCGGGTTTCCGACGGCCTCGGAATGCTGGTCGAACAGGCCGCCGAGGCGTTCTTCATCTGGCGCGGCGTACGCCCAAATACCGCGCCTGTAATGGTGAAGCTACGTGAAGTGGCATAAGCCGCAGCGCCATTCCGGCGCGGGCCGGAATCCGGGGCGTAGCCCGGATGGAATGCAATGTAATCCGGGAAAACATTGTGCGCCCCGGCCCATCCCCGGATTGCGCTGCGCCGCATCCGGGCTACGGCTTTTTCCGTCATGAAAAAATCCTGGCGTTGGTTATGGCGCGGCATGGCGGTTTGCTTCGCCCTGTTGCTGCTGTACCAACTGTGGATTTTCGCGCATATCCTGTGGTGGGCGAAATACGACCCGTCCACCAGCGCGTTCATGGAAGACCGTCTGGCCATCATGCAGGACAAGAACCCGGATGCCGAGCTGCGCCACAAATGGGTGCCCTACGCGAAAATTTCCAACCACCTCAAGCGCGCGCTGGTCGCCGCCGAAGACGCGAAATTCGTCGACCACGAAGGTTTCGACTGGGAAGGTATCCAGAAGGCTTACGAGAAGAACCTGAAAAAGGGCAAGATCGTCGCGGGCGGCTCCACCATCAGCCAGCAGCTCGCCAAGAACCTGTTTCTTTCTACCAAACGCACGCCGTGGCGCAAGGCCGAGGAAGTTGTCATCACGCTGATGCTGGAGGCGGTGATGGACAAGCGGCGCATTTTCGAGATTTATCTCAACGTGATCGAATGGGGCAACGGCGTATTCGGCGCGGAAGCCGCCGCGCGCCATTATTACCGCAGCAGCGCGGCGGGGCTTTCCGCCGAACAGGCCGCCAGGCTCGCCGCGATGGTGCCCAATCCGCGCTATTACGACACCCACCGCGAGGCGCGCGGCCTGCTGCGCAAAACCGGCATCATTCTCGGGCGCATGAATAGCGCGGAAATCCCATAAAATCGGCCTATTTACCTCTCTTCTGCAAAGAACTATATGGTACGATTCCGCACTGATACCGACCTGACAATATCAGCCTGCAATCGCAATGAAACTGCATAATGAATCCGGCCAGCCGTTACCCTCAGCAAATGACGGTGCGGAGGCCATGCACCAGGATCGTATGGCTGCGCACGACCATATAAACAAAGCCGGGGCCTCAACCCGTTTTCCATTGCTGCGCCGCCTTTCGCTTATCAGCCTGCTGGCGATGCTCGCCACCGCCACCATCCTGATCTTGCTGTACCGGCAGGATCAGATCGACGAGCACACGGAAATCGCCGCACTGCAAAACGAACAAACCGCGACCCGCATCATCCAGTTGATCGACGGGCATATCTACGCTTACGTGAGTGCCGCCGCCGGGCTCGACGCGCAGGCCATGCGCTCGAACCCCGCTATCGGCGCATTCAACGCCATCCTGAACACGGTTCGCGACCACAGCGTCCTCAAGCTGAAGCTGTACAACTCTTCCGGAATCGTCGTTTTTTCGACAGTTCCAGACGACATCGGCAAAACCAGCCATAATCGCGCAACCTTGGAAAAAGCCCTGGCAAGCGAAACGCAGCACAAGCTGGAATTCCGCGACACCTTCAGCACCTCAGCCGGAAACATCCACGACCGCCATATTCTCCAGTCTTATGTGCCGCTGGATCACGAGGGAAAACGCGTAGGCGTGCTGGAAACCTATGCGGACATCACCCCGGCCATGGCGCGCATCCGCGCCAACACCGCACAAATCGCCATGATTGTTTTCGGCGCTTTCGCCGCGCTGTATGCCGGATTATTTTTCTCCGCCCGCCGGGCCGACCGTGCCATTGCCGAAGATACCCGCAAATTGGCGGAGAGCGAGATGCGCCTGTGGACGACGGTCAACTCGGCGCTGGACGCGATTATCAGCATCGACGCGGAGAGCCGGCTGATCGGCTTCAACCCCGCAGCGGAGGCCATGTTCGGCTGGCAAGAAGGGGATGTCGTCGGGCGGGCGATGGTTGATATGCTGATCCCGGAACGCTACCGGGAGCGCCACCTGAAC
Organism: Gallionellales bacterium RIFCSPLOWO2_02_FULL_59_110; assembly: GCA_001801215.1. Classification (GTDB taxonomy): domain Bacteria; phylum Pseudomonadota; class Gammaproteobacteria; order Burkholderiales; family Gallionellaceae; genus Gallionella. Next base: position 21,611 of record MGXA01000052.1, on the reverse strand, counting down.
GGCCTTGCCCGCTACATGCAGAGCGGCGAAACCCACATCCTGAACCGCCGCATCGAAATTTCCGCGCTGCGGCGCGACGGCACGGAATTTCCGATCGAACTGACCATCACGCCGATCCGCGAGGGCGACCGCACTCTCTTCACCGCCTTTATCCGCGACATCGCCGAACGCAAGCGGGCGGAAGAAGCGCAGCAGGAAGCGCTGCTCCGCCTCCAGCTGATTACCCGCCAGGTGCCCGGCGTCGTTTACCAGTTCCGCCAGCGCCCGGACGGCAGCTACTGTTTCCCTTTCGCCAGCGAGGCCGCCCGCGAGATATTCCGTGTCGATCCGGAGAAAATCCGCGAGGATGCAGCCAGGGCATTTGCGGTTATCCACCCGGACGACTACGACCGCATTGCCGCATCCATCGCAGCATCGGCGCGCGACCTGACGCCGTGGCGCCACGAGTTCCGCTCCAAGTTTGACGATGGCACGGTGCGCTGGCTGCAAGGCGATTCGATACCGCAGCGCGAGGCGGACGGCTCGACGCTCTGGCACGGATTTATCACGGATGTTACCGCGCGCAAACAGGCCGAAGAGGAACTGCGCACCAGCCGCGCTTTCCACCAGTCCATCACCGATGCGATGGGAGAAATCGGCATCGGGCTGTTCATTGTCGATGCCGATTACCGCGTGCGCTTCATGAACGCCGTGATGAAAAAATGGTTCGGCGACCAGACCGGCAAGATATGCTATTCCTCCGTCGGCGGAGCCTCCGAACGTTGCGCATACTGCCGGCTCGACGACGTGCTCTGCGAGAACCAAACGGTGCACTACTCCCCGGACACGCGTGGCCGCGCCTTCGACATTATCGCGACACCAATCCAGAACGAAGACGGCAGCATTTCCAAGCTGGAAGTCGTCCGGGACATAACACAACTGCGCCAGACGGAACAGGAACTGCGTATCGCCGCAAAAGCATTCGAATCCCAGGAAGGCATGTTCATCACCGATGCGCGCAGCGTCATCCAGCGATCCAATGTCGCCTTCACCAGGATGACCGGTTACAGCGCCGACGAGGTTGTAGGAAAAACGCCCGCCATCTTCAATTCCGGGCGGCACGATATTGAATTTTTCCAGGCCATGTGGGAGGCGCTCCGCCGCGACGAGGCCTGGCAGGGTGAAATATGGAACCGGCGCAAGAACGGCGAAATCTATCCTACATGGCAAACCATCACCGCCGTACCCGACTCGAACGGGCAGATTACCCATTACATTTCCGCGTTTTCGGACATTTCCAAGCGCAAGGAAGCGGAAGAGAAAATCCGCAATCTGGCTTTCTACGACCCGTTGACCCGCTTGCCCAACCGCCAGCTCCTGCTCGACCGGCTGCACCAGGCGCTGGCGCTGAGCGTCCGCACCGGCAGGCAGGGCGCGCTGCTGTTTATCGACCTCGACAACTTCAAAAGCATCAATGACACGCAGGGCCATGCGGCCGGCGATTTGCTGCTGGTCGAAGCGGCGAAACGGCTGCAAACCTGCGTCCGGGAAGGCGACACCATCGCCCGGCTGGGCGGGGACGAATTTGTCGTCCTCCTCGAAGATCTGGATACGGACGAACAGGCCGCCGCCGGCCAGGCCGAAACCGTGGGAGAAAAAGTTCGCGAGATTCTCGGGCAGCCCTGCCTCGTCAATGACCATGAATACCACGGCACCACCAGCATCGGCATCACGCTGTTTCGCGGGCAAGTGAAAACGATGGAAGAAATGCTCAAGCGCGCGGATGTCGCGCTGTATCAGGCCAAGTCCGAGGGGCGCAACACCGTACGTTTTTTCGATCCCGCCATGCAGGCTTCGGTCTCCGCTCGCGTCGCGCTGGAGTCCGACCTGCGCCGGGCCGTAACCCTGGAACAATTCCTTCTCTATTACCAGCCGCAAGTCGATTCGTCCGGCCGTTTGGTCGGCGCCGAGGCACTGGTGCGCTGGAAGCATCCCGAGCGCGGCATGGTATCCCCCGCCGAATTCATCCCGCTCGCCGAAGAATCCGGATTGATCCTGCCGTTGGGGCACTGGGTAATGTCCACCGCCTGCGAACAGCTGATAGCCTGGGCAGCACAACCGGAAACCGCCCACCTCACCATCGCGGTGAATGTCAGCGGGCGGCAGTTCGGTCTGCCGACTTTCGTCGACGAGGTATTGACGCTGGTCGATTACTATAAAATCGACCCGACGAAGCTCAAGCTGGAAGTCACCGAAAGCCTGCTGCTGGACAATGTGGATGACGTCATCGCCAAGATGACCATGCTGAAAAACCGTGGCATCAGTTTCTCCATGGACGACTTCGGCACCGGCTACTCCTCGTTGTCCTACCTGAAACGCCTGCCTTTGTATCAGTTGAAAATCGACCAGTCTTTCGTGCGGGATGTGCTTACCGACCCCAACGATGCGACCATCGCCAAGATCATCGTATCCCTGGCGCAAAGCATGAACCTGGTGGTGATCGCCGAGGGCGTGGAAACCGAAGCGCAACGCGAGTTTCTCGAACTGTACGGCTGCCACGCCTATCAGGGCTATCTGTTCAGCAAACCGGTCCCGATAGAGGATTTTGCGCGGCTGATCGAAAAATACGCCTGATCCGGCAACGGGCGATCGAACCCGGACGGCCGCACCAAATTTGCCGCGCAGCCGCGTGCCAAACTCTTTACAATAGCGCGCGATTTATAGAGTGCGCGTCATGACCGACACCAACCAAGAAAACCAGCACTACACCGAAAACGTGCAGGATCACCTCAAGCAGGTGGAGTCGCTGCTGCACAAACACGCGCTGGTGGAAGAAGTGGTACACAAACAGGAGCTGCCGCGCGAGGATCGCCACGCGCTGCTCGACACCCTGCTGCACAAGCAACATCTCGCCGAGCTGCAACGTAAGCTGGACGGCTTGCATCCCGCCGACATCGCCTACATCCTCGAAGCCCTTCCCATCGAGCAGCGCCTGCTGGTATGGGATATGGTCAAGTCGGAGCGCGACGGAGAAATCCTGATCGAGGTTTCCGACGCGGTGCGCGAGTCGCTGATCGCAACCATGAACCGCGAAGAATTGCGCGCCGCGGCAGAGCAGCTCGACACCGACGAGATCGCCGATCTCGCGCCCGACCTGCCGCACAACGTAATGCGCGACCTGTTCAGGTCGCTACCCATCGAAGAGCGCGAACAATTGCGCGCGGCGATGTCCTACCCGGAGGACTCGGTGGGCGCTCTGATGGATTTCAACATGATCCATGTCCGCGAAGACATTTCGCTTGAGGTGGTATCGCGTTACCTGCGCCGTTTCGACGAGTTACCGGATCACACCGACCAGGTATTCGTGGTGGATCGGGACGACCACTTCAGGGGCGTGTTGCCGATCAATCTCATTGTGGTCAACGAGCCGGACACGATCGTCGGCGGCCTGATGCTGACCGACACCATACAACTGCATCCCGACGAAAAGGCGGAACAGGCCGCCCAGGCATTCGAGCGCTACGACCTGGTTTCCGCGCCGGTGGTGGACGAGGAAGGCAAGCTGGTCGGGCGGGTGACGGTCAACGTGGTGCTGGACTTTATCCGCACCGAGTCGGAAAACGACTTGCTCAACCAGGCCGGCTTGCGCGAGGATGAAGATATTTTCGCCTCGGTGTGGAAGAGCGTGCAAAACCGCTGGGCCTGGCTGGCGCTCAACCTGGTGACGGCGTTCATCGCCTCGCGCGTGATCGGTATTTTCGAAGATTCCATCGAGAAGCTGGTCGCACTGGCGGCGCTGATGCCCATCATCGCCGGAATCGGCGGCAACTCCGGCAACCAGAGCATTACCATGATCGTGCGCGCTCTTGCCTTGGGGCAGATCAACGCGAACAACGCACGCAAGCTGTTCGCCAAGGAAATCAGCGTAAGCGGGTTGAACGGCCTGATATGGGGGAGCGTGGTCGGGCTATTCGCCTTCCTTATTTATCACAGCATTCCCCTCAGCCTGGTGATGACGCTGGCGATGGTGCTGAACCTGCTGGTGGCGGGATTGTTCGGGGTGCTGATCCCGTTTGCGCTGCATAAGCTCGGGCGCGATCCGGCGGCAGGATCCAGCGTAATGATCACCGCCATCACCGACAGCGGCGGATTTTTCATTTTCCTGGGATTGGCGACGATTTTCCTAACTTGAGAGAAAACCGGCACACCTCGCACAGATGTGCGATTTTTTGTGCTAGCCCTGCCTGAAAACCAGAAGAAACAAAAAAGGGCGGTGAAGCAAACCGCCCCCTACGGGGCAAAAATCACGCGCCCAGAATTCCCTTACCGGATGTTTTCTTGGCTGCTGCTTTTTTCGCTGCCGGTTTCTTGGCCACCGCTTTTTTTGCGGCTGGCTTGGCTGCGGCCTTCTTGACTGCGGGTTTCTTTGCGGCCGGCTTGGCTGCCGCTTTTTTCGCTGCCGGTTTCTTGGCGGCTACTTTTTTTGCGGCTGGCTTGGCTGCCGCTTTTTTCGCTGCCGGTTTCTTGGCGGCTACTTTTTTTGCGGCCGGCTTGGCTGCCGCTTTTTTCGCTGCCGGTTTCTTGGCAACTACTTTTTTTGCGGCCGGCTTGGCTGCCGCTTTTTTCGCTGCCGGTTTCTTGGCGGCTACTTTTTTAACTGCGGGTTTGGCTGCCGCCTTTTTCGCTACAGGTTTTTTCGCTACAGGTTTTTTTGCTGCGGGCGTTTTTGCTTTTGTATCGGATGTTGCCATTTTCATTCTCCATAAGAATTTAGAACATTCACTACGACTCACTGCACACCCAAACGCCCTGTATTTAAGCGAAAGACGCTTGTGGCATCGGCACTCTATATACGTTTAAAAAAACCTGCAACAATTTTCTGAAAAATAATTTGCGCAAATTACAACACTCATACGACAACTCTCTCGCCTGCATACAGCTGCGCCACCGTCTCGCGCTCGCGCACCAGATGCACGGCACCACCTTCCACCATCACCTCGGAGGCGCGCGGGCGGGTGTTGTAATTGGAGCTCATGCTCATTCCGTACGCTCCTGCAGAAAGCACGGCCAGCAAGGATTGCGGCGCGATTGCCAGATCGCGCGCATGACCGATAAAGTCGCCGGTTTCGCAGATCGGGCCGACCACTTCAAAGATTGAAGATCGCGCTTCACGTTCGCCCCCTCCCCCGCAATCGGGGGAGTGTTGGGGTGAGGGCGGAAGTTGCACCGGCAAGATTTCATGGTACGCATCGTACAAAGCCGGACGCATCAGATCGTTCATCGCGGCATCGACGATGGCGAAATTTTTCTCTGCGCCGCGCTTGAGATATTCCACGCGTGTCAGCAGCACGCCCGCATTACCGACCAGTGCGCGCCCCGGCTCGATGATCAGTTTTTCGCTGCGCCCGCGCAACACACCCAGCAACGCGGCCAAATAACCGGCAATCGCCGGCGGCGCTTCATCGTTGTAGCGGATGCCCAGACCCCCGCCCAGGTCGATGTGCTCCAGGCGAATGCCTTCGCCGCCCAGCGCATCCACCAGCACCAGAATTTTTTCCGCTGCCGCAATGAACGGGCTGGTCTCGGTGAGCTGCGAGCCGATATGGCAATCTATCCCGGTAACGCGCAGATGCGGCAGATCGCGCGCCCTGCGGTACAGCGCGATGGCCTCGTCATAAGCCACGCCAAATTTATTCTGCTTCAGGCCGGTGGAGATGTAGGGATGGGTCTTCGCATCCACATCGGGGTTCACGCGCAGGCTGACCGGCGCGACCTTGCCCATATCTCCCGCCACTTCGTTGAGGCGTTCCAGTTCGGCGGAAGATTCGACGTTGAAACACAAAATGCCCGCATCCAGCGCCTGGCGCATTTCGGCGACGCTCTTGCCCACGCCGGAGAACACCACCTTGCGCGCATCGCCGCCAGCTGCCAGCACGCGCTGCAATTCGCCTCCGGATACGATGTCGAAGCCTGCACCCAGACGCGCGAACACGTTCAGAATCGCCAGGTTGGAATTGGCTTTCACAGCATAGCAAACCAGAAGCTCGCGCCCCTGCGATGCGCCGGCAAACTGGCGGAAGCCATCGCTCAGCGCGGCGCGCGAATACACGTAGCAGGGCGTGCCAAACTGCGCGGCGATATCCGCCAGCGGCGCTTGCTCGGCATAAAGCTGGCCGTTTCGATATTGGAAATAATCGTTCATGGCTATTTACCTTGCGGTGAGGATGATGCGGGCGGCGCAGGAAAAGTAAGCGGGCCTTTGTTTCCGCAACCTTGCAGCAATGCGGCCAATACCACGATAATGCCCAGAGCGATGTTAATGCGCATGATTGCATCCCTGAAAAATCAACATACCGGATTATAAAGGCCAAGAGCCTATTTCAGTAGGTTTCATGCCCCGTGTTGTCCGGGCGCGGATGGAAGCAAGGCGCAGCGCGTTGCCAATGGTTAATCCATTGGCAAACGGCGCGGGGTATGAAATCCGCTATTTGAATTCACATAAATAAAGACAGCGCACAAAATCCGGAAATCCGTCATTATCGAAAATTTCATAATTGAAGACATGATCTCCGTATCTAGGTCGGGCTTTGCCCGACCTACGATAAATCACGTAATCGTCATGAATTATGTAAAACCCAATAATCAGGCGAAGATCAATAAAATAGGCTCCAAACATGAATGAAAACGAGTTCAACCAACAGGCCGATAGCGCGCTGGCACGCATCGAAACGGCCCTTGACAACTGCGGCGGCGATGTCGAATGCAACCGTAGCGGCAACGTGCTGGAAATCGAATTCGACAACGGGCAGAAAATTATCGTCAACCGTCACGACGCAAACCATGAAATCTGGGTTGCCGCCATTTCCGGCGGTTTCCATTACGCCTGGCAAAACGGCGCATGGCGCAGCCGGCGCGACGGCAGCGAATTGTTCGGCAAGCTGGTTGAATTGGTGCGCAGCGGTTCAGGCGAAACGCTGACATTCTGAGCGCGCCCCGGCAGATTCCGGCTGTTCTGCGCGGGGTTATTCTGGTTCAGCGCAGGGCACCCTGCTTGCGCGCTTCGATGCGCTTCAGGAACACGCCCATCACTTCGCGGTACAGCGCGTCCCCGAGCACGCTGTCTTCGTTGCCGGCATCGACATTGGGATTGTCGTTGATCTCGATGACATACAGGCGCTTGCCGACCTGCTTGATGTCCACGCCGTAAAAGCCGTCGCCGATCAGGTTGGCCGTGCGCTGCGCCAACTTCACCACGCGCTCCGGCGCTTCTCCAACGGGCAGCGCCTCCGTTTTGCCCTCGACGAAATCGTGCCTGTCGTCGCCGTGCCGGATGATCTGCCAGTGGCCGGGAACCATGTGGTATTTCGCGACGAACAGCGGCCTGCGGTCGAGGATGCCGACGCGCCAATCAAACTCGGTGGGCAGGTACTCCTGCGCGACGATCAGTTCGGATTTGTCGAGCAGGCCGTTCACTTTGGCGGGCAACTCTTCTGCCGTTTCCACCTTCACCACACCCAGCGAGAACGAGCTGTCCGGCTGTTTGAGCACGCAGGGCAAGCCGAGTTCGTGAACGATCCGCTTCACGTTGTCGCGGTGCACCAGCAATGTCTTCGGTGCGGGAATGCGGTGCCGCGCGAGAATCTCGGCGAGATAGACCTTGTTGTTGCACTTCAGGATTGAATCGGGGTCGTCGATCACCACCAGACCTCCGGCGACGGCGCGGCGCGAGAAGCGGAAGGTGTAGTGGTTGGCGAAGGTGGTGTCGCGGATGAACAGCGCGTCGAACTCGGTCAGCCTGCCATGGTCTGTTTTGGTGATGAATTCCACATGCATGCCCAGCGCCAGCGCCGCCTTTTCGAATTTCCGCAACGCCTTCGCGTTGGAGGCCGGCTCCGGGTTGCCGGGATCGTGCAGGATGGCGAGGTTGTAACGGGGCGCGGCGCGCTTCGCCGTATGCCGCCTGCGCGCCGTGAAATATTCCGTGGTGGCCTGGAACGCGAATTCCTGATGCTGCGGCGAAATGTCGCTGGCAGCGATCGGGCGCACGCTGCGGATGCGCCAGTGCTGGCCGCGCCGCTCGAAATTTGCGCGCAGCAGCGGCGCATGCAGCAGGTTAAAAAGCTGGCGGCTGAGCAGGTTGTGGCGGCTCGCCGCGTTGTGACCGAAGTAGATGCTGAGATCGAAGGTGTCCGACTTGATCGGCGCGAGCGATTTCTGGATCAGCTCGTCCAGCCCCTCAGTCAACAGCCGCACCATGTTCTGCGATTGCAGGTCTTCGATGGTGGAGGTGCGCGGCAGCGGCTTGTGGCCGCGCGCCTCGGCAAGCAGCGAGACATAGTAGCCGAGCGTCTGGTAGCGGTAGCTATTGCACAGGTTGAACACGCGCGCCGCGCGGTCGCCGCCATAGGCCGGATCGGTGAGGTATGCGCGCGCCGACACGACGGTCACGCCCGGAATGTCGAGCGGCCAGTCGCGCGGGCTGTTGACGACGATCAGATTGCTCATGAAGCCTCCTCAATCTGGATGCAATCGCTGACTGCCATGATAACAGCAGAAACTTGCAAGCGCGGTCATTCCCGCAATCAAGCTAAGCCAGACGAGCCTGAACCAAATGTAGGTCGGGCTATGCCCGACATGGTGGGCGCCACCCGCAAGGGGTAGGCCGTGGTTGTAAGGGGCTGAAGCTCCAACAACTCACGCACAGAGTACGCAGAGAAATCGGCGGTGTTGCACATTTTCATGGCACACCAAATCTGTGTTCTCTGTGTTCTCTGTGTTCTCTGTGGCTAACGAGTTTTTGAGGATCAAATATCGCTGCCACAATTTGTAAAGTGGCCACCACGCAAAAATTTTATAATGGCGCCTCATTTTGATCCGGACAGCCTTGTCGCATCATTTTCATGACACCACAATTAATCGTAACCATCAGCATCTACATCGGCATCTGCCTGCTTGGCGTAAGCATCGCCGCATCCGCCACCGGGCATCACCGGGCGGCAACAGCGGCCTCGTATCTGTACCTGCTGGCATGCGCGATTTTTTATGCGATCCGCGCCTGGTTGAAAGAATTTTTCCCGTTCACCGACAAGATCGAGTCGTTCGTGATCCTGTCGGTGCTGCTGGTCGTTTGCGCATTGATCTACCGCAAAAAAATATCCAACAGGGAATTCGTCGTGCTGCATGTGCTTGCGCTGGCGTCGGCTTGCGTCGTTTTCATTTTCAAGGACATCATCCGCTATCCCCCGATGTTCCTGTACACCGTCTGGTATCCCTTGCACGTGCCGGTATCTTTCGCGGCCTACGCCTTCTGGCTGGTGGCAGGCGTGAGCGCGGTTTTTGCCATCCCCGCATGGTTCAGGAACGAACCAGAATCGCAGGAGCGCTCATCGCTGATGACGGAGGCCAACCGCATCGGCTTCGTCTTTTTCACCGTAGCCATGCTGTTCGGCGGAATCTGGGGTTATCTTGCATGGGGCGCCTATTTTCTGTGGGATCCGAAATTGCACTGGGCGGTGATCCTGTGGCTGTTTTACGGCAACCTGATGCACATCGACCGCCTGCCGAAACTGCGGCGCTGGAAAGTGCCGCTGTATGTCGCGGGCATCGCGATGATCCTGGTGGCGTTCATCGGCACCAGCTTTTTCTCCCAATCCATTCACCGCTTCTGAAATGCAAAACCTGATCCGTATTCTGGGCGATCGTCATGCTGGCTTCATCCTGTGCATGATGGTGGTGGTCAACCTTATAGTGGGCAGCCTGGTGATGAACAGTTACCCGGATCTGTACCCGAAATTCTTTCATCTCGACCTGAATTATTTTTTCCGTCCGGTCAGGATCGAACATGCCTGGCTGTATGCGCTGCTGCTGACTTTCACGCTGTTCGGCATCAACCTGCTGGCGTGCATAGCCGAGTCGGTCGCACGAGTGGTGAATAACCGGGGCGGCAGGCTCAAGGAGTATGCCGCGCTGCTGTTTCATGTCGCGCTGGTGTTCGCGATGCTCTCGCACCTGATCGAAGGCTTTTACGGCAGCACGCAGCAACTTCCGATCACCGCCGAGGGAGTAGAGTTGCCGGAGCTGGGCAAGACTCGTGTCGAGTCGCTGCAAAATATTTTCCACCCGGACGGCTCCCTAAAAGATACGCAAGTGACGCTGTCGTTCGACAGGCCGGGCGGGCAGCAGGTGAGCAAGGAGATCGCCTTCAACGAGCCTGCCATCTTCGATAAGGGGCGGCGCCAGGTGGTGATGCTGAGCGGCCAGACGATTCCGTCCGGCTTGGTGATTGCGCGCAACCCGGACAACCGCGAGTTCACCCTGAAGGCTGGCGAATCGCTCCCTCTGGAGAACGGCGGCCTCCTGTTGCGGGGATTCTTCGAAACCGGAAACGGGTTGCCCTATGCGCAATTCCTGTGGCACCCCGACAACGGCAGCCTGCAACAGCGCATCATGGTGCTGGAGGCCGGAGCGCCGCATTCGCAAATCGAAATAGACGGCATATCTTATCGATTCAACAGGATCACCGAGGCGCCTTTTATTATCGCCATCGTCCGCTACAACCCCGCTATTCCGCTCATGCTCGTCAGCCTGATATTGGCTTCAATCGCAACTGTTATGCTGATCCGCTGGCTGGCGACCCGGAACGTTTCATAATGTGCGGGTGGTGTGCAGGATGGGTTGAGCGCAGCGATACCCATCCTACGATTCAATTTATTTTTGCTATTCGTCGCTGAGGTGCGGCTGCAGGCTTTCTGCCGGCTGGCCGGTTTCCGGGTCTGTCCAGCTGGCGATGCCGATTTCCGCTTCCGCCTCTTCCAGCGATTCGCCTTCCTCGTAGCCTGTATCAACCTGGTCTTGGACATCCTGCATCGCTCCGAGCAGCGTCGCGAAGGGGCCATACATTTTTCCGGTGAACTTGTCCTGCCAGTAGAAACCGTCCGGCCGCTCGATCACCCGTGCTTGTTCATAGTCGGCTGGGGTTTGCGGAATGGGTGCAGTAGTCATGATTACCTCCGGTTAGTGCATGGTTGGCATAAATGCCGGCGTTACTTGTGCGGACGCTTGCGCACCGTCCTGGCGCGCTCCGATTCCTGGCAGGCGCGGCGGTAGGCCAGCAGCGTCTTCTGCGCATGGCCGAGCACGCTGCCGCGCGGGTAATTGCCGGCATCGTTGGCGGCCCCCGCCGGCAATCCGGTGAGCAGCGCTATGCCCTCGGTGGCATGTTCCGCGGTGTAGATATGGAACAGCCCCTGGGCGACGGCCTCGGCGACCTTGCGCTCCAGCATCAGGTGGCGGCGGTTGCGGCTCGGGATCAGCACGCCCTGTTTGCCGTCCAGCCCGAGTTTTTCGCAGACCTTGAAATAGCCCTCGATTTTTTCGTTGATGCCGCCGACCGGCAAAACGTCGCCGTGCTGGTTGAGCGCGCCGGTCACCGCGATACCCTGCCTGAGCGGCAGGCCGGACAGCGACGAGAGCAGCGCATACAGTTCGGCGCAGGATGCCGAGTCGCCCTCCACGCCGCTGTATTCCTGCTCGAACACGATGGAAGCGTTGAGTGCGAGCGGCGCGTTATGGGTGAATAGCGCGGCCAGGTAGTTGTGCAGGATCAGCACACCCTTGTCGTGGATCGGCCCGGACATCTCCACCTCGCGCTCGATGTTGAGCAGTCCGTCGTCGCCGGCATGGGTGCGCGCCGTGACGCGCACCGGGAAGCCGAAGCGGTAGTCGCCAAGATCCACCTGGGTCAGGCCGTTGAGCTGGCCGACCTTTTCGCCGTGCAGCGCGATCAGCAGGTCGCCGTCGGCGATGGCCTCGTGCATACGCTGGTCGGGATAGTCGTGGCGCAGCACGTGCGCGGCCAGCGCGCCTTCCACATCCTCCGCCTCGACCCGCTTGCCGCGCCGCGCGCCGCACAGTGCGGCGCTCTCCATCACCAGCGCCTCGGTGCGCGCGAAGATCGCGCTCTGGCGCGCCTGGTCGTCCGCGTTGCGGTGCCCTTCTTCGAGCAGGCGCGCGACGGCGGCGGCGGAAAAATGCGGCAGCCCCAGCTTGCGGCAGGTATGCGCGATGAAGACCGCCGAGTCGCGGCGCGTGTCCGCGCTGGCCGTGAAGCTCTCGGCGAAATCCACCTTGACGCGGAAGCTGCGCGCGAACTCCGGGTCGCCTTCCTGCAATTCGTAATACAGCTCGCGCGAACCGATCAGCACGATCTTGACGTCGACGTCCACCGCTTCGGGTTCGAGCGAGACAGCCGCGACCGGCGTATAGGTCATGCCCGGCTCCTCGATCTGCAAGCGACCGCTGCGCAGCACGCGCCGCAGCTTCTCCCACACCAGAGCGTCGGCCAGCAGGTCGCGCAGGTGCAACAGCAGGAAGCCGCCATGCGCCTTGTGCAGACTGCCGGCGCGGATGCGCGAGAAATCGGTCATCAGCACGTCGTTCTCGGACTGGTATTCGATGCTGCCAAACAGCGCGCGGAACAGCGGGTTGTCCTCGACGATCACCGGCGCGCCTTCCCGTCCGCCGTTGTCCACCACCAGGTTGACGCGGTAGCGCGACAGCACCTTGCCCAACACTTCCTTGCGCACGTCTTCGTCGCTGTCGGAAACCTTGAACAGCTCCAGGTTGTCGAGCACGTCGTGCATGACGCTGTCCAGATACGCGCCGAGCTTGACGGAATCCTTGATCTGCTTTTTCAGACCGACGCGGATTTCCTGCAATTCGCGCTCCAGCAGAGGCTTTACCACCTGGCGGCGCAATGCCGCGAGCGCCTCGTTCATCACCCGTTCCGTCGGGCGCATTTTTTCGAGATAGAGGCTGATCTCGGCGCGCAATTCCTGCTCGGCCTGCGCGATTTCGGCACGGCGTTCCTTCGGCAGGGCGAGCACTTCGTCCTCGGTCAGCGCGTGGCCCTTTTTGCCGCGCAACGTGAACAGCAGATGCCCGGATTCGCGGTGCATGGTGAAGCTGCGCGCCTCGGCAAAGGCTTCGAGCCCGGCGTAGGCTTTGGCCTCTTCCTCCTTGTAGGATTTTTCGATGCGCCCGCTTTCGGCCTTGAAGTCCTGCCCGTCCAGATGCTGGGGTATTTCCGTTTGCAGCGATTTCATCATGCGCGCCATGAGCTGGCGCAGCAGGCGTCCCTGTCCCGCAGGCAGGCGCAGCGCGCGCGGACGCTCCGGTGTGTCGAAGTTGTGCAGGTAACACAAATCGGGCGGCGGCGCGCGTTTCGCGGCTGCCGCCTGCATCGCCAGCTTGAGCAGCGAAGAGCGCCCGCTGCCGACCTCGCCCAGCACGAACAGGTTGTAGTCCGGCTGGTCCATGCCGAGGCCGAAACGCGCGGCCTGCTCCGCGCGCTCCTGCCCGATCCACGGCAGCGAGAATTCCAGCAGCTCGGAGGTGTCGGCGAAGCCGAGCGCATCGGGTTCGATGGTGAGACGCAGCTCGGCGGGAGTCAGGGTCGAGATCGGCATAGGGTTGTGTGCGGCTTGCGTACCGGGTGATTAGGATTAAACGCCTTATGCCGATGCATGGCAACTGTCTTGTGTCAGGCGTTGCGGGTTATGGTCAACGGCCCTGGTATCGTTATTGCGATTTCGTTTTAGATTGCTATGAGCGGCTGAATCCGCAGGGCTGAGCAGACAGTGGCGATTTTCTGAATAGACTGTCGGTTCAGCGTGCTGGAATGTCCTCTTTCAACTTCGTTGTCGCAAGCTCAGGTTGCTTTACGGTGCCACATCCGGTAAAGTGACCGCCATGGACTGGGGATTCTCGGTCGGCAACTGGCTCCGGCGAATGTCGGGGCCTTTTGTTTTTGGGCTCACGGAAAACATTTCAGCCCCCATCCCTCTACCCGCCCATTTTTTAGAAGCAGCTTGGATTTTACCGCGTCGAAAGCACGGTTTGGTTGTTCTGGCCTCAACACCGACAAGCCGATAGGTCGGGCCACCAAGTCAGCCAACTGCAAACCGGCGGAATTTGATTTTTTGTCCGCAAACACGATTTCAAAATTCAATTTCTCGTTTTTGTAGTTTGCCCCATCGCAGATGCGACGGAATTCCAGCTCCAATTCGTCGTCTTCATTCTTGCCGCGCTTTTCCACGATGACATGCACCGACGGATCTATGCAAGACTGACTGCCATTCACGGCAGCGGCCCATTCACCCTGCTGCTGCAAAAATCCGCGCACTCTTTCAAGGCCGAACTCCAGGCCGAGGTGATAGGGGTTTGCCGGGGTGGTATAGCGAGTTTTGTGTTTAATTTTATCTACGACCACGCAAATCAGCCGAAACGGCGCGGCAGCAATAATGTCCGTGAGCTCGTCGAGGAACGCGGTCTTTAACGCGGGCGTTTTTAGAAAAGAAAAATCGCCGCAGTCCTTGCGAATATCGCGTTCGTGCAAAATCACCTGATCATGTCCAAAGTGCCGGAACTTGAAGTGCTGCACGGCAGGCGTGATATGCGCCACATAGTCGCTTTTTTTGACGATGAAGAACGCCAGCACGAACAGCGGATATTGCGGGTCTATGTTGCCCATCGTGTGGGAACCGCTTTCGTCCACGAATACCAGATACTCGCTTTGTAGCTTGCTCATAGGTTTAATTCCTGATGTTCACGCGACGGCCTGCTTATGGTGAAAGAAATAGCCTGATCCCAATAGTTTTCCAGCACCCATACTCAGAATAATCAGTGCACATGCACAGAGTGCATCTGATCCTGCACATACTGGTAAATCACCTCCGCCCTGGCATCAATATCCTCGCTGGAGTAGCCGTCAGGCATGCCTTCCAACAGGCTGTCGATGATGGCGGTTTTCATCTGGGCCTGAGCGGAAGCACGGTCACGCAGATTGCCCATCTCTCTCCGTCGCGTCTCTACGGTATCCATGAGCTCTTGCACGACTTTCTTTATCTTGGCGATATCGCCCTTGGTGATGCTGGCCTTATCTTTGGATAGCAGGTCATAAACCGCCAGCTCCTTATCGCTCTTGAAACCTTCGCGGATATACCGATGCTCTTCCTGATCGAGCGAGTCGTGCAGGTTGATCAAGTCATCAAACACGCGCTGAATTTCGGCATGATCTTTGTCCCGGTTGTATTCGGCGATGATCTCCTGATAACGCTTGTACAGGTCAATCCGGGTCGGGTTCTGCATCAGCATGCGCTCCAGCCTTGCCTGTATGCGCTCCTGCAAGGTCAGCACGGCGGTTTCTTTGTAAGGCGATTTGGCGAACTCCACGCGCAGGCGCTCAAAGTCGATACCCGACAAGTCATACTGCTTTGAAGGCTGATCCATACCCTTAGTCGCAAGCTCAAGAGAAGTGTCGATCACGCCGCGAATTTCTTGCATGATCGCGGCGATGTCCACCTTGGGCTTTGGCTTTTGCAGCAGGTTGTAGATCGCCGAGATGGCGTTCTCTTGCGGCTCGTATTTGAAAATACCGGCGTTCGGGAACAATCCCCGCATGCGGTCAAACACATCCTCAGCCAGCACCTGAAAAGTTTTCTTGCTCTCGGGCGAGATGCTCAAGGCGTTCTGCGCATTCAGCAGTTCGGCCCAAGTCTCCTCGCCTTCCTCGGCGCGGACTAACGCATCCAGGTCAAAGCCCACGCTACTCAGGTGCGCCCGCACCTTGTCAATGGCGGCGGCGTATTCGGCCAAAGCCTGATCCTCATCGAACAGCGGATCGACCGGCATGTTCTTGTCGCCTTGCGCGTAGGTCGCCAGAGCCTTGCGCAAACTCTTCAACATGCCGTTGTAGTCGATGATCAGGCCGTTCTTCTTGTTCGCGGCAACGCGGTTGACGCGCGCGATGGCCTGCATCAGCGTGTGGCCCTTCATGGGTTTGTCCAGATACAGGGTCGCCAGCGATTTCACATCAAACCCGGTCAACCACATGGCGCACACCACGGCCACCCGGAACGGATGCTTGCCATCCTTGAAGCATTCCTCGATTTCCTTCCCGCCTATGCCTCTGGCGATCACCTCGCGCAAGGGGCGAACGTCTATGCCTTTACCGGAAGAATCTTTTGCTGCGGCAAAATCTTTTACCTCGTTCTGCTCGGAGCTGAACACCGGGTGTATCTGTGTCTCTTCCATCCACACAATCTGCGCGCCCAAGCGCGCCACATAAGCCGTCTCGGGCTTGCCCGCCTTGGCGAAGTATTCCTGCTCCTGCCGGAGCTTGGCGCGCAGCCCCACTATCTTCGCCTGCCACTTGTCCTTGATGCGCTCGGCCATTCTGGCGCAGGTGATCTTGTCGATGCACACCAGCATGGCCTTGGCATTTCCGCCGTAGCGGGGAAGCTCCCCCGCTTTGCTTGGCGTTTCCATCAAGCGCCAGCGCTGGTGATAGTGCTCCACGAAATCCGTCGCCACGTCGTTCAGATGCGTGTCTGAGGTGAACAGCGGATACTCGCGCGCCAGTTCGCGGTAGAGCTTTTCCTCCTGCTCCTCGCTCAGCTCGCCATCGGCGCGGGCCGCGTCTATGCGCTCTTCGATGCGCCGGTTCAAGGCGGGATCAACGATGCGCAGCTTCTCGCCCCGGTTCTCGTAATACAGCGGCAAGGTCGCGCCATCCGCCACCGCGCGCTGGAAGTCGTACACCGACACGTAGGGGCCGAACACCTTCTCCGTTTCATGCTTCTCTTTTCCGTCGATCAGTGGTGTGCCCGTGAACGCCATGAACGTCGCGGACTTTAATGCCATACGCATTTGCGTCGCCAGACGCCCATACTGCGTGCGGTGCGCTTCATCCGACAACACGATGATGTCGCGCCGTGGTGTCCAGGGTTCCGTCACGCGCTTGCGGAACTTGTGTATCAGGCTGAACACATAGCGGCGGTTTTCGTCGCGCAACAAGCGCTCTAGCCCATCCGCTCCGGCGGCCTTGTCGCCCTTGTTGGTCGAGACGCCGCAGCCGACAAAGGTGGTGTAAATCTGGTCGTCCAGTTCCTTGCGGTCGGTCAGCAGCACGAAGGTATAGGCGGCTGATACTTTGCGGTGTACCTTCTGGCAGAAGAACACCATCGAATAGCTCTTGCCGCTGCCCTGCGTGTGCCAGAACACCCCCAGCTTGCCCGCCAGCACGTCGGCATCGCCCGCCTTCAGCTTGGCGATGGCCTTGTTCACGCCGAGGTACTGGTGGTTGCGCGCCACCACTTTCTGCGTCTGCTCCTCGCTGCTGTCAAACAAGGTGAAGTTCTCCACGATGTCGAGCAGCGCCTCCTTGGTACACATGCCGCGCAGCAGAATGGGCAAGACAGGTATGAGCGGCGGCTCGTCGTGCTTCGGCGCCGGGTCGGGGTCGTCCTCGTTCAGGCGCTTCCAGCGATAGAAGTGGTCCCAACTGCTGGTGATGGAACCGGAGCGCGCGTCCAGCCCGTTCGACACGATCACCAGCGCGTTGTAATGGAACAGGTGCGGAATCGTGTCCTTGTAGTCGGTGTAGTTGTCGTCGAACGCCGCCTTCAGCCCCTTGTCGTGGCGCTTCAGTTCGACGAACACCAGCGGCAGCCCGTTGACGAAGCCGACCAGATCGCAGCGCCGCCTGAACGGGCCGCTCTGCACCCACAGCTCGCGCACCACCAGAAAATCGTTTTTTCCCGCAGGATCGAAATCGATCACCTTGATGTGCACATCGTCCGCCGCGTCGCCGCTGGACGAATGCAGCGTGATGCCCTCGCGCATCAGTTTCCACTTCGCTTCGTTGTGCTGCAATAAAGTCTTGGTGGGGTCGGCATCCAGCAACTGATCGCGCGCCAGCAGCAGCTTGGTTCTGCCCTCGGGCGTCGCGGCTAGCTTGGGATTCAGCCTGAGCAAGGCCGCATCCAGCTCGCGCACCAGCACCACCTCCGTGGCATTCTTGCGCCCGAGCAAAGAATCCGGGCCGAAGGTTTCGGCGTTGAAAGCGTACTCAGAGCGCCAGTCGAGGTTTTCCTCAAACAGCCGCGCAACGGGCTCCTGGATGTTGTTGTCTTCTGAGTAGTCGCTGCTGGCCATTATTTTTATCTTCCCTGTGAGCCTCAGACCTGTATCGCGCCGGACATCAGCTTGGGCAGTAATGCATCACGGGCTTCAGTCAAACAAACATTCTGCCGAATCAGCTTGCTTCTCAACTCCAGCATCGGCAAGCACCGTTCGTGGAAGTCTTGCAGCACCTGTGAGTCGGGGCACAGCAATGGTGCCTCCTCAAAGTCTTTCCCAGATACGGCGGGGTATGCCGCGCCGGTAGCCCGGTTCGTCAGGTAGGAGACGAAATCATCCGATGTCGTAGCAAAGTAGAGATAGGAAAAAGGCACGCTGCTGGCAGTAAGTACCGCAAACCCTGTCGAGACGACCACGTCATCATCAGGCTCCCAAAGGAGTGCATACGAGCGGCGATTGGGGCGAACGCATGACCAGATCACGTCACCATGCTGCACAAAACGGCGCGCACGCCCCGGTGCCTCGGAATACGGCATCTTTGAAGTACCCATGACAATGCCTGTCTCTACCGATGCAATATCCACGTATTGAATATCTACCATCTCGGACTTGCTCCCTAGGCTAGCCCTATTGACTGTAGCCACTTCCGCAAGCGGCTTAATCTCCCAGCCTTGAGGTGGCTCGCTCGCGTCCCGCAAGGAAGAGCATCCGGGATAACGCATATTCACGAACCACTCGCGATACAACAGCCGCGCGGACTCTTCAAGCAAGGCGATGCGGCGACGATTGGTTTCGATCAGGTCGTCGTAATGTGCCAAGACCTGCCCGATTTTCTGTTGAACAGGCAAATCAGGCAGGTCTATCTCCAACTGGCGTAATGATTCAACATCTGCCCGTTGCCGACCATCAGCACCAACCATGCTTTGAATCGCCGTTCCACGAAGCAATTCTGTTTTGGCAAGATAGTAAACAAAGGCCGGATCTGCAATGTTTTCTCTTGCACGTAGTACGAAAAACTCAGTAGAACCAAAACCACAATCCTCAGGCTCAGCAATAAACTGGGCTATTTTGCCGTTTTCCAAGCAAGGAGTAATCCTTGCAAACAGAGTATCCCCATGACTGAAGCGAGCACCGCCGCTGGGGAAATTTCTCTGGGTGACTGCTCTGACATATCGAATTCCGGGTTGAATCTGATCCATTGCTACAAATGGGTAGTCTTTGCCTTTTTCCAATGGCACAGAAGGGTTGAATTCAATCCATGCTGAAAGATTACTCATTCAAACAGCTCCTCCAAGCTTGCCTGAACGCTCGCCGCAAGACCGGATGCCTTCTCGTTAAGCTCTGCCAGCTCGCTGTGAATTTCTTTCATGCGACTCGCAAACGCTTCGCCGTCATCCTCGTCTTGGCCACCAAGAGCAACACCGACATACCGCCCCGGTGTCAGCGAATAGTCGTTGTCCGCGATGTCTTTACGGCTCACCGCTTTACACAGTCCCGGCACATCTGCATACAGCCCTTGCGGGAAGCGGCTCAACAGCCAATGCCCTTGGGCGATAAAGTAGCTGGCGCGCTTAAACGCTTCCATGCCGAGATCGCGCGCGGTGGGTTTCTCGCGCTTCTTTGCGTCACGCGGCAACAGCGCCTTCTTGGCGTCGCGCGCGGCATCGCCATCGAAGCTTGCCCACTGCCGGGCTCTGAGCTGCTTCTCCGCCATATCCAGCAACTTCAGCCATACCTTATGGCAGGCCTCAACCGCAGCCAGGCCTGCTTTCAATTCCGGGTTGATCGCCTCGATCTTGGCTTGCAGCGCTTTGCGTGTATCAAAGCCGCTTGCGGCGTTAAGTTTCTGAACTTTCGGCAGCAGTTCTGCGGCGGCAGTTAGCGCCGCCTGAATCTCGCTACCCCAGTCATTCGTCTGCGTTTGCGCCTTGAGCAATTCGTCGCGGTAGCTTGCCAGCAGCTCATCCGACAGGCCGTGGTCTTCACCGAGTTTGGCCCGCACGGCGGCGATGGATTTGGTATCTGCCGTGGCCTTGCCAAAGTCGCCGAGCGCGGTGGCCAGCGCAACAACCTTTTCGCCATCCAGCGCCAAACGCGCCGGCAAAGACTCCAGCCATTCGGCGACCTTGTTCTGGTAGCTGCCGACCAATTCCACGAACTTGTTGCGTTCGCCCCGGTACAGCCAGGTGATGGCGCTGAGGTTGGACAACTGCTCTTCGGTGAACACATGCGAGCGCGCCGATACCACGGTGTAGACGTTGCGCGCATCGATCATCAGCACGGTGTCGCGCAGTTTGGCGGGCTTGCCCTTGTCGAAGAACCACAGGGTGCAAGGCAGGCTGCGGGTGTAGAAGAACTTGGGGCCGATGGACATCATCACGTCCACATGCCCGGTTTCCACCAGCTTCTGGCGGATGTCCTTGTCCTTGTTGCCCGCGTCCGAGGCGCTGGAGGCCATGACGAAACCGGCGCGGCCCCGGTCGTTCAGATAGCTGTAGAAGTACTGAATCCACAGGCTGTTGGCGTTCGAAATGGTATCGCTATCGCCTTTGTTCTTGCCCTTGGTTTTTCCGGCAATGCCGGGCAGACCGAAGGGCAGCCGCCCCGTCTGGTTTTCGCCCACCTGGCTCTTGATCTTGGCGACCTGCACGCTGTCCACGTTGAACGGCGGATTCGCCAGCACGAAGTCGCAGTTGCCCAGCAGTTGGTGATGGTCTTCGTAGAAGGTATTGCCGATGCGGATGTTGCCTTCCAGGCCATGCACGGCCAGGTTCAAGCGGGCGAGCTTGCTGTTGAGGTCGGCCTTCTCTTGCCCGTAGAAGGTGATGTTGACCTCGCTGGCGCTCTTGTGGTGCACCTCTTCGATGAAGTGGCCGGTCTGTACGAACATGCCCGCCGAACCGCATGCGGGATCGAGCACGATGCCGTGATCAGGCTCGATCACGTTCACGATCATGCGCACCAGACTGGGGGGCGTGAAGAACTCGCCGCCCTCTTGCGCGCCGCTTTGCGCGAACTGGTTGAGGAAGTATTCGTAGATGCGGCCGAAGACATCGCCCTTGGCTGTTTGCAGCGCGGGACGGTTGAAAATCTTGATCAGCTCGGCCAGCAAGTCTTGCTCCATTCCGAGGTAGTCCTTGGGCAACGCGCCTTCGAGCAGCTTCTGCCCTTTTTGGTCGGTAACGCTATTCTCGATGGCGATCATCGCATCGCGTATGGCTTCGCCGACTTTTGCCCCGGCTGGCAGCGCGGCGAGATAGTCGTAGCGCGCAGTTTCCGGCAGGTAGATGGCGGCCTTGCAATCGAAGCCCAGCTTGATGCGCTCTTCGCGCAATGCGCCGGTGGCGCGGGCGGGCACAGCCTTCTCGACTTCGGGCAACAGATCGTTGAAACGTGTAGTGGCGTGGCGCAGGAAGATCAGGCCCAGCACGGGCATGGAGTATTCGCTGGCAGTGAGCTTGGAGTTAGCGCGCAGTTGGTCAGCGGCCTCCCACAGGTCACCTTCGAGTTGTTTGAGTTCTTGGTAATCCATCGTCAGTGTTGTTTTATCGGATGCTCACATCAACCGGCACTTCAAACGCGCCGTGGTGTGATCGTCAGGGGGCAAGCCAGCCCTCCTTAAGGCCGGATCAATAAGAATATAACGAGGCTGCGCCTCGTTAAGATCGAGCGTTGTTGTGGTGTTGGAATAGGTCAGAAAAAACTCCCCGATT
>MGXA01000051.1 GCA_001801215.1 Gallionellales bacterium RIFCSPLOWO2_02_FULL_59_110 | reverse complement strand
GCGCAATCCTGTTGCAGCCAAGCGAATGCGCAAGGTTATTGAAGAATCGGCACACTCCCTGATTGCATCGCCCATTGCTGTGTCTGGCCGACTCGGTGTTGTCGCTGGTACACGCGAACTACCGATCGGACATCGCGTACCTTTTACGCTGATTTTTGTACGCCACAGCCGTACCGGTGATTGCACCATTTTCCACTGTATGCACCAGCGGCGGAATTATCCGGCAGATGGAAGCGAATGAGCAAAAAATCGAGCTGAGCACGACGCTCAAATGGATTCTTTGGGATAAACCTAAAAAACGCAGTTGAAACTTGTAGGAGCGCGCCCTGCGCGCGAGCAGTCTGTTCGCGCGCAGGGCGCGCTCCTACAGCTGGTTCACCGGAAAGGTGAACTGCATCAAAGACGCAAGAATCAATCACCATGCCGGTTTGCATGGCAATGCAGACAGTCAACTGCGGTTTACAGGATAAACGAAACGCTCAAGCAAGCGGCGCAAGCGGAAAGTCTAAAATGTATGAAACATAAAGCAAGTAAATACGGTGCTTTTGAGGTGGAATGTGATTCCTCTCTCCGCACCATCTTCAAATCGGGGCAGAGGGTATGCCCCGGTCGTCCTGTCAGCATGGCTGACCCAGCACTTGGGGAATTCGCATGACATTGTCCGGGCAACGCGGGCAGAACCGCCTCCTGAAATACCTTGCGTATCTTGCCGCCCTGCTCTTGCTGGCGCTGGCGGCCTGGCACTTTACGCGCCCCGAACCGCTACACGTGCAACTGGCCGTGGCCGAGCGCGGGACGGTGGAGGCGACCGTGAGCAACACCCGCGCCGGAACGGTCAAGGCGTGCCGCCGCGCCAAGCTGGCGCCGCCGGCAGGCGGGCAGATCGCGCAGTTGCGGGTGAAGAAGGGCGAGCGGGTCAAGACCGGCCAGATATTGCTGGAGTTGTGGAACGATGACTTGCAGGCGCAGGCGCGCCTGTCCGAGCAGCAGCTGGCCACGACAGCAACGCGCATCGGCGAGATATGCACCCTCGCCGAGCAGAGCGGCAAAGCGGCGGCACGGGCGCGGCAATTGCGCGAGCGCGGTTTCATTTCGCCCGAGGGGCTGGAGCGCGCCGAGGCGGATGCGCAAGCCAGGCAGGCCTCCTGCCAAGCGGCGCGCAGCGAGATAGCGCAGGGCCGTTCGCGCATCGAAGTGGCGCAGGCCGGTTTGCGGCGCTTGGTGCTGCGCGCGCCGTTCGACGGCGTTGTCGCCGACATCAGCGGCGAGCTGGGCGAATACGCCACGCCTTCGCCGCCCGGCATCCCGACCCCGCCCGCCATAGACCTGATCGACGACAGTTGCATACTCATCAGCGCGCCGATCGACGAGGTGGATGCGGCCAACATCAAGGCGGGGCAGTCGGGCCGCATCGTGCTCGACGCGATCAAGGGCAAGTCGTTCGCGGGCAAGGTCAAGCGCGTCGCGCCGTATGTGCTGGAACTGGAGAAGCAGGCGCGCACCGTCGAGGTCGAGGTGGAGTTCGTTGAGCCTCCGACAGAAGAGAACCTGCTGGTCGGCTACAGCGCCGATGTCGAGATCGTGCACGCCTCCCATGCAAACGTGCTGCGCATCCCCACCCAGACCCTGCTGGAAGGCAATCGCGTGCTGCTTTACCGGGCAAGCGACGGCGTGCTGGAAGAGCGCGCGGTGACTGCCGGCCTGACCAACTGGGAATACACCGAGATCGCCTCGGGGCTGAACGAAGGCGACCAGATCGTGATGTCGCTGGATAAAGCCGGCGTGAAGGCCGGTGCGCGCGTGCAGCCTGTCGGGGAGAAGTGAAAGGTGAAACGTGAAACGAGTAAAGCCATTGCCTTAACTGCCAGGAAGGGAGCGCGCAACACCGGCTGGGCATCGTGTTTCATCCACTTCTCACGGCTCGCATTTCACATTTCACATTTCACATTTCACTTTTCACGTTTTTTCGCAAGATGATCGGTCTGGAAAACGTCGGCCGCATCTTCGCCGTCGGCGACCAGCAGGTCGCCGCGTTGCGTGAGGTCAACCTGAATATCGCGGCGGGCGATTATGTCTCGATCATGGGGCCGTCCGGTTCCGGAAAATCCACCCTGCTCAACCTGATCGGCCTGCTGGATAGGCCGAGTTCCGGCGCCTACCGCCTGGACGGCGGCAACGTCACCGATTTGTCCGACGAGCAGCAGGCCAAGGTGCGCAGCGAGAAAATCGGCTTCGTGTTCCAGGCATTCCATCTGGTGCCGCGCCTGTCCGCCGCGATGAACATCGAACTGCCGCTGATCCTGGCCGGGATTTCTCCCGCCGAGCGTAAGCAGCGCGTCGCGCAGTTGCTGGAAAACTACGGCCTGGCGGATCGCGCCGACCATCGTCCGGATCAGCTCTCCGGCGGGCAGCGCCAGCGCGTCGCGATTGCGCGCGCCACTAGCATGCACCCCGCCGTGCTGCTGGCCGACGAGCCGACCGGCAATCTTGACCAGGCCACCGGCAAGGAAGTGATGAACCTGCTCGAACAACTCGTTGCGCAGCAGGTCACCCTGATCGTCGTGACCCACGACCCGGCTATCGGCGGTCGCGCGGCGCGCCAGGTGCGCATGGTGGACGGGCAGATCGTTTCCGATACGCAACGAGTTGTTTGATTTACTTTATGGTGAGGATCACTTCGAAACCCCCCCTAACCCCCCTTTTGCAAAGGGGGGGACGGTGCAAGCCGCGCGACCCCTCTCAATGCAAAAGCGGGGAATTTAGGGAGCTGCGGGTTACCCCCCTTTGCAAAAGGGGGGCAGGGGGGATTTGCAGTGCTACAGGCGCCATGTCATGAATCTCGCCGACACCCTGATTTTTGCTTCCGGCAGCCTGCGCGGCAGCCGCGCCCGCACCCTGCTGATGATCCTGGCGATGTCTATCGGCGTGGCGGCGGTAGTGGTGCTGACCGGACTCGGCGAGGGGGCGCGCCGCTATGTCGTCAACCAGTTTTCCTCGCTGGGCACCAACCTGGTCATCGTGCTGCCGGGGCGCACCGAAACGGCGGGGATCGGGCCGGGCATGCTGATCGGGCAGATCCCGCGCGAGATCAGCCTGGACGACGCGCAAGCCTTGCTGCGCAGCCGCGCCATCGCGCGCATCGCGCCGCTGGCGATAGGCGCGACGCATATTTCACGGGACGCGCTCAACCGCGAAGTGGCCGTGCTGGGTTCGACTTCCGAGTTGCTCGAGGTGCGCCACATGAGCCTGGGACAGGGACAGTTCCTGCCGGCGGGGGACATCCATTCCGGCGAATCGGTGTGCGTGCTGGGCGCGCAGATCAAGCGCGACCTGTTCGGCCAGCAGAATGCCGTCGGCGCGTGGGTGCGGCTGGGAGACCGGCGCTTCCGCGTGATCGGCGTGCTGGCGGCGCAGGGCGAATCGATGGGCTTCAACACCGACGAGATCGTCATCGTGCCGATCGCTTCGGCGCACATGCTGTTCAACACCTCCGGCGTGTTCCGCATTTTGGTGGAAGCGAAAAGCCGCGACGCCGTCGAGCTGGCCAAGCACGATGCCGAGCAGATATTGTTTCAGCGCCACGGCGGCGAGAAGGATGTGACGGTCATCACGCAGGATGCCGTGCTGGCCACCTTCGACCGTATCCTGCGCGCGCTGACGCTGGCGGTGGCCGGAATCGCCGCAATCAGCCTGGCGGTGGCAGGCATCCTCATCATGAACGTGATGCTGATCGCTGTTTCGCAGCGCGTAAAGGAAATCGGCCTGCTCAAGGCGCTCGGCGCGCCCGCCGCGCAAATCCGGAATTTGTTTTTCGCCGAAGCGATCCTGCTGTCCGGCGTCGGCAGCGTGGCCGGTCTGGCGCTCGGCGAAATCGGCATCCGCGCGATTGCCCAGGTCTATCCGGCATTGCCGCTGGCCGCGCCGTGGTGGGCCATTCTTGCGGCATTCGGCACGGCGCTCGGCACCGGCACCCTGTTCAGCGTATGGCCGGCGCGGCGCGCGGCAAGGCTCGATCCGGTGATGGCGCTGGCGCGGTCGTGAACGCAGCAAAGCATATTGCAATAAAATGCCGGATGCCGCGCCGATGGCGCAATGAAGGCGATACGGACGGCAAGCGAATTTCAACATTGGGAAGAGTAATGGAAAACCTTTGGAACGACACGGAAGCAAGCAAGCATAAAGACATTTTGGCGCAGCGCGTTCACTCGTCGCGCCTGCTCGGCGCGAACACGGACCTGGTGCTGCACGGCGGCGGCAACACCTCGGTGAAGGGCGTCAGCAGGAATATTTTCGGCGAGGAGGTGGAGACTTTATTTGTGAAAGGCAGCGGCTCCGACCTCGCCACGATAGAGGCGAAAGACTTCGTCGCGGTGCGCATGGATGCGATGCTGAAACTGTCGCGCCTGGAAAAACTGTCCGACATCGACATGGCGCGCGAGCTCAAGCTGGCTTCGCTCGACCCGAACGCGCCCGCACCGTCGGTCGAGGCCATCCTGCACGCGCTGATCCCGCACCGCTTTGTCGATCACACCCACGCCGACGCCATCGTTGCCATTACCAATACTGGGGGCACCAACACCCCCGATGGCGAGGCGCGCATCCGCGAGCTGTTCGGCGACGAGGTCATCGTGTTGCCCTACGTGATGCCCGGCTTCGATCTGGCCAAATTGTGCGCTGAAGTATTTCCAAAACAGGTCACGCCACGCACCGTCGGCATGGTGCTGATGAACCATGGCATCTTCAGCTTCGGCGATAACGCGAAGCAGGCATATGACCGGATGATCGATCTGGTCGGGCGCGCCGAGGATTACCTGAACAAGAACGCGCCGCTGGTTCCGGCATCCGGCATTGAACCTTCCGCCAACTGGTCAGCCTTGCCGGAGTTGAGAAAAAAAGTTTCCGCTGCCGCCGGATTCCCGTTGCTGCTGCGCAGCAATTCCGGCAGCGCCGCGCTGGCCTTCGCGCGCCATCCGGATTGCGCGAAAATTTCGCAGCGCGGCCCGGCCACGCCGGATCACATCATCCGTACCAAGCGACTGCCGCTGTTCGGGCGCGATGTTGGAGCTTACGTGCAGGCTTATAAGGATTATTTCGCGAAGAATTCAAAATCGGCCAGGGCGCCCTTGACCATGCTCGACCCCGCGCCGCGCGTGATTCTCGACCCCGAGTTCGGGCTGATTGCCGGCGGCCGTTCGGCGCGCGACACGCAGATCGTCGAAGACATTTACCTGCACACGCAGGACATCATCCTGCGCGGCGAAAAGCTCGGCGGCTACCGCGCGCTCGGCGAGGCCGATCTGTTCAACATGGAATACTGGGATCTGGAGCAGGCCAAGCTGAAAAAAGCCGGCGCGCCGAAGGCTTTCGCCGGCGAGGTCGCGCTGGTGACCGGCGCGGCGTCCGGCATCGGCAGGGCCTGCGTGCAATCGTTCCTGGATCGCGGCGCTGCGGTGGTGGGCGTGGACGTCAATCCGGCAGTGGAATCCCTGCATGGCGCGCGCGCCGATTATCTGGGCGTCGCGGCAGACCTGACCTCGCCGGAGGCGATCAAGGGGCTGCTGGAGCAAACCGTCCGCCGCTTCGGCGGGCTCGACATGCTGGTGCTGAATGCCGGAATTTTTCCCGGCGGCAGGAAGATCGAGGCGCTGTCCGACGACGAATGGCGCAGGGTGATGGCGATCAACCTGGACGCCAACCTGGCGATGATGCGCGAGGCGCACCCCTTGCTGAAAGCCGCGCCGCGCTATGGCCGCGTGGTGGTGATCGGCTCGAAAAACGTCCCCGCGCCCGGCCCCGGCGCGGCGGCCTATTCCGCGTCGAAGGCCGCGCTGACGCAGCTTGCGCGCGTCGCCGCGCTGGAGTGGGGCGCGGACGCGATCAGGATCAACCTGCTGCATCCGAACGCGGTGTTCGACACCGCCATCTGGACCGAGGAAGTGCTGGCGCAGCGCGCCGCGCACTACGGCATGACGGTGGACGAATACAAGCGCAACAACGTGCTGCACGAGGAAGTCAGCAGCAGGGACGTGGCGGAACTTACCGCAGAAATGTGCGGCGTGCTGTTCGCGAAAATCACCGGCGCGCAGCTGCCGATCGACGGCGGCAACGACCGGGTGATCTGAGCGCCTGCATCCAAATAAAATGCTACGCCGCAAGCGGCGGGGAATTCAACCCGAAGAGATTGAACGCACCGTGCAAGGCGTCGGTAGCTTAACCGAAGCGGCCAGTAATGTAGTGGCTTCGGCCGCCGCGTTGCGGCTTAACATTCGCAAGCGAATGTTAGCCTATGCCGCTGCATAACAGGAAGATTCAACCCAAATAATCCATTGGCAAATTCAGCCCGCCTCCCCCTTTGTAAAAGGGGGAGAGCTTGCGAGGGGGCCGAGGGGGATTTTTGTATCCGTGCGACATCCAAATCCCCCCTCACCCCCCTTTTTC
>MGXA01000050.1 GCA_001801215.1 Gallionellales bacterium RIFCSPLOWO2_02_FULL_59_110 | reverse complement strand
GCACAGTTAAGATGGGTTGAGCGTAATGACCAAAACCTCCACCACCCGCATCGCCTTCGCCAGCTTCATCGGCACCGCCATCGAGTTCTACGATTTTTACATCTACGGCCTTGCCGTGGCGATGGTGATTGGGCCGGTGTTCTTTCCTGGCAGCGACCCGGCGGCGCAGGCGCTGAACGCGTTTCTGACTTTCGGCATCGCGTTCCTCGCGCGCCCGCTCGGCGCTTTGCTGTTCGGGCATTTCGGCGACCGCATCGGGCGCAAAACTACACTGGTCGCTTCGCTGCTGGTGATGGGTGTTTCCACGACGCTGATCGGCGTACTGCCCGGCCACGATGCTATCGGCTGGGCCGCGCCCGCGCTGCTGTGCCTGCTGCGCTTCGGCCAGGGCATCGGCCTCGGCGGCGAATGGGGCGGTGCGGCGTTGCTGGCAGCGGAGTATGCGCCCAAGGGCAGGCGCGGCTGGTTCGGCATGTTCCCGCAGCTCGGGCCGCCGGTCGGCTTTCTGTTCGCGGTGGGCAGCTTCCTGCTGCTGGCGCATCTGCTTGACGACGCGCAGTTCCGCGCCTGGGGCTGGCGCATCCCGTTTCTTGCCAGCGCGGCGCTGGTGATCGTCGGACTGTACGTGCGGCTGAAGCTGGAAGAGACGCCGGTATTCCTGAAAGCCAGGCAGGCTGTTTCCGGGACGGCGGGCGGAGCCCACCCTACGCTGCCGCTGGCAACATTGTTCAGACATCACACCGCGCCGCTGCTGCTGGGCGCGCTGGCGATGGTGGTGTGTTACGCGCTGTTCTACATCACCACGGTGTTTTCGCTGAGCTACGGCGTCGCCACGCTCGGCATCCCGCGCCCGCAATTCCTGTCCATGCTGTGCGTGGCCGTGATCTTCATGGCGGCGGCCACGCCGCTGGCCGCATGGGCGGGCGACCGCTATGGCCGCCGCCCGGTGTTGCTCGTCGCAGGCAGCGCGGCGTTGCTGTCCGGCTTTCTGCTGGAGACTATGCTGGGCAGCGGTTCGCCGTGGCAGATCACCGCCTTCCTCTCCATCGAACTGTTCCTGATGGGCGCGACCTTCGCGCCAATGGGGGCGCTGCTGCCGGAACTGTTTCCGACCGCGGTGCGCTACACTGGCGCAGGCGCAGCCTATAATCTCGGCGGCATCCTCGGCGCTTCGCTGGCGCCCTATATCGCGCAACAACTGGTGCTGCACGGCGGGTTCGCCTGGGTAGGCGGCTATATCTCCGTCGCAGCGGCAATCAGTTTGCTGGCTGTGTTTTTGATGCGCGAGACGCGGGATCAGGAGCTGGCATGAACCTATCCCGTCATTCCCGCGCAGGCGGGAATCCAGCAAAAACAAATGCTCCGCGAAGCGGACAATGCCTGATTGTTGTCCCGCGTTGCGGGGAATTTTATGATCATCTGGATTCCCGCCTGCGCGGGAATGACGGTGCTTCGATATGATGCAACGGTTACCCCCCGCCATTTTCCTGATGGGCCCCACGGCCAGCGGCAAGACCGGGGTCGCGGTGGAGCTGGTGCAGCGCCTGCCGGTGGAGCTCATCAGCGTGGACTCGGCGCTGGTGTACCGCGACATGAACATCGGCACCGCAAAGCCGGATGCCGCCACCCTCACCCGCGCGCCGCACCACCTGATCGACATCATCAACCCCACCGAGGCCTATTCCGCCGCCGCATTCCGTCATGACGCATTGCGCCTGATGGCGGACATCGCCTCCAGAGGAAAAATACCGCTGCTGGTCGGCGGCACCATGCTGTATTTCAAGGCGCTGCGCGAAGGCTTGAGCGACCTGCCGCAGGCCGACCCGGAAGTGCGCGCCTCGCTCGATGCCGAGATCGCGCAACACGGTATCCAGCATTTGCACCGGCAGCTCGCCATGGTGGATGCGGAAACCGCTGCGCGCCTTGCGCCCAACGACACGCAGCGCATCCAGCGCGCGCTGGAAATTTACCGGCTCACCGGATCGCCGATGTCCGCGCTGATTGCCCAACGGGAAAGCACCGAACTGCCCTACCGCATTCTTTCCATCGCCCTCGTCCCCTCCGACCGATCCGCATTGCACGCGCGCATCGCCACGCGCTTCAAGGCCATGCTCGAATTCGGGCTGGCGGATGAACTGCGCGCGCTGCGCTCGAAATATGCGCTGCATCCCGGCCTGCCCGCGATGCGTTGCGTCGGTTACCGCCAGGCCTGGCAATACCTCGAAGGCGAGATTGGCGAAGCGCATCTGCTGGAGACCGGCATCGCCGCCACGCGCCAGCTCGCCAAGCGTCAGCTGACCTGGCTGCGCTCCACGCCGGGGAATATCGAGTTGGATTGCCTTGCGCCAGACTTGGCGCAGACAGTATTCGATAAGATCGGGCAATCTGCCATAATACGCGGCACAGTGCCGTAGGAATTTTTACACCACCAACAGGAGGAACATCATGACCGCCATCAATTTCAAACGCGAAATAGCCGATACCATGGACAATGCCATCGAACGCGCAACCAAGGCACTGGGAGCCGTTGGATTCGGTATCCTCACGCGCATCGACATGCACAGCAAAATCAAGGAAAAAACCGGCAAGGAGATTATTCCGACGGTGATCCTCGGCGCTTGCAACCCGAACCTGGCATACGAGGCCTATAGCGCGAACAGCGATGTGGCGAGCCTGCTGCCGTGCAACGCGGTAATCCGCGAGATCGCGCCGGGGAAAATTTCGCTGGAGTTCGTCAAGCCGACGGCCATGATGCAGATACTCGGCGACACCCGGCTGGCGGAACTGGCGCGCGAGGCCGATGCGAAAATCGAGCTGGCGTTGACCAACGTGTAGATGCCCGGCGCCGCAGCAATCCTGCGGCAGAATGTGCAACCGGGCAGACGATACCTACGCGAAACTGTAGCCACGCTCCCGGAACAGCGCCAGGCAGGCATCCACCACCTGCGCATCGAAATGGATGCCGCACTGCCTGGTAATCTCCTCCAGCGCCACATCGACCCCGAAGCCGGGGCGGTACGGGCGATGCGCCGAAATCGCTTCGACCACATCCGCCACGCTCAGAATGCGCGCTTCGAGCAGGATGTCTTCGCCCTTGAGCCCCTGCGGATAGCCGGAACCGTCGAAGCGTTCATGGTGCTGTAGCACCATCTGCGCGATCGGCCACGGGAAGTCGATATCCTTCAGAATGTCGTAGCCTGCCTGCGGGTGAATTTTAATCAAACGGTATTCGATTTCGCTAAGCCGCCCCGGCTTGCTGAGTATTTCCGCCGGGGTCTGGATTTTCCCCAGGTCGTGCACGATCCCGGCAAGATGGATACCGTGCACCCGCTCTTCCGTCAGCCCCATTTGCCGGGCAATCGCCGCCGCCAGGCCGGCCACCTTGGCCTGGTGGCCGGCGGTATAAGGGTCGCGCATTTCCACAATGGTGGCGATAGCCTGCACGGTGTCTTCCAGGCTTTTGTGCAGGTGCGCAAGATGCTGCTGGCTTTGCTCCATGGCAAGATCGCGCTCCTGGCGGACATGCAGCGTGCGCACGCCAAACGCCAGATCGTCGGCCATTTCTTCCAGCCTTTCGATTTCTGTGGGGGTGAAGGTGTTTATCTCGTCGGCATACACGGTAAGCGCGCCGAACACCTCGCCATTGGACAGCGGCAGAGCGATACTGGACGCGTAGCCGCGTTCGAGCGCCGCATCGCGCCACGGCAGATGGCGCGGGTCATTGGCAAAATCCTGGCATAGCTGCGTGGCGCCGCTGCGGACGGCGCGACCGGTCGGCCCCATGCCGCGTTCATCCTCCGCCCAGGTAACATTGATGATATCCAGATAACCTTCGTCGTAACCGGCGCTCGCCACGGCTTTGATGGACTTGTTTTCATCGTGTTGCTTATAGCCCACCCAGGCCAGCCGGTAGCCGCCTTGTTCCACGATGCTTTTGCAGACTACATGCAACAACTCATCTTCATGCGTCGCGCGCGTCAGGCTGCGGTTTACCGCGCTCAGCGTGGTGAGCGCGCGGTTGGCGTGCTGAACGGCGATTTCCGCCAGCCGGTTTTTCAATGCCTGCGCAATCTGGATGGAGATGGATTGGAGCAGGGCGCGTTTCTCGCCGAGAGAAGGCGATTCTCCGCCAGTTTCACCGATATGGAACACTTCGATCAGGCCGGATTCCTTGTCGGCTACCGGAATGTCAGCCTCCAGCTTCCATTCTGTCTCGCGAAAACCGGCGGACTCGAAAACCTGCGCGCCAATGCGGATGCGCGCGCAGGCATGCAACGGGTCCGGCCAGGCAGCAGGCATGCGCAGGGCGCAGGCGCCGAGCACCTGTTCCATGCTCCATTCCTTGTTCAGCAACAAACTGGTGATGTCGCGCAGACATTCGGCCTCCTTAACCCGTTCGCCAAGGTCGCGGAGATGTTGCGCCAACGTTTCTTCCGCCCGCTTGCGCGCGGTGATATCGCGCACGATGCCGATGGCGTGCCACTCGCCGTTCAATTGTGTCGAGGAAAGCGACAGTTCGATCGGAAATCTCTCGCCACCTTTGCGCAACGCAATAAATTCGACCATCTTGCCGACAATCGATCCTTCGCCGCTCTCGCCAAAATTCTGAAGGCCATGCGCGAAAGCGGCATGCATCGCCGGTGGGGCAAGCAGCGAATGCATATCCTGCCCCACCGCTTCGGCTGCGCTATAGCCGAAAACCCGTTCCGCCGCCGCGTTCCAGAACGTGATGCGCCGCCCGGGATCCATCATGATGATAGCGTCCTGCGCCGATTCGCTGATCTTGCGGATTTTTTCCTCGGCCTCGTGGCGGCGCTGCTCTTCTTGCTTTTCCGCCAGCACGCGCCTCACCGCTGCGGGCAGACGGGCCATGCGATCCTTGAGGATGTAGTCCCTGGCGCCTGCCTTCAACAGTTCGACGGCCATCTCTTCGCCGATGGCGCCGGTAACCATAATCACCGGAATGCCGGGATGAACCCGCAGCACGTAGTCGAGCGCGGTGCGGCCGCTATAGGAAGGCAGGTTGTAGTCCGCCAGGACGATGTCGGGCTTGAATTCGTCCAGCGCACGTTCGAAGGCGGGCCCCGTATCGACGCGCAATGCGGCAAACGCGATACCTCCCCGGCGCAGACTGTGTTCCAGCAACTCCGCGTCAGAGAGAGTGTCCTCCAGCAACAGGATTTTGAGTTCGCCCACAGTCTATTTTCCTGTGGCGGGCGGATGATTGACCAGCAGCCAGTACATGCCGAGTTCGGCGACGGTTTTGGCGAAAGCCTCGAACTTCACCGGCTTGCTGGCAAAACTGTTCACGCCCAGCTGATAGCTTTCGGCAATATCCCTGTCTTCCCTGGAGGAAGTCAGCACGACCACCGGAATCGTCCTGGTGCGGTCATCGCCCTTGATGGCGCGCAGCACTTCCATTCCGTCCACCTTGGGCAGGCGCAGGTCAAGCAATACCACGCGCGGCGGCGCACAATCGTCGCGGCTCGCGTACTCGCCGCGCGCAAACAGGAAATCCAGCGCTTCCGCGCCATCCTTGACCCAAACCAGATTGTTGGCCAGATTATTTTGCTTGAGTGTGCGTATGGTCAGTTCGGCATCGGTGGCATTGTCTTCCACCAGAAGGATTTCCACGACATCGTTGTCATTGCTCATTCTGGCTCTCCTTGGCAGGTGCGAATAAGGTTCAAGCCTCTTTTTCCGAACTGACTGGAATCGAGAAATAAAAAGTTGCGCCCTTCCCGACTTCACCCTCGGCCCAGATTGTACCGCCATGGCGGGCAATGATGCGCTTCGAGATGGCAAGACCGATGCCGGTTCCCTCGAATTCTTCAATACTGTGCAGGCGCTGGAATACCCCGAACAGTTTTTCCGCATACTGCATATCGAATCCGGCGCCATCGTCCTTTATGTAGTATACCGCCTTGCCGCCTTCGATCTTGCCGCCGATTTCGATGTGCGCGTCTTCCTTATGGCCGGTGAACTTGATGGCATTGCCGAGCAGGTTTTCGAAGACCTGATGCAGCATGGCGCGGTCGCCCTGCACTCCGGGCAATTTGCCCAGGCCGATTTTCAGCTTGCGCCCGGCTGCCAGCGGCTTAAACTCATCGACCACCGCGCGCGCCAGCCCTTCCATGTCGATTTCGGAAAAAGACATTCCGGTGCGACCGACCCGGGAAAAATGCAGAATGTCTTCGATCAGTTGCGCCATGCGGCCGGTATTGTCGCGCACCACGTTCAACAGCCGCTTGCCCTCATCGTCCAGCTTTTCCTCATAATCTTCCAACAACATCCGCGAGAATCCGTCGATGGCGCGCAACGGTGTGCGCAGGTCATGCGAAACGGAATAAGAGAAAGCCTCCAGTTCCTTGTTGGCGTCCACCAGTTCGACAGTGCGCGCGACAACGCGTTGCTCCAGTTCGGTATTGAGCCGACGGATTTTTTCTTCCGCCTCCTTGCGCCAGGTAATGTCGTGCACGATGCCGAAGGAGCGCAACGGCTTGCCGTCCTCGCCGTAATAGGTCTCGCCTATCTCATTCACATACTTCACGCGCCCGTCCCGCATCAGCAGGCGGTGCTCGATGTCGTAGGGCGCCCTGTTTTTGACCGATTCGTTGTATGCCTTGTCCACCAGCATACGGTCACCGGGATGAATTGCATCCAGAAAAACCTCGTAGGACGCGCCGAATTTTTCCGGATCGATTTCGAAGATACGATAGATTTCGTCCGACCAGGCCAGCGTATTTTTTTCAATATCAAAATCCCAACTGCCCAGGTGGGCGATACGCTGCGCTTCGCTCAGGCTGTGCTCGTTTCTGCGCAACCGGTTTGCAGCCCTTTCACGTTCGTCTGCATGGCGGCGGTCGCGGCGGTGCGAAATCCCCA
>MGXA01000049.1 GCA_001801215.1 Gallionellales bacterium RIFCSPLOWO2_02_FULL_59_110 | reverse complement strand
ACCTGAACATCGAACCGCTGCGCGGCAACGTGCAGACGCGTTTGCGCAAGCTCGACGAAGGCCAGTATGCCGCCATCATCCTCGCCGCCGCGGGGCTGAAACGCCTCGGCCTGGGCGCGCGCATCCGCGGCATCATTTCCAGCGAAGACAGCCTGCCCGCCGTAGGCCAGGGCGCGCTCGGTATCGAATGCCGCGCCGACCGCGCCGACGTGATCGCCCTGCTGCAACCGCTGCACCATGCCGATACCGCCGCCTGCGTGCTTGCGGAACGCGCCATGAGCCGCGTGCTGGCCGGCAGTTGCCAGGTGCCGCTGGGCGGATTTGCCGAAGTGCAGAACGGCAAGCTGCGCATGCGCGGCTTCGTCGCCAGCCCGGACGGCAAACGCATGGTGCGCGCCGAAATGACTGGCGAGATCGCCGATCCGGAAGCGTTGGGCAAGAAAGTTGCCGATGCCTTGCTGGCGCAGGGCGCGGGTGAGATTCTTGCTGCACTGAATGGCTGATTTTCCGCTGGTCGGACTGAAAATCGCGGTCACGCGCCCGCGCGACCAGGCCGCGCCGCTGGCGCGGCGCATCGAAGAAGCGGGCGGTATCCCGTTGCTGTTCCCGCTGCTGGACATCGCGCCGGCCACTGACCAAGCGGCCTTGCGCGAACAGATTTCCCGCCTCGCGCAGTTCGATCTCGCCATCTTCATCAGCCCGAACGCCGTGCACTACGGCATGGCGGCGATCCGGGCATCGGGCGAACTACCACAAAATCTAAAGATTGCCACAGTTGGCCAGGGCAGCGCGAAAGCGTTGCGCGAGCTGGGCCTTGCCGGCGTCATCGCGCCCACCGAACGTTTCGACAGCGAAGGCCTGCTGGCATTGCCCGAGTTGCAGGATGTCGCCGGATGGCGCGTGCTGATCCTGCGCGGCGACGGCGGGCGCGAGCTGCTCGGCGACACGCTCAGGGCGCGCGGCGCGACGGTGGAATATGCCGCCTGCTACCGGCGCAGCAAGCCGCAGCAGGACATTGCCGCGCTGCTGAAAGCCGCGCCGGATGCGCTGACGGTGACGAGCAGCGAGGCGCTGGCTTACCTGTGGCAGATGCTGGACGATGCTCAGCGCGAAAGTTTATGCGGCATCCCGTTATTCGTACCGCATCAGCGCATCGCCGAGCTGGCAAGGCGGCAAGGCTGGCGGCAGGTGCTGCTAACCGATGCGGGAGATGACGGATTGCTGTCGGCTTTGATAGCATGGAACCCGGAAGGCAGAAAACAGAATGAACGAACAGACTCCGCAAGCGGGTAACGACAGGCAAGATGCATTGCCCGAAGCGCCGCGCCCGGCGCACAGGAATCCGGTCGCCTCGGCGCTCGCGCACATCAGCCTCACGCAGATGACGCTGGCGGTGCTGGCGGCGATTTTCCTGTGGCAATGGTTCGACGGACATCGCGCGATCGGCGATATTCAGCAGCAACTGGCAAAAAAAATCGCCGAGTTGGATGGTGCCAGCAAGGCCAACCAGATGCTGGTGACACAAACTCAGGGCGAGGTGCGCGAGCTGTCCGCCAAAATAACCACGCTGGAAACGCGCTATGCCGAAGCGCAAAATCAGCGCGCCGCGCTGGAGGCCTTGTATAACGACCTGTCGGTCAGCCGCGACGAAACCGCGCTGGCGGAGGTCGAGCAGATGCTGCTGATCGCCGGGCAGCAATTGCAACTGTCGGCCAACGTCAAGGCTGCGCTGATCGCCATGCAGAGCGCCGACGCCCGTTTGCAGCGCATGGACCGGCCGGCGTTCAACGGGCTGCGCAAGGCCATCGGACAGGACATGGACAAGCTGCGCGCGTTGCCCGACGTGGATACCACCGGCATCAATTTCCAGCTCGACAGCCTGATCGCCACCGTCGATCAGTTGCCGCTGGTCAACCGGCAGCGCGCGACGAAGAAGGAAGAAACCGCGCCGGTCGCCGCACCGAACGACGAAACGCCCTGGCAAAAGGTGCTGCGCGAAATCTGGCAGGAAGCGAAACAACTGGTGCATATCGAGGACACCGGCAAGGCAGATATCCCGCTGTTGCCGCCCAACCAGGAATTTTTCCTGCGCGAAAACCTCAAGCTGCGCCTGCTGTCGGCGCGCCTCGCGTTGCTGTCGCGCGACGAGGAGGGTTTCAGGCAGGAGCTGAAAACCGCGCAAGCCTGGATAACGCGCTATTTCGATGCCAAATCGAACGAGTCGATACGGATGCTGGACCGGCTGAAGAAGATTGCCGCCGCTCCGGTCAGCATCGAATTGCCGGATGTCAGCCCGAGCCTGCAGGCGGTGCGCAATTATCGTCTGATGCATGAACACGCCGCCGAGCGCAGCCTGTCCAAGAAGTCGGCGCAATGAAATACCTGCTGTGGATACTGCTGCTGTTCGCCGCCGCCGTCGCGCTGGTGACGGCTTCGCATAATCCGGGCTACGTGCTGCTGGTATATCCGCCGTACCGCATCGAACTGTCGCTTACGCTGTTTCTCGTCCTGCTCGCGCTCGGGTTCGCATCCGGCTATGGGCTGGTGCGCCTGGCGGTCGCCGCGCTGCAACTGCCGGCGTATGTGCGGAAATTCCGCCTGGAGCGCGAGCATGCCAAAGCGCGCGAGCTGCTGGACGATGCGCTCGGCGCTTTCTTCGAGGGGGATTATGCCGCGGCGGAAAAAGCCGCAGCGCGCGCGATGGAACTGGGCGGCGCCCCCGCCCTGCACCCTATTATTGCGGCGCGTTCCGCGCACGAACTGCGCGAATACAAAAGGCGCGACGCCTACCTGTCAGCCGCCGAAGGCAAGACTCCCGGCGATGTCGCCATGCGCCTGATGACAGCCGCCAGATGCATGCTCGATCAGCATGACCCGCATGGCGCGCTGCGCACGCTGCACGAGTTGCGCGACATCGGCGTCAAGGTGCATCCCGGTATGCTGGCGCTGGAGCTCAAAGCGCAGCAGCAGGCGTGCAACTGGGATGAGGTGCTGCACACGCTCGATGAACTGGAAAAATATGCAGCCATCAATGTGACGGTAGCGGCGCAATTGCGCCAGCAGGCTTGGCTGGAAAAGATCCGCCAGCAGGACGATCTGGCGGGCTTGGTCGGCTGCCTGAAAAACATCCCCGCCGATTTTAAGCGGCGCGGCAGGATCGCCGCTGCGGCCGCGCGCGCGCTGATCCGGCACGGCGGCTGCCCGCTCGCTCAGCAATTGCTCTCCGATAGCTTGAATGCTCAGTGGGACAGCGAGCTGGTAGCGCTGTACGGCGATTGCCGGTCCGGCGACCTGATCGAACAAATCAAGCAGGCCGAGAAGTGGCTGAAACAGCACGACGACGATGCCGGCCTGCTGCTCGCGCTCGGCAAGCTGTGCCTGCAGCAGAAGCTGTGGGGCAAGGCGCAAAATTACCTGGATGCCAGCATCAGCGTGACTCCCAGCCACGCGGCCTATCAGGCGCTGGGGCAGCTCGCCGAACAATCGGGCAAGGCCGACGAGGCGCTCAAGTATTACCAGCAGGCGACTGCGCTGAAGGCGGGCGAAGAATAGCACCGCACCAAGCGGTGAGGCTGCGGTATGCCGCAGGGATCAGGGCTGGATCGTTGGTTCACCGGCGGACAATTCTGGTTCCGGCGCCTTCGCCTGCTCTGTCGGCCAAGCCATTTTTTGCGCGCCGAACGGAAAAGTGAGGGTGTTCGTCGGCATGTCGCTGATTACTGCGGCGCTGTAGCATTCGACCACCAAATCCGATTTCGGCGTGGCGCAACAGAACAGGGTCATGCCCGCCGCCTTGTCCATTTCCGTCAGCGCGCTGCCCAGATAGTTGCCGTGATCCGCCTCGCCTTCCATGATCTTGCCCTTGCATACGCCGCACGCGCCTTCGCGGCAGCTGTAGGGCATAAAATAACCGTGCTTGAGCGCGGCGCCCAAGATAGTTTCTTGCTCTTCGATAGGAAACTGGTAGCCAGCTGGCTGGATCGTGATTTGAAAAGTCATAATGAGTCCGTCAATGTGCGAAAAAATGCGAATTTTAAAGCATAATTATGCCATGAAACGCCTGCTGATCGTCGGCTGCGGAGACGTGGCGATGCGCGCCATTCCTTTGCTGGCGGGCCGCTACCGGATATTCGCCCTGGTGCGCCATCCGGCATCCGGCGAGAAATTGCGCGCGCTCGGCGTGCTGCCGATTTCCGGCGACCTGGATGATCGCGCCAGCCTCCAACGTATTGCCGGAATCGCCGATGCCGTACTGCATTTCGCCCCTCCTTCTGCTACTCATCCCTTGGAAAGGGGGGGGCGGGAGGGGTTTGTTGTCGATATGCGCACCCAGCACCTGCTCGCCGCGCTGTCGCTCGGGAAACTGCCGCAACGGCTGGTGTACATCAGCACCAGCGGCGTGTACGGGGATTGCGGCGGCGCGATCGTGAGCGAAACCCGCCCGCTTAACCCGCAGACGGTGCGTGCGCAGCGGCGCGCCGCTGCCGAAAGGCAAATCCGCCACTGGGCGAAACGCAACCAGGTGAAGGCCAGCATCCTGCGCGTGCCGGGCATCTATGGCCGCCGAGCGCCTGCCGCTGGAGCGCCTGAGACAAGGCTTGCCGTGCATCGCCGACAGCGAGGACAGCTACACCAACCATATCCACGCCGATGACCTGGCGCGCATCGCCGCAGCGGTGCTGCGCCATGGCAAGGCGTGCCGCGTGTACCACGCCAGCGACGACAGCAAAATGAAAATGGGCGAATACTTCGATGCCACGGCGGATATGCTCGGCTTGCCGCACGTACCGCGCATCAGCCGCGCCGAGGCGCAGCGCGTACTGCCGGAGCCGCTGCTGTCGTTCATGAACGAATCGCGGCAATTGACCAACCAGCGCATGAAGCGGGAACTGAAAGTGAAGCTGCTCTATCCAGAAGTAGGAAAGCGCCGGAAATCTGGCGCCCCCTAAGCCGCCTCGCGCTTGCCGATGCGCGGCTCCGTTCCCGCCAGCAGATTGCGGATGTTGTTCTTGTGCCGCCACAGCAGCAGCAGCAACATGATGCCGGTCGCCAGCACCCATACGCGCGGCAGACCCAGCACCAGCGCGTAGACCGGCGCACCGGCGGCCGCAGTCAGCGCGGCCAGCGACGAAAAGCGGAACAGCAGCGCCACCATCATCCAGGTCGCCAGCGCGCATAACCCCAGCCAGACATTCAGTGCGAGCAGCACGCCCAGCGCCGTCGCCACGCCCTTGCCGCCCTTGAAGCGCAGGAACACCGGGAACAGGTGGCCGAGAAACACCGCCAGCGCCACCGCCGCAATCAGCAGCGCGCCCTGCTCGTCGCGCGGCGCGAACCACATCGCCGCAAACACCGCCAGCCAGCCCTTCGCCGCGTCGCCCAACAGCGTCAATACCGCCGCCGCCTTCCTGCCGCTGCGCAGCACATTGGTCGCGCCCGGATTGCCGGAGCCATAGCTGCGCGGATCGGGCAGGCCGAACGCCTTGCTCATCAGCACCGCGAACGAAACCGAGCCGAGCAGGTAAGC
This sequence comes from Gallionellales bacterium RIFCSPLOWO2_02_FULL_59_110, assembly GCA_001801215.1. Classification (GTDB taxonomy): domain Bacteria; phylum Pseudomonadota; class Gammaproteobacteria; order Burkholderiales; family Gallionellaceae; genus Gallionella. Next base: position 46,700 of record MGXA01000049.1, on the reverse strand, counting down.
GGCAACTATAAAAACTATGGTCAACATCGGGAATGCCTTAGAATTCGACAGGCGCGAATTCTACGCGAATCGCCACTTAGCCACCAACCAGCAAAAACTCATGGACATCATATTTCTGCGCGAACTCAAGGTTGAAACCCTGATCGGCATCTACGAATGGGAAAAGCGCGCACCGCAGACCCTGCAACTCGACCTCGACATCGCCCTGCCCGACAGCCGCGCCTGCCAGACCGACGACATCAAGGACGCGCTGGATTACGCGGACGTCGCGCAACACATCCAGACCGTGCTGAGCGACGGGCATTTTTCGCTGCTGGAAACCCTGGCCGAACACATCGCGCAGATCATCCTCAAGGACTTCAACGCCCCGTGGGTCAAGGTCAGCGTCGCCAAGCTGCAGGCGATACGCAACTGCAAGATGGTGGGGGTTAGTATTGAGCGGGGGCAGGTGAAGTAACTGTTCTATCGATGCTTGCTATTCGCAAAGCAGGGTATCTGTCGGATACCTATTGACATCGCCAAAGGTATCTATAAGATTGCCGCCAATTCCGTCCGTTACAGGAAAACGACCATGACCAAAGAAGTGCAAATGTCCATCAAAATGGAGCCGGAATTACGCGACCAATTCATGGCGGTGGCGGCGACCGTGCACCGTCCAGCTGCGCAGATCGTGCGCGACTTGATGCGCTCGTACATCGCCCGCCAGGAAATGCCAAACGCAGAAACCCTCGCGGCGATTGAAGCCGTAGAGCGGAACGAAGTCACGACCCACGCCAGCACCGCCGACCTGTACCGCACACTCGGCATCTGATGAAGCCGCCGCGCACAGTCCATACCACCCACAAATTCGACAAAGCCGTGGCGCTTGTAAAGCGGCGCGGCAAAGATATGGCAAAGCTGCGCGCCGCCATCGAACTGCTGGCAACGAGCCAGCCACTGCCGCGCGAACTCAACGACCACCCGCTAAAAGGCGACTGGAAAAACTACCGCGACTTGCACATCGAGTCGGACTGGCTGCTGCTTTACAAAACCGATGACGCAAACCTCTGGCTCGTCCACACGGGATCGCATTCGGATATTTTTGGAGTCTGATTTTTCAAAGGGTGGGTTCACCAAAATGAATCTGTGCCATTTGTTCGGCACTAAGCTTGTCGAAGGGTGAAGTGTGTAGGATGGGTTGGGCGCAGCGATACCCATCAATCAAAATCAACACCGCCGGGGGTAAATGAGGGAATCCAAAGGGGTCTACCATCGAATTTGATTTCAAGGCATGGTGGGCGCAGCTCACCATGCCTTTGCTTTTGGGTTTTGCTTTTCTCCCCCTGAGCGCCGCCGAGTAGCGCAGGCTGGTCAGGGGGTTTCGGCGAGGACTGTTTGAGCGCGTAGCGCGAGTTCCGCAGCCGCCTGACCAGTCGAGCAACGCAGGGAACCGCGCAGCGGCGGCAAACTGGGGTCGCCTTCTTTTTGGTTACTTTTTCTTGGCGAAGCAAGAAAAAGTGACTAGCTGTCGGGCTACCCCCGACGGTTTTGATTTTGACTCTGATGTTGGGTATCGCTACGCTCAACCCAACCTACGCCCCCCTCGGATGATGCATCGCATTCAACTGCCTCAACCGTTCCCACGCCAAATGCGTACACGCACTGGGCAGGTCTAGATTCGTTACATAGCAGCGGCATTAATCAAGTCCAACATTGAGGCCTCTTACAAAAACATCGCCGCCGAAACCCCAAATCGTGCTGCCAACGCCTTGGCCTGCCGAGCATTGAAATCACGCCGCCCGGACAGCAATTCCGACACGACACCCTGGCTGCCCAGTTCGGGCAGATCAATCTGGCGCAAGTTATCGCGCTGCATCAGGTATCGCAACACCTCGGCACCTGTCGCCTCTGGCGGCATCTGGCCTTTGGCTTCGTATTCGGCAACCAAATCGCCCAGATACTCTGCCAGCCGGGCGAGCGGGTGCATTTCGTCGGCACCTCCCGCATCGAGTGCCGCATCGAGCGCTTCGACCAAAGCGGCATATTCTTTCGCGTTGCGCGCCGGTTGCAGCACTGGTGCGACATAGCTCCAGTGTTGTATTGCTGTTTTAAGCCGTGCGTTCATTTCCAGCCTCCTTGGTCATATTCCTTGTGCGTCAATACCGCCCGGATAAACACTCGTCCCTTATTGAAGTGAATCGCGGCAATCAGGCGCAGTTTGTTTCCTGCGATGTCGAACACAAATACATCGCCCACTTTATCGGTGCTGGGAAAGAGCATTCGCAATTCTGCAAAATTGTGCCATTCGGCTTTTTTGCAAAGGCGATACCACTGATCCAATGCACTGACGCATTGCGGATGCGCTTTTTGTGCTGCCACAATCCGGCGATGGGTGATGATGTGCATATGGACGATTATATCTCAAAAAGAGATACGGAGACACTATCCCCTCGGATGATGCATCGCATGCAACTGCTTCAACCGCTCCCGCGCCACATGCGTATAGATCTGCGTCGTCGAGATATCCGAATGGCCCAATAACATCTGTACCACGCGCAGATCCGCGCCGTGGTTCAACAGGTGCGTGGCGAAGGCGTGGCGCAGGGTGTGCGGCGACATCGGCTTGTTCAGCCCGCGTAGGGCGCAATAACCAACGTGCATTGCGCAGCATGGGTTATGCCAAATCAAAGAGCAGCACCTCCGCTTTGCTACCCGCCGCGAGGCTGACCAGTTCTTCGCCGACATACTTCAGCGCATCCCCAGCATTCAATTCATGCCCGTTGGCCCGCAGGCTGCCGCGCGCGACGTGCAGATAGGCCTTGCGCCCGGCCGGGATGGGGTAGTTCAACGTCTCCGCGCCGTCCAGCAGCGCCACCGACAGCCTCGCATCCTGGCGGATGCGCAGCGAACCGTCCGCCGCATCGGGCGAGACCAGCAGGCACCAGCGCCCGCGCTTTGTTTCATCTGTGAAGATTTTCTGCCAGTAGCCCGGTGCAAGCCCCTGTTCGTCCGGCATGATCCAGATTTGCAGCAGGTGCACCGGCTCGTCGGGTGAAGGATTGAACTCGCTGTGCTGGACGCCGCTGCCGGCGCGCATCAGTTGTATCTCGCCGGTATGGATGTCTTCGCCGTTGCCCATGCTGTCGCGGTGGCGCAGCCGGCCGGACAGGATGTAGGTGACGATTTCCATGTCGCGATGGCCGTGGGTATCGAACCCCGTGCCGGGCCGGACGATGTCCTCGTTGATGACGCGCAGCGCACCGAAGCGCACTTGCGCGGGATCCTGATAGTCGGCGAAAGAGAAGCTGTGCCAGCTTTCCAGCCAGCCGTGATTTGCGTGGCCGCGTGCCGCCGCCTTGCGTTGGGTAATCATGACGAGCCTCCATCCATTCGAGTTGAAGAGGTTTCGGTCTGTTTTGCCGGGGAAAGCTGTTGTCCGCAGATTACCCGGATTAACCGGGATTAAACAATGGGTAATGATGCTTATTTGGGAGCTTGGAATCTGGCCAACAGCAACGCTTCCAGCGCCGCAATATCCGCATGTGTCTCCGGGTGGCGGCTACCGCTGTGGCGGGCGTTCTCCGGCAGCACGACGATATGGGTCTGTACGCCGGATTCGCCGGTGAACGTGTAGCTCGGCACGCTCTCTTCATGACCGCCCACGCGCACTTTCCATTCCCCATCCTCGAATTCGATCTTGTGCCTGAGCAGGAACAGCAGCACAGCTTTTGCGTCGTCGGAAAACAGCATCAGGTTGATGTCCGACTGGGCGCCGGCAGTACCGCTCAGCACCGAGCCGGTCAGGTAGGGGTGAAATTCCGCCAGCAGGCGCATGGCGGCGAGGGCTTCTTCGCGCAGTCGGCGCAGGATGCCGGGATGGCTGTCGTGCTGGTAGAGCGCCCGGTAGCTGTGCAGGGCATCATCCACTTCCTGATTGCTGGGCAGATGCTGGGTGTCCGCAGCACCGAGCTGCCGGGCGGCCTTGCGCTTGGCGGAAGCGTGATCAGTGATGCCGCCTTCGGCCATCAGTTTGGCGGCGCGATGCGCCAATTGCTCGCGCATCAGGTCGCGCTTGTATCCGTGATTCCTCTGTGTGTGTTCCTTGGTCATGGGCGCGCGCTCTTCGGCTATGCCGGGATCAGAGCAGTTGATCCTTGATGGTGTCCGCAGGCAGAGATTCTTTGCTGGGCGCCTCGGGGATGGCTTGATCGGACGGGATATTTTCCTGATAGAAATACTCGAGCAGGGAGCCGTTTTCGTCGGGGTATCCCTCCTCGTTGATGCGCACGGCAGCCATGTTGTCCGGCATGACGTATTCGGTCTGCGGCACGTCCTTGAGCGCTTTTTCCATGTAGCTCATCCATATCGGCAGGGCCGCGCCGCCGCCGGTTTCCTTGTCGCCCAAGCTGCGTGGCTGGTCGAAGCCTATCCAGGCAATGCCGACTAGGGTGGGCTGAAAACCGCAGAACCATGCATCGACCGAGTCGCTGGTGGTGCCGGTTTTTCCGGCCAGATCCTGGCGGCCGAGCTGCATGGCGCGGATGGCGGTGCCGTTCTTGACTACGCCCTGCATCATGTTGATCATGGTAAAGGCGTTGCGCACGTCGATGACCTGGTCTGCGGTCTTGCCCGCTATGGCAGGCCTGGCTTCGCTTAGCACATTGCCGCGAGCGTCCTCGATGCGCTGGATGAAATACGGGGTGACGCGAAATCCGCCGTTGGCGAAGATCGAATAGCCGGTCAGCATTTGCAGGGGGGTGACGGAGCCGGCGCCCAGCGCCATGGTAAGGTAAGGCGGGTGTTTGTCCGCGCCGAAGCCGAACTTAGTGAGGTAGTCCTGTGCGTATTGTGGCGTGATGGACTGCAAGATGCGTATCGAAACCATGTTTTTTGATTTGGCCAAACCCTGGCGCATGCGCATCGGGCCGGAAAATTCGTTGTCGTAGTTTTTCGGTTGCCAGGGCTCGCTGCCGGTTTGTCGCGCATCGAATATCAGTGGCGCGTCATTGATTAATGTGGCGGGGGTGAAGCCTTTTTCCAGCGCGGCGGAATAAATAAAGGGTTTCAGGCTCGAACCCGGCTGACGCCAGGCCTGCGTGATGCGGTTGAACTGGTTGCGGCCGAAACTGAAGCCGCCGACCAGCGCCCGGATAGCGCCGTCGCGCGGATCCGCGGAAACAAAGGCGGCCTCGACCTGCGGAAGCTGGTTTATGTGCCAGACGCCCTTTTCGTCTTTGCGCAAGCGGATGATCGAGCCGGGGTTGATGCGCTGTTTCAGCGCGACCTTGTTGCTCAGCGCGGGCTGGGCGAAGCGCAATGCGCTACCCCTGACTTCGGCTATTTCCCCGCCCTTGCAATAGGCGCGCACCAGCTTGGGCGACGCTTCCAGAACCACGGCGGGGATCAGGTCATCGTCGTCAGCGGCCTCTTGCAGCGCTTCTTCGAGATACTCTTCACCGCTGCCTTTTTCTAGTTCGACAAAACCTTCCGGGCCACGGTAGCCGTGGCGGCGGTCGTATTCCAGCACGCCGCTGCGGATGGCCTGGTGGGCGGCGAGCTGATCCGGGTGGAGAATCGTGGTGTATACCTTTAAACCTTGTGTGTATGCGTCATCCTGGTATATGTCGTACACGGCCTGGCGAACCATTTCCGAAATATAGTCGGATTTGATGCCGGGCTCCCGGGTATCGGCGCGCTTGGGCACGATCGGTTCCTGTTGTGCGAGGTGCAATTGTTCGTTGTCGATGAAGTGCAATTCGTGCATGCGGCGCAGCACGTAAGATTGGCGCAGCTTGGCGCGTTTCGGGTTGACCACCGGGTTGTAGGCGGAGGGCGCCTTGGGCAGGCCGGCGAGCATGGCCGCCTCTGCAACCGTGACCTGCTCGAGGGGCTTGCCAAAATACACTTTTGCCGCCGTTGCAAAGCCGTAGGCGCGCTGGCCCAGGTAAATCTGGTTTATATAGAGTTGCAGGATTTCATCTTTGCTCAGGTTGCGCTCAATCTTGAAGGCGAGCAGCACCTCGTTGAATTTGCGCGTCATAGTTTTTTCCTTGGAGAGAAAAAAATTGCGCGCCACTTGCATGGTGATAGTGCTCGCGCCCTGCTTGGCGCCTCCGGATGCGAAATTGGAAATGGCCGCGCGCAGCACACCTATGTAATCTACGCCGCCATGTTCGTAAAACCGTTCATCCTCGGCGGCAAGAATGGCTTTCTTCATCACGTCTGGCACTTCGGATATCTTGACTACGGCGCGCCGCTCCTCGCCGAATTCGCTGAGCAGCACACCATCGGCGGTGTAAATGCGTAACGGGATCTTGGGGCGATAATCGGTGAGCGTCTCCAGTGAAGGCAATGTCGGATAAGCCAGCATGACCGCCAGGCCAAGCAATATTGCCGGAAGCAGAAGCAAGGTCAGCGAGATTAGAGTTGGTAGTAGCCAGCGGCGGTAAAGCATGGGCAGTTGTCTGAGGAGAGAAAAAGGTGTTATGGTGGCGGTGAGCGAAATTATATCGGCTCCGTGGGAAAATGGCCCTTTAAAAAATAACTTTACATGGGTTATAGTTATTGCTAGGATTTAAACCACTTTATACGGAAACGCTCTAAACGGCCTATGCTCAAAGTGAATTTTGACATCCCGCTGGACTTTTTGCAGACCAAGGCACCGCCCTTGGTAGGGGTGGATATCAGTTCATCCTCGGTCAAGATGGTCGAATTGAGCGAATCACCCAAAAAAGGCGGATATGTCGTAGAACGTTACGCAATCGAGCCTCTCCCCAAAGACGCAATCACCGATGGCAACATCAACAATCTCGACGCAGTTGCGGAATGCCTGCAGCGCGCCTGGAAGCGGCTGGGCACCCGCGTCAAGAATGTCAGCATGGCGCTCCCCGCCGCAGCGGTGATCACCAAGAAGATCCTGCTGCCGGCCGGAATGCGCGAAGAAGACCTGGAATACCAGGTCGAATCCGAGGCAAATCAATATATCCCGTTTGCGCTGGAAGAGGTCAATCTAGACTTTCAGGTGGTCGGCCCCGCTCCCGGTAATCCCGAGGAGGTCGAGGTGTTGCTGGCCGCTTCGCGCAAGGGTAATGTCGAAGACCGCGTTGCAGCCGCCCAGGCGGCGGGTTTAAGGGCGCTGGTTGTCGATGTCGAACCCTATGCGGCCGAAACGGCTTTCGAGCAGATTCGCATCCAGTTGCCGGACAATGCGGTAGATAAATGCGTCGCGCTGGTCGATATAGGATCAAACGTGATGAACGTCAATGTGCTGCGCAATGGTCAATCGGTTTATTCGAGGGATCAGCAGATCGGCGGCGACCAGTTGACGCAGCAGATTCAGGGGGTGTTTGGCCTGTCAGCCGAAGAGGCGGAGTCGGCCAAGCGCAGTGGCGGTTTGCCGGATAACTATGAGAGCGATGTCCTGTCGCCTTTCCGCGAGAGCGTCGTGATGGAAATCGCCCGCGCATTGCAGTTCTTTTTCACTTCGACGCAATATAACGAGGTGGATTATATCGTGCTGGCGGGCGGCTGCGCGGTATTGCCCGGCTTGGACGATGCCGTGGCGACCCGCACCCAGGTGAGCACCATGGTGGCTAACCCGTTCGCCCTGATGGCGCTGTCGAACCGCATCAAGCCACGCCAGTTGCAGACCGATGCGCCTTCACTGATTGTCGCCTGCGGACTGGCGATGCGGAGGTTCGACCCGTCATGATTCGCATAAACCTGCTGCCGCACCGCGCCGAGAAGCGCCGCAACCGCCAAATTCAGTTTGCCGTGTTTAGCGGAATTTCTGTGGCGCTGGGCGCATTGCTGGTGGCGCTTGGGCATGCCTGGCTCAGCGGCGCGATATCCCATCAGGAGGGGCGTAACGGATACCTGAAACAGGAAATTGCCGCGCTGGACAAACAGATCGACGAAATCAAGAAGTTGCGCGAGCAGACGGAGTCTTTGCTGGTGCGCAAGGATGCCGTGGAAAAGCTGCAAAGCGACCGTTCCGACGTGGTGCATCTGCTGGATCAGATGCTGCGCATTCTGCCGGATGGCATTTACCTCAAAACGCTCAAGCAAGCTGGCAACAAGATCAATCTGGCAGGCTACGCGCAATCCAATGCGCGTATCTCCACCCTGATGCGCGCGATTGAAGATTCGCCCTGGCTGGATTCGCCCAAGCTGGGGGAAATCAAGGCATCCAGCGCGGGCGGCGCACGCGTGAGCGAGTTTACGCTGACATTTAATTTGACCAAGGCCCAGCAGGCGGCGCCAGCAGTTCCCGCCAAGCCTGCCAAACCCGCCGGCGCAAAGGGTTGAGTGCCATGATAAAACTGGACGACTTCAAGAACCTGAACCCCAAGAACCCCGGGGCATGGCCATGGCTGGTAAAAATAGTCGTGTTTGTTGTGCTGTTTCTGGCCGTTGTCGCCACCGGTGCGTGGTTCGATTGGCAAGACCAGTGGGAAAGCCTGCGCAAGGCAAAGCAGGAAGAAGAGAAACTCAAGGATTCATTCCTGGCAAAAAAGAAAGAAGCGATCAATCTGGATTTGATCAGAAAACAGTTGACCGAGACACAGGAATCCTTCGGTGCATTGCTCAAGCAACTGCCCAGCAAGTCAGAGATGGACGCGTTGCTGACCGACATCAATCAGGCGGGCTTGGGGCGCGGCCTGCAATTCGAATTGTTCCGTCCGGGTGCCGAAAAAGTGGTCGGCTCTTTCGCGGAGCAGCCCATCACGATCAAGGTATCGGGCAGCTACGACGATATCGGCAAATTCTCCAGCGACATCGCAATGCTGCCGCGTATCGTCACGCTTGGCAATATTTCGATAAGCCCTGTTGGAGGGAAGTCAGTTGCGGATGCAAGATTATCCATGGATGCGATAGCGAAGACCTTTCGTTATCTGGATGAAACAGAATTGGCTACCCAGAAAAAAGCCGCCGCGCCCGCGAAAAAAGGTAAAAAGAAATGAGGATCATTCATCTTTTTCTGCTCTCGGCATTGCTGGCGGGCTGTGGCGGCGAAGCGTTTCAGGATCTGCGTGATTTTGTCAAAAATTCCGGTGCGGACATGCGCGGCAAGATACCGCCGCCGCCCGAGGTGAAGCCATATGAGCCCTTTGTTTATAACAACGACGCCAACCTGCCGGATCCGTTCAAACCGCGCAAACAGGATATGCAATCCGGACGTGGCGGAATAAATCAGCCTGATCTGGAACGCCCCAAGGAAGCGCTGGAAGAATTCCCGCTCGAAAATCTCAAGATGGTCGGCTACCTGTTTCAGAAAGGAATCGGCTATGCCGTGATTCGCGCTCCGGACGGCAAATTGCATCGCGTCAAGGCGGGCAATTACATCGGATCGAGTTTTGGCCTGATAAGCGAAGTGAACGATACGGAAGTGATCGTTAAAGAGAAGGTGCAAGACAGTGCCGGCGACTGGTCAGATCGTGTCAGCAGCCTGCAATTACTTGAGTGATTTAGGAGTGGGACAATGAAACAATTCGATAATATGGCCAAGGGGCTGGTTCGGTTGCTGGGGCTGCTTGCCGCGTTTGGCATGCTGGGCGCCCAGGCGCAGGGAGGCGAGCAGAACAGCATTACTGCGCTGAGTGTCGCCAGCACCGGCGGCGGGGCGACAGTCATCAAGATCGAGTTGGCGCGACCGCTGGAAAATGCACCGGTCGGTTTCACCATCAATACTCCGCCGCGCATCGCGCTGGACTTTCCCAATACCGCTAACGGGCTGGGAAAAACGGTTCAGGATTTCAATGAAGGCGACCTGCGTAGCGCCAATATCGTGCAGGCCGGTAACCGCACCCGTTTGGTCATTAATCTGGGCCAGATGCTGGCCTATGACACCAGAATCGACGGCAACAGCTTGTTGGTTTCTTTGCGGGGTAAAACTGCGGATCGAACTGCGGCAGGTAGCGTCTCACGGTTTGCCGAAGCCAAGCAGGGGGCGCAAAAACATACCTTGCGCGACGTCGATTTCCGGCGTGGCAGGAATGGCGAAGGGCGTATCCAGGTCGACCTTTCCGACCCCGGCATCGGTATCGATATCAGGCAGCAGGGTGCCGCGCTGATGGTCGATTTTCTTAAAACCGGCCTGCCGCGCAACCTGCAACGCAAACTGGATGTGATTGATTTTGCAACGCCGGTTCAAGGGGTGGACACCTTTGCTCAAGGTGATGACGTGCGCATGGTGATTGAGCCCAAGGGATTGTGGGAATACGCAGCTTACCAGACCGATAATAAATTTATCGTTGAAGTAAAGCCGGTTATCGAGGATGCCAGCAAGCCGGCGAAAGGCAGCCAAGCTGGTTATGTGGGCGAAAAACTGACGCTCAATTTCCAGAAAATCGATGTACGCGAGGCGTTGAATGTGATCGCCGACTTTACCGAACTGAACATGGTGATAAGCGATACCGTGAGGGGTAATCTCACCCTGCGTCTTAAAGATGTGCCATGGGATCAAGCGCTGGACATCATTCTGAACAGCCGTGGCTTGGATATGCGCAAAAATGGCAACGTGATCCAGGTCGCGCCGAGCGAAGAGATTGCCGCCAAGGAAAAAATCAACCTGACCGTACGCCAGGAAATCTCCGAACTGGAGGAATTGCGCACCGAGAGCTTTCAGCTCAGCTATCAAACCGTAGCCGAGATAGCCAAACTGCTGACCGATAAAAATCAGCCCATCCTGTCCAAACGCGGGAGCACCGTATCCGATGCACGAACCGGGACGATATTTATCCAGGACACTCCCGCCAGGCTCGAGGAAGTGCGCAAAATAATCAAGCAAATCGACGTGCCGGTGCGGCAGGTGTTGATCGAGGCGCGTTTTGTTTCGGCAGGCGACTCCTTTAACCGGACTTTGGGCGGTAAATTGAGCTATAGCGGCCCTCCCGTTGGCCCGGGCGCGGGCGATGCGGTCGGCTCCGGATCCAATGCCATGCGGGCGCTCCTGCAGCCCAATGTGAATTTGCCAGGCGCAACCAGCGGAGTGGGCGGGCTGACATTGTCATTGTTCAACCCGCTGGCAACCAAGGTGTTGACTTTGGAGTTGACCGCATCTGAGCTGGATGGCCGAACCAAAAATATCGCCAGCCCGCGCGTGGTGACCAAGGATAAGGTTGCGGCCACCATCTCATCCGGCACGCAAATTCCATATCAGCAGGCGACCAGCAGTGGTGCTACCGCCGTTGCATTCAAAGACGCGACCCTGAAACTTACCGTTACACCACAAATTACGCCGGACGACCATATCAACATGCAGGTGACGGCCAACCAGGACACGGTAGGTGCAATTTTCAGCGGCGTTCCGAGCATCAACACCAAATCAGTCAGTACGGAAGTATTGGTCGAAAATGGCGGTACGGTTGTGATCGGAGGCGTTTTTACCCAGGATATTACCGATTCCACCCAGAAAGTACCGTTGCTGGGGGACGTGCCCGTGGTCGGATGGCTGTTCAAGAATGAAGTCAAGAGCGACTCCAAGTCGGAATTGCTAATTTTTATTACTCCCAGGATCATGAAGGAAGAGATCAGCTTGCGCTGATTTTGCAGGTTGGTATAACGGGGCCAGATGGCGCGAGGTATTGGTTAGTCTGCCTTTCAAAGATTCGGGAATAAGATGTATGGTCGGACTGTTTTTCAGGATTGTTGTTAATTGTGCGCATAGTTTGAATTGGGAGGCTTAGGTGTTAAATCTTTTTTGCAGTAAAAAAATTACCGGATTTTCGGCATCGTTCTTGTTGGCGGCCGCCGCGCTGCTTGCGGGTTGCGGCAGTGGAGGCGTTGCGGGAACTGCGGGGCCGGGCACTGCAGCCGCGCCAAGCATAACGGTTGCGCTTACCGACAGTACCGGCGCGACGATAACTTCCATTTCCAACAGTGCGCCCTCAATCGTGAAGGCTACCGTGAAAGATGCTGGCGGCGCTGCTGTCGCTAACGCGGTAGTGACATTCAGCACCGACGCTACCAAAGGGTCAATTTCTCCTACCTCTGCGCTGACTGACGCCAATGGCGTTGCCACTGTCACACTGAGCCCCGCCAGCCTGAGCGCTGCCGGCGCTGCCACCATTACCGCTACCAGCTTGGTCGGCACACCGGCCACGGAAGCAACGGGATCAACAAATTACTCGGTGAGCGCAGCACCCGTATCGAGCATAACCGTTGCGCTGACCAGCAGTGCCGGCACGGCGGTAAACTCCATTTCCAGCGGTGCGCCCGCGACCGTGAAGGCGACCGTGAAGGATACTACCGGCGCCGGTGTCGCTAACGCAGTCGTGGCATTTAGTAACGACCGCGAGGATTTGGCGACAATTACTCCGGCCTCACAGACGGCGTTGACCGATGCCAATGGTGTTGCCACCGTTACTTTGAGCGCCGCCAGCCTGACCGCTGCCGGTGCAGGCAGTATCACCGCCGTCACTCAGGTTGGCACTGCCGCAGTAACCGGCTCCATAAACTATTCCGTCGGCGCCGCGAATGTCGTTATTACATCGCCTGTCTTCGGCTTGGCTTCACTCTCGGCTTTTGGCACCACCAGCGTCACTGTTACCGTATCCAGCGATGGGTCACCCATTACCACACCGCAGATTGTCAGCTTTACCTCTCCCTGTGCCAGCAATGGCAAAGCGGTGCTGACCCCCAGCGTGACGACGGTAAACGGTGTCGCAACCGCCTCCTACCGCGACAACGGTTGCGCGGGCGCCGACACTGTCACCGCTTCGATAAGCGGGATAACTCCTTCGATGGCTACCTTGAACATCGCCGCGCCTTCGACAGGCTCCATCCAGTTTGTTTCCGCCACGCCGACCAGCATCACCCTGAAAGGCATGGGAGGAGTCGGCAGGCAGGAATCAGCCCAGGTTGTTTTCAAAGCAGTGGATACCGCCGGTAATCCGATAGGCGGGAAGACGGTTAGCTTTTCGCTGAACACCTCCGTGGGAGGAATTACGCTTACCACGGCAACCGCGATTTCCGACCCCACCACGGGAGAGGTTGTGGTAGGCGTCAATGCGGGTACGGTGAGCACGCCGGTAAGGGTGATAGCCAGCACCTGCACCAACAATACCAGCCCCTGTACCGGCACCTTGCTGGCTACACAGTCGGATCAATTGACCATTACCACCGGCATTCCCGATCAGCATAATTTCTCGCTGAGCGCGACCGTGCTTAACATTGAAGGCTGGAATTATGACGGCACCACGACCGTGTTAACCTCCCGGTTGGCCGACCATTTTAACAATCCGGTGCCGAATGGCACGGCGGTCAATTTCACCAGCGAAGGCGGATCGGTTGTTTCTTCGTGTATCACCATAGACGGCGCTTGTTCTGCCACGCTAACCAGCCAGGCGTTAAGGCCATCCAACGGGCGGTTGACGGTGCTGGCTTACGCGGTGGGCGAAGAAGGTTTTACCGACCTGAATGGCAATGGTCTGGCGGATAATCCCACGGAAATGTTCGATGCCAACGGCGCATCGACCGACATGCCGGAAGCTTTTGTCGACTACAACGAGAATGGTGTACGCAATACTAACGAGCCGTTCACCGATTTCAATCAGAACGGTGTTTATAACTCTCCGGACGGTCAATACAACGGCGTACTATGCAATTCGAATGTGGCTCCGGGAAGCTCGGCCACGGCGTGCAGCGCACAGAAAGGCATCCACGTGCGCGGACAGATGCCGATCGTGTTCTCCAGTTCGGACGCCTTTATCACTATTAATGGGAATGCGCCAATTAGTTTGCCATCATGCTTTACGGCGGCGGGATTCTCACCAGGAGGCGGGGCGGCGGGTGGCCCATTAGAGTTCACCGTCACGGTGGTAGATATCAATGGCAACGCCATGCCGGCGGGGACGAGAGTGGAATTTACCGCAGACAATGGCACAGTTACCTCCGATGCTCTTTACACTGTGCAGAGCACCAGCGGCTGTCGGCCCGCTTCGGCTGGAGCCGGCGGTTCTGCCAGTTGTCCGGCCTCGGCCGCCTCGTCAACATTTGGCAACATTCAAGTTGTCATGAAGAGCAATGCCACTTTTACCGCCGGAACCCCTCCGGCCGCGGGCACCTGTGCGGACACGAACAACAGAGGAACGTTAAGGGTGAAAGTAACTACGCCGAAGGGTAACATTACCAGCGCGACCGCTACCGTTACCGATTAGAGGATAATCGCTGGGTTGTGCGCCTGGTTTGGGCGTGAAAACAAGGGCGCCTCGCGGTTGCCCTTGTTTGTTTTAACCTCCTGCCAGTTCAATGGGGTGCATTACTGGATTTTTGTGTTTCCCAGCACAAATCCCTTTTACCTCCAAAATGTTGGGGGCTGGTTTTTGAGCGCGCCATGCCGATTTTGAATAGCGCACGAGTCTGCGCTGTCCCACGGTTGAGTCAAGCGCAGGCTCGGCTCAGGCCGGGCTCGGGTTTTTATCGTTTACAATGGCAGCATGGAAAGCAGCCAATCAGACAATCGCAAATGCCGATCCGGTAACCTGATTCTCGTAGGGATGATGGGTTCGGGGAAAACCACCATGGGACGCGCTCTGTCCAGGTATCTGGGCCAGGATTTTGTGGACAGCGACGAGGAAATACAGAGGCGCACCGGCGTGACTATCCCGCATATTTTCGACGTCGAGGGCGAAGCCGGTTTTCGCCAGCGCGAGAGTGCGGCGCTTTGTGATCTGGCTGGGCGCAACAACATGGTTCTGGCGACCGGCGGCGGCGCGGTGCTGATGGAGCAAAACCGCGCGGTGCTGCAGCAGAACGGTATCGTTATCTATCTGAAGGCGAGCGTACATCACCTGTGGCAACGCACCCGGCACGACCGCAACCGGCCATTGCTGCAAACCGGCGACCCCTACGCAAAATTGGCAGAACTGTTCCAGCAGCGAGACCCCCTGTACTGTCAGGTTGCGGATATCGTCGTTCAGAGCGGTAAACAAAGCGCGCATGTGCTGATGCTGCATCTGGTGGATGAAATTGAAACATTCAGGAAAAACAAATGCTGAGATTGACCCGAAGATGATGCAAACACTGACAGTAGGATTGGGGGAACGCAGTTATCCGATATTTATCGGCAGCGGGCTGCTCGGCCGTGCGGAATTGTTGCAACACGCGTTGCCGCGCAGGCGGGCCGCCATCGTGACCAATACCACGGTTGCACCGCTCTACCTGGAAAAACTCCGGCAAACCTTACAGGCGATCAGCGTCGATAGCGTGCCGATCATTCTGCCGGACGGCGAAAAATATAAGGATTCCGCTACGCTCAACCTGATTTACGATGCGCTGCTGTCCAACCGTTGCGAACGGAGCACCCCGATGATTGCACTCGGCGGCGGCGTGATCGGCGACATGACCGGCTACGCGGCTGCAACCTACCTGCGCGGTGTGCCATTTATCCAGATACCTACCACGTTGCTCGCCCAGGTGGATTCCTCGGTGGGCGGCAAGACCGGCATCAATCATCCGCTCGGCAAGAACATGATCGGCGCGTTTTACCAGCCGCAACTGGTGCTGGCCGATACCGATACGCTGAACACCCTGCCGGACAACGAACTTGCGGCAGGTATCGCCGAGGTCATCAAGTACGGCCTGATCCGCGACTTGCCGTTTTTCGAATGGCTGGAGCGGAATATGGACAAACTGCTGGCGCGCGACACGGAAGCCCTGCAATACGCCATTGCGCGCAGTTGCCGGAACAAGGCCGAAGTCGTCGCGGCAGACGAACGCGAAAGCGGCGAGCGCGCCCTGCTGAATTTGGGACACACCTTCGGCCATGCCATCGAATCGGGCATGGGTTACGGCAACTGGCTGCACGGCGATGGGGTGGCGGCGGGTACCGCTATGGCGGCGGATTTGTCGCAGCGCCTTGGCTGGATCGGCGGGCAGGACGTGGCGCGTATTCGCAGCCTCTTCGAGCGTACCAGGCTGCCTGTCGCCGCTCCGGATTTGGGCGCGGAAAAATACCTCGAATTGATGGGGCTGGACAAGAAAGTGGAAGGCGGAAAGATACGCTTCGTGCTGCTCAAGGCCATCGGGCGCGCCGTGGTTTACGGGGATGTGCCGGAAACGTTGCTGCGGCAAACCCTGGAAGAGACGACTCGTGGTTGAGAATTCTGGAAGAAAGCATTTGGCCACAGAGGACACAGAGATCACAGAGAGACAAGCGCATTCTCTGTGTTCTCTGTGGCTTGAATTGAGGTTTTCGGATGAATGAATTCGCTCCCTATGCCGTCAGAGAAGCCAACTCGCGCGGCCGAAAAATTGCGGAAACCGCGCCGAATACGCGCGGTGAATTCCAGCGCGACCGCGACCGCATCATCCATTCCAACGCATTTCGCCGCCTCGAATACAAGACCCAGGTTTTCGTGAATCACGAGGGCGACCTGTTCCGCACCCGCCTGACCCACAGCATCGAAGTCGCGCAAATCGCACGCTCCATCGCGCGCCGTCTGCGTCTGAACGAGGATCTCGCCGAAGCGATTTCCCTGGCGCACGATCTCGGGCATACACCGTTCGGCCATGCCGGGCAGGATGCATTGAATGCCTGCATGAAACCCTATGGCGGTTTCGAGCACAACCTGCAATCTTTGCGCGTGGTGGACATGCTGGAAGAGCGCTATGCGGAATTCGACGGGCTGAACCTGTGCTTCGAGACGCGCGAAGGCATCCTCAAACATTGCTCTGCTGACAATGCCGCGCGGCTCGGCGAGTTGGGCGAGCGCTTTTTGCATAACCGCCAGCCTTCGTTGGAAGCGCAGATCGCCAACCTTGCAGACGAGATTGCCTACAACAATCACGACGTGGACGACGGCCTGCGTTCCGGCCTGATTACGCTCGAACAGCTTGCAGCCGTGCCGCTGGTGGCGATGCATTTGCAGGAGGTGCGCCGCGCCCATCCGGATCTGCCCGAGCGGCGTGCGGTGCATGAAACTGTGCGGCGCATGATCAACGCGCTGGTGACCGATTTGATCCAGCAGAGCGAAAGCAATATCGCCGCGCGGCAGCCGGCCACGCTGGAAGATGTGCGCAGCGCGCCGGCGATGATTTTCTTCAGCCCGGAAATGCGTGAGCGGCAGCGTGCGCTGAAAAATTTTCTGCATACCCACCTGTACCGCCACTATCGCGTGATGCGCATGGGTATCAAGGCGCAGCGCATCATCAGCGACCTGTTTGGTGTCTTCATGGCGGACGGGCGCCTGCTGCCGCCGCAATTTCAGCCGCCGGTCGGGCTGGCGGAACGGGATCGCGCGCGCGCAGTTGCCGACTATATTGCCGGCATGACCGACAGGTATGCCATCCGCGAGCATCGCCGCATTTTCGCGGTGGAAGAAATTCCTGCCAGTTTTTAGCGCACGCCCAGTCCGTCGCGGCATCGACATGCGCGGCAAGAAATCCTTTTTACGTTTATAATCCTCCGCCTCCGAGGGGTGCTGCAGCGGGGTTGAGTGTCAATCCTCCGTCAGGCTCGGATGTTCCAACGGCACCCATTCATTAATCTTCATGAATGGAGTGCTTTATGAACGCTACTTTAACCGATTGCAAAGTCGCCGACCTTTCCCTAGCAGCTTGGGGGCGCAAGGAAATCGCCATCGCCGAGACCGAAATGCCCGGCCTGATGGCGATCCGCGAGGAATTCTCCAAGAGCCAGCCGCTCAAGGGCGCGCGCATCACCGGCTCGCTGCACATGACCATCCAGACCGCCGTGCTGATCGAGACGCTGACCGCGCTCGGCGCGGAAGTGCGCTGGGCATCGTGCAACATCTTCTCTACCCAGGACCACGCTGCCGCCGCCATTGCCAAGGACGGCATCGCGGTGTTCGCCGTCAAGGGCGAAACCCTCGAAGACTACTGGGATTACACCCACCGCATCTTCGAATGGGCTGATGGTGGCTATTCCAACATGATCCTCGACGACGGCGGCGACGCCACGCTGCTGCTGCATCTCGGCGCCAGAGCCGAGAAAGACATCTCAGTGCTGTCCAATCCGGGCAGCGAAGAAGAGCGCATCCTGTTCGCCGCGATCAAGGCCAAGCTCGCCACCGACAAGAACTGGTACTCGACGCGCCTCGCGCAGATCAAGGGCGTGACCGAGGAGACCACCACCGGCGTGCACCGCCTGTACCAGATGCACGAGCGCGGCGAGCTGAAGTTCCCCGCGATCAACGTCAACGACTCGGTGACCAAGTCCAAGTTCGATAACCTGTACGGCTGCCGCGAATCGCTGGTGGACGGCATCAAGCGCGCCACCGACGTGATGATCGCCGGCAAGGTTGCGCTGATCGCCGGTTACGGCGACGTCGGCAAGGGCTCGGCACAGGCGATGCGCGCGCTGTCCGCGCAGGTATGGGTCACCGAAGTCGACCCGATCTGCGCATTGCAGGCCGCGATGGAAGGCTACCGCGTCGTGACGATGGAATACGCCGCCGACAAGGCCGACATCTTTGTCACCTGTACCGGCAACTTTCACGTTATCACCCACGACCATATGGCCAAGATGAAAGACCAGGCCATCGTGTGCAACATCGGCCATTTCGACAACGAAATCGACGTCGCCTCCGTCGAAAAATACCAGTGGGAAGAGATCAAGCCGCAGGTCGATCACGTGATCTTCCCCGATGGAAAAAGAATTATCCTTCTCGCGAAGGGCCGCCTGGTGAACCTTGGCTGCGGCACCGGTCATCCGTCCTACGTGATGTCCTCATCGTTCGCCAACCAGACCATCGCACAGATCGAGCTGTTTACCCGCACCAAGGACTATCCGGTCGGTGTCTACACCCTGCCCAAGCATCTGGACGAGAAGGTGGCGCGCCTGCAACTGACCAAGCTCAACGCGCAGTTGAGCGAATTGACCGACCAGCAGGCCGCCTATATTGGCGTGCCGAAGCAGGGGCCATATAAGTCGGAGCATTATCGCTACTGATCGGGAGTGCGGAATGAGGAATGCGGAGTGCGGAATGATGATCTGGAAATGCAGGTTTTTCAATCCGCATTCCGCAATCTGCAATCCGCAATCTAACTAATGCGACTCATCCTGATCTGGGTGTTGAATGCGCTGGCCTTGCTGGCCGTGGCGAATTTCGTGCCCGGCATCCATCTGGACAGTTTCATCGATGCGATGATCGCAGCATTTTTCCTCGGTCTGGTCAACACGCTGATCCGCCCGCTGTTGCTGCTGCTCACGCTGCCGGTCACGCTGCTCACTCTGGGGCTGTTCATCTTCGTCATCAACGGCCTGCTGTTCTGGTTCGTCGGCTCGGTGCTCAAGGACTTCGTCGTGGACAGCTTCTGGTATGGCGTGCTCGGCGCACTCTTATACAGTATTTTTTCATGGGCGCTGTCTGCGGCAGCCGCGCAACTCATAAGGAAATCATGAATAAACCGCTTTTCAGTTTCGAATTTTATCCGCCGCACACGCCGGAAGGGGTGGAAAAACTTGCTGCTACGCGCTTGCAGCTGGCGGCGCTCCACCCGGATTTTTTTTCCGTAACCTTCGGCGCGGGCGGCTCCACGCAGGAACGCAGCCTGGAAATCGTGCAGCAGATCAAGGCGGAGAACCTCGAGGTTGCGCCGCATCTATCCTGTGTGGGATCGACGCGTGAAAATATTCGCGCCATCCTGCAAACTTACAAACAGCTCGGCATCAAGCGCATTGTGGCGCTGCGCGGTGACCTGCCCTCCGGCATGGCGAGCACCGGCGAGTTCCAGTATGCCAACGAACTGGTGTCGTTCATCCGCGCGCAGACCGGCGAGCACTTCCACATCGAAGTGGCGGCCTACCCCGAGTTTCACCCACAAGCCAGATCGGCGCGCGACGACATTCTTAACTTCAAGCGCAAAGCAGCCGCAGGCGCGAATTCGGCGATTACCCAATATTTCTACAACGCCGACGGCTACTTTCATTTCGTCGATGAATGCCGCAGGCTGGGCGTTACCATCCCCATCGTGCCCGGCATCATGCCCATCGGGAGATTTTCGCAACTGGCGCGCTTCTCCGATACCTGCGGCGCCGAGATTCCGCGCTGGTTGCGCAAGACGCTGGAAGGCTTCGGCGACGACAGCGAGTCGGTGCAGGCTTTTGGCCTGGATGTGGTCACCGAACTCTGCGAAAAACTGCTCGCGGGCGGCGCGCCGGGGCTGCATTTCTATACGCTGAACCAGGCTGCGCCATCGCTGGAAATCTGGAAGCGGCTGGGGCTTTGATGGCGCTCCCTCTCCGGGCCTTCGCCCACCCACTCCCGCTTGCGGAAGCGGGTTAGGGAGAGGGTAAGCACGATGAAATCTCCCGAACTCTTATTGCCCGCCGGCACACTGGAGAAAATGCGCACCGCTTACGCCTTCGGCGCGGACGCGGTGTACGCCGGCCAGCCGCGCTATTCCCTGCGCGCGCGCAACAACGAATTCCGGCTGGAAGAGCTGCGCACCGGTATTCGGGAAGCCCATGCGCTCGGCAAAAAATTGTTCGTCGCCAGCAACCTGATGCCGCACAACGCCAAGGTGAAGACCTACATGGCGGACATGGAGCCGGTGATCGAGATGCGGCCGGACGCGCTGATCATGGCCGATCCGGGCCTGATCGCGATGGTGCGCGAGCGCTGGCCGGAAATGCAAATCCACCTCTCGGTGCAAGCCAACACCGTCAATTACGCGGCGGTGAAATTCTGGCAATCGCTCGGTTTGTCGCGCGTGATCCTGTCGCGCGAACTGTCGCTGGACGAAATCGAGGAGATCCGCCAGCAGTGCCCGGACATCGAACTGGAAGTGTTCATCCACGGCGCGCTGTGTATCGCCTATTCCGGGCGCTGCCTGCTGTCCGGCTACTTCAACCACCGCGACGCCAACCAGGGCACCTGCACCAACTCCTGCCGCTGGGATTACAAGGTGGACAACGCGGTCGAGGACGGAGCCGGCGATATTCAAAAGATCGATTTTGACTTCGACAAAGCCTTGAGCGAGAGCGCCTTGTCGGATTGTGGTTCGCAGCCGCGCCATCCGCTAGCCGACCGCGCGTACCTGATCTCGCGCCACGATCATCCGGACGAGCTGATGCCGGTGCTGGAGGACGAGCACGGCACCTACATCATGAACTCGAAGGATTTGCGCGCGGTGGAGCATGTCGAGAGGCTGGTTAAGATCGGCGTCGATTCGCTGAAAGTCGAAGGCCGCACCAAGTCGATATATTACGTCGCGCGCACCGCGCAGGTGTACCGGCAGGCCATCGACGATGCCGCTGCGGGGCGCCCGTTCAACTTCAGCTTGCTCGGCGCGCTGGATGCGCTGGCGAGCCGCGGCTACACCGACGGCTTCTACGAACGCCACCATACCCACGAGCAGCAGAACTACCTGCGCGGCCACTCGGAGAGCTTCCGCCAGCAATATGTCGGCGATATCGTGAGCTGGAATAAGGGCATCGCCGAGATCGACGTGAAAAACAAATTTCAGGTCGGCGACAAACTCGAAATCATTCACCCCTCCGGCAACCGCATCGTCGAACTCACCGAGATGCACAGCCTTGAAGGCGAAACCATTACCACCGCACCGGGGAGCGGGCATCGCGTGCGCATTCCGTTGCAGTACATGTTGACGAAGGGAATGGTGGCGCGGTTCCTGTGAGGCTGTCATAATGGCGCTCGAGAAGAGCGAGATTGCCATGCAGATGTTTACCCGGTTCCTGAATTTGATTGCGACGCGATTGCTCGCAAATGTTTCCAGCGAATCGTTTTCCTTGTTGCTGCACCCGCTAGCTCACCCGCCTTTGCTGGTCAGATACCGCGCCGAACTGATTATCTCCAGGGTGAGGCTGATCTCTGCGTTGTTTGCGGCGCTGACCCCATTATGGATAATTGTGGATTTTCTGGCGTTCGAGGCGCCGTTGTCCATTACGCTGGCGGGAGGGCGGCTGGTGACCACGTTGGCTTTTGCCGTGCTGGCCATGTCATACCGGGGGTCGCCGCACATGAAAGATGCCTACCGGGCTCTTGCCATCATGTTCATCATTCCGACGCTGTTTTTCATTTATTCTCATCTGCTGCTATCTAATTTAAATGGTGAAGGAGGGGCGGCGGTTATTGCTTCCGGCTACGCTTTTCTGCCGTTTGTGCTGGTAGCGGGGTTAAGCATGTTTCCGCTGACCGCAGTGGAAGGTGCGGTGTTTTCCATGCCGGTGCTGTTGTCTTCGGCCATAGTGGCGGTAATACAGATGAACCAGATGAACTGGAACACGCATCTTGGTGCTTTCTGGCTGCTGATGCTGATTGCCGCCACCGCCACGCTGGCCAGCATGAGTCAACTGGCCTTCATGACTGCGTTGGTGCGCCAGGCCAACCACGACCCTCTGACACGATGTTTTAACCGTGCCAGCGGCGAAGAAATGTTCGATCTCCAGTTCAGCATTGCCGAGCGCAACGGGTCGCCGTTGACCGCAGTGTTTGCGGATATCGACAATTTCAAATCGGTCAACGATAGCTATGGGCACGATGCCGGCGACCGGGTATTGATAACCGCTGTCGATGCGATACGCAGCGCATTGCGTGGCGGCGATGCATTGGTGCGCTGGGGGGGCGAGGAGTTCCTTGTCATTCTTCCCAACACCGATTGCCCCTCCGCCGTTGCGATGCTGGAGCGGCTGCGCGCCAACGGCCTGGGGCAGCGCCCGGATGGTACGCCGGTGACGGCAAGTTACGGTCTTTCGGAAAGATTGGCGGATGGCGTCAAGGACAGCCGGGAGCTGGTCGAAATCGCCGATCAGCGCATGTACCAGGCCAAGGAAAGTGGCAGGGATCGCTGGGTGGGGTGCTGATCGCCTCGATCCGAAAACTGTGTATGCAAATCAGACAACATGATCTTCTCAACCCCCGCCAACGCTGACCGCTACGCCGAGTTGCATCCATTATTCATGCGTGCCTTCGACTACATGCGCAACACCGATCTGCTGGTGCTTGCGCCGGGACGTTATTCCATCATCGAGAAACAACTGTTCGTCATCGTGGAAAGCGTGCCGGGGCGCGCACGCGAAGCGGCAAAGCTGGAATGCCACCGGCGTTACATCGACCTCCAGCTGGTGCTGGAGGGTAGCGATGAGATGGGCTGGAAGCCGCTGGCGGATTGTACGCAGCCGGTGAGCGATTACAGCGAGGAGAAGGACATCCAGTTTTTCCGCGACGCCCCCGTATCGTGGATCGTCACGCCGCCCGGTGCATTCTGCATCTTCTTTCCGGAGGATGCGCATGCGCCTCTGGTCAGCAGCGGCCAAGTGCGCAAGGCAATCTTCAAGATCGCTGTGGATCCTGCGCCACTCTGAACATCGCCATTCCGGTGAAGGCGCTACGAAACCGGACAATCAGCAAGCCGATTCGTCGTCGAAGGCTATGTCGCCTTCTATTACTTTGTCGCCGATTTTAAGATTCCTGAAATCGAACAGGCCGCTGTCCAGCAAGTGTGACGGCTTGACGTTCTGCATCGCGGTGAAGATGGTCTGACTGCGCCCCGGATATTCGAGCTCCCATGCGGCGAGCATCTTCTTGATGGTCTTGCGCTGCATGTTCTCCTGCGAGCCGCACAGGTTGCACGGGATGATCGGGAATCCCATGCCGCGCGCGTAGCGGGCGATGTCCTTCTCCGCGCAATAGGCCAGCGGGCGGATCACGATATGGTCGCCCTTGTCGGTGACCAGCTTGGGCGGCATCGCCTTGAGCTTGCCGCCGAAGAACATGTTGAGGAACAGGGTCTCGATCATGTCGTCGCGGTGGTGCCCGAGCGCGATCTTGTTCGCGCCGAGCTCGTGCGCGACGCGGTAGATGATGCCGCGCCGCAGCCGCGAGCACAGCGAGCAGGTGGTCTTGCCCTCGGGAATTTTTTCCTTGACGATGGAGTAGGTGTCCTGGTTTTCGATGTGGTATTCCACGCCGATGGACTTGAGATATTCCGGCAGCACTTCTTCCGGGAAGCCCGGCTGTTTCTGGTCGAGATTCATCGCGACGATGCGGAAATCGATCGGCGCGCGCTTGCGCAAGGTGAGCAGGATGTCGAGCAGGGCGTGAGAATCCTTGCCGCCGGACAGGCAGACCATCACGCTGTCGCCGTTTTCGATCATGTTGAAGTCGGCGATCGCCTTGCCGACCTGGTGTTCGAGCCGCCCCTTGAGGCGGTTGAAGTTGGTGGAGTGGCGCTCGAAATGGATAGGCTGTGCGATGTCGTTCATGAAACTTCCAGTTTAAATGTTGACACTTCTGCCGCCATCGACGGCGATAATTTGCCCGGTAACATAAGGCGCATCCTGAATCAGGAAGGCCACGGTTCTGGCGATGTCGTCGGGTTCGCCTTCGCGCTTGAGCAGCGTATGTGCGACGATTTTGCGGCGCTGTTCATCATCCATCCAAGCCGCGTTCTCCGGCCACATGATCACGCCCGGCGCGACGGCGTTGACGCGCACCTGCGGCGCCATCTCCTGTGCCAGGGCGCGGGTCAGCGCGGCCAGCCCGGCCTTGGCCACGCTGTATAGCAGATGCCCGTGCATCGGGCGCTCGGCATGGATATCCGCGATGTTCACGATGCAGCCGTGATGGCGGCGCAATTCGGCTGCTGCCGCCTGCGCGAGGAACAGCGGCGCACGCAGATTGGTGCCGAGCAGGTCATGCCACTGCTGTTCGTTCACTTCGGCGAGCGGCGTGGCGTAAAAACTCGAAGCGTTGTTGACCAGCGCATCCAGCCGCCCGAATCTTTCGATGACCCGGTCCACCAGCGAGGGCAGCACCGCCAGGTCGAGCAAATCCGCCTGATACGCCGTTACGCTATCCGGGCGGAGCGCGTTCAATTCGTCGCGCAGATCCAGCGCCTCGCGTGCAGATGAGCGGTAATGCAACGCTATATTCGCGCCTGTCCCGTGCAGGCGGCGGGAAATTGCCGCGCCAACCCGTTTTGCACTTCCGGTCACCAATATCACTTTGCCTTGCATCGCATGCTCCACTAAACTTGCCGCTTCGCGAATTATACCCGACCATGCCCACCACTCTGCCCACTCCCAGCACTGAAGCCGCACAGCACAGCTCCCGGTTAAGCGAACTTATCCGCCGCGACATCGCGGAACATAACGGCTGGGTTTCCTTTGCGCGCTATATGGAGCTTGCCTTGTATGCGCCGGGTCTGGGTTATTACACTGCCGGGGCGCACAAGTTTGGCGAGGCGGGAGATTTTATCACCGCGCCGGAACTGTCTCCGTTATTTGGCCGTACCGTGGCGCGGCAGGCTGCGGAAATCATGGTATCCAGCGCGCCGCATATTCTGGAACTGGGTGCGGGCAGCGGCAAGCTGGCGGCGGACATGCTCGGCGAACTGGAACGGCTCGACAGCCTGCCGGACAGCTACGCGATTCTCGAGGTGAGCGCCGACTTGCGCGCACGCCAGCAAGCCTTGTTGCGCGAACGTCAGCCGCACCTGATGAATCGCGTGCGCTGGCTGGATTTCCTGCCGGAGAAATTCAGCGGCGCAGCCATCGCCAACGAAGTGCTCGATGCCTTGCCCGTGCATCTCGTGCATTGGCGCGACAGCGCGCCGGTCGAACGCGGCGTGGCTATCGACAGCGCCGCCGGCTTCATCTGGCAGGAACGCCCCATAACCGACAACGCTTTGCTGCGCGCCGCGCAGCAGATCAGCGTGCCGGACGATTATGTCAGCGAAATCTGCCGCGCCGCGCGCGGCCTGATCAACAGCCTGGCCGGTTGCCTGGAGCAAGGCGCGCTGCTGTTCATCGACTATGGTTTCGGCGCGCGCGAGTTCTACCACCCGCAGCGCAGCAGCGGCACGCTGATGTGCCACTACCGCCACCATGCGCATGCTGATCCATTTTTCCTGCCAGGCCTGCAGGACATCACCGCGCACGTGAATTTCACTGATGCCGCAGAGTGCGGCATCGATGCCGGGCTGGAGTTGCTTGGCTACACTTCGCAGGCGTTCTTCCTGCTGAACTGCGGCATCACCGAATTGATGAAAGATACCCCGCCGGAGAATCTGCGCGACTACCTGCCGCTTTCCGCGCAGTTGCAGAAGCTCACCAGCCCGGCGGAGATGGGCGAGCTGTTCAAGGTGCTGGCCTTGGGCAGGGGAATGGCCGCGCCGCTATGCGGGTTCGCGCGCGGCGGCCTGACGCGGATGTTGTAGTTTCGCGGGTTTCGGGATGGCGAATGCCAAAACACGCGCCCGCAGATCGAGGCCGTGTAGTCGGCGGATTGTTATCTGGCGCTGTTCAGGAAATTCTTCAACATGTCGTGCCCATGTTCGGTCAGGATGGATTCCGGATGAAACTGTACGCCGTGTACCGGCAAAGTCCTGTGGCGCACGCCCATGATCTCGCCGTCGTCGGTCCACGCGGTGATCTCCAGGCAGTCCGGCAACGTCTCGCGCTCTATCACCAGCGAGTGGTAGCGCGTCGCGGTGAACGGGTTGGGCAGGCCGGTGAACACGCTGCTGTTGTTATGATTGATCGCCGAGGTCTTGCCGTGCATCAGTTGTTTCGCGTGGATGATCTTTCCGCCAAACGCCTGGCCGATGCTCTGGTGGCCGAGGCACACGCCGAGAATGGGGATTTTTCCCGCGAACTGCTTGATGGCTTCAACCGACACGCCCGCCTCGTTCGGCGTGCAGGGGCCGGGCGAGACCACGATGTGCTGCGGGTTCATTTTTTCGATCTGCTCCACCGTCACCTCGTCGTTGCGGCGCACCACCACCTCCGCGCCGAGCTCGGCGAAATACTGCACCAGGTTGTAGGTGAAAGAATCGTAGTTGTCTATCATCAGCAGCATATTTAGCTCGTCCTATTGATTATTCAATGAGTGCTATGCTGAATCATTGAATTTTATCCGGTAACTTGTCCGTTTTTTCGGCGCTTGTAAGCTGCACCGACACCCGGCACCGGGGAAACTGCATTATCCACTGAGCGATGAAGCCGCTCAAGGTTGCGAATGAAATGTTGGGCTTCCCCCGAAAAATTGTCTTCCGATGGTTATGGCAAACGCAATAAAGGTTTCTACTGCTGCGGGTAAAACAGCACCAGGCGGTAGCCGGTCGGCATGAGGTCATTGGTATTGAGGTGCAGCCTGACACTGATTTCGTGATTGGGCAGCAGGCCGGTTTGTTCGTTTTCCAGCGGCGGCAAATAATCTTTCGGTTTGAAGATGCGGCGCGCCAGTGGCGTGTCGTGAGTGTCGTTGAGCGTGAGTTCCAGGTTTGGGAAGGCCTGCGGGTAGGGGGCGCGATTGCGCAGCAGGGCATTCAGGGTGATCTGATTTTCGCGCGCGGGATCGGCTTCGAGGTCGGATGACTCGATACTCATCAGGCCGGTTTTTTGCGGCAGCGGCACGCTGCATCCAAGTAACTGGCAATAGCCCGTCAAGGCGGGTTTCAGGCCGGGCAGACGGGCGGCGAGGTCGACGCGGAAGAAATAGGCGGCTTGCGCGAGCAGCGCCAGCAGCAACAGAAACGCGGCAACCGCCCAAAGCCACCGGCGGTATTCGGGCGGCGGTTCGCGCCCACTTTCATCGTCCTGCAAGATGGCGACCCGCTCGGCCAGCGTTGCGGGTTGCGCAACGGGTTCATCGGCAGCCGTTGGTTGGGTGAGAGTCGCCGGATCATCGGGTGGGGTTTCCGTCAGGCTGGTCTCATCGAAGGCTTGGACGGGTTCGGCGGTTTGCGGTTCGCCGCCGGGCAACTCTGTGGCGGGTGCGGCGGCTTTATCCAGTATCGGCAATTCGAGCTGCGGGCTGGGCTGGTCCGGGATATAGCCGGGCCGCGCATCGAAGGCTTGCAGGCAATTCCCGCAACGCACCATGCCCTGGTGCGCTTCCAGTTGCGTATCGGCAATTTTGAAGCGCGTGTCGCAGTGCGGGCAAAGAGTCGTTCCGCTCATCTCAACGTTTCCGCCCCGACAGACATGCCCAGCCATCCTCGAAAACCGGGGTATCCATGTCGAACCATTGACGGTAGATACTCATCACGTCTTGCGCCTGTTCATCGAGGATGCCGGACAATACGATTTGTCCGCCTTGCCGTGCCGCGTTCGCCAGCAACGGGGCGAGCATGCGGAGCGGGTTGGTCAAAATGTTCGACATCACCAGATCATAACTGCCTTGTGGCAAGTTGTCGGGCAAATAGAATTGCGCATTTTCTACCCGGTTTGCGGCGGCGTTGTCGCGGCTGGCGGTCACCGCCTGCGAGTCTACATCAATGCCAACCGCGCGTGCAGACCCCAGCTTGAGGGCAGTGATGGCGAGGATCCCGGAACCGCAACCGTAATCCAGCACGCTTTCGCCACCTTGCAGGTTGTCGTCCAGCCAGCGCAGGCATAGCCGCGTGGTGGGGTGGCTGCCGGTGCCGAATGCCAAGCCGGGGTCGAGCACGATGTTGACGGCATCGTGGTCGCGGGGTGTGTGCCAGGTCGGCACGATCCACAGCCGGGGCGAGATCGGAATCGGTTCGAATTGCGCTTGCGTGAGGCGCACCCAGTCGTGGTCTTCCAGCGTCTCGATGCAATGTACGGGAATTTTTTCGAGGCCGAGGCTGTCGGCGGCTTCGCGCAGAATTGCGGCGACATCGCGGTCGTCGTCGAACAATGCGCTGACGCGGTTGTGCTGCCATACGCCGGGCGGCGCTTCGCCGGGTTCGCCGAAGATCGCCTGTTCGTCCGGCGTGCCGGCATCTGCGTCCAGCAAGTCCACCGACAGTGCGCCGAGTTCCAGCAACGCTTCGCTCAGCGCTTCGGCATGTTCTGCGCCGGTATCAACGGTCAGCGTCAGCCACGGCATTACTTACCTTTGTTGCGCTCGGCGAGCCGCTCTTCCAGGTAATGAATGTTGGTGGCGCCGCGCATGAAGGCGGCATCCTGCAGTAATTCGCGGTGCAACGCGAGATTGGTGTCGATGCCTTCCACCCACATTTCGGACAGGGCGGTGCGCATCCTTGCCATGGCCTGCTCGCGCGTGTCGCCGTAGGCGATGATCTTGCCGATCATCGAGTCGTAATGCGGCGGTACGAAATAGTTGTTGTAGGCATGAGAATCGACGCGGATGCCGGGGCCGCCCGGCGCGTGCCACGAGGTGATGCGCCCCGGCGAGGGGGTGAATTTGTAGGGGTGCTCGGCGTTGATGCGGCATTCGATGGCATGCCCCCTGAATTCGATGTCGCGCTGCCGGAACGGCAGCTTCTCCCCCGCGGCGATGCGGATCTGCTGCTGCACGATGTCGATGCCAGTGATCATTTCGGTGACCGGATGCTCCACCTGCACGCGGGTGTTCATTTCGATGAAGAAGAACTCGCCGTTCTCGTAGAGGAACTCGAAGGTTCCCGCGCCGCGGTAACCGATTTTGCGGCAGGCTTCGGCGCAACGTTCTCCGATCTTGTTGCGCAGGCGCAGGTTGAGCGAAGGGGCGGGCGCTTCCTCGATGATTTTCTGGTGGCGGCGCTGCATCGAACAGTCGCGTTCGCCGAGATAGACCGCGTTGCCGTGCTGGTCGGCCAGAATCTGGAATTCGATGTGGCGCGGGTTTTCCAGGAATTTTTCCATGTACACCATGGGGTTGTTGAAGGCGGCCTGCGCCTCGGTTCTGGTCATGGTCACCGCGTTGAGCAGCGCGGCCTCGGTGTGCACCACGCGCATGCCGCGCCCGCCGCCCCCACCCGCCGCCTTGATGATGACCGGGTAGCCGACGCTGCGCGCGGTCTTGACGATCTCGGCTGGATTATCCGGCAGCGCGCCGTCCACGCCCGGCACACACGGCACGCCGGCTTTCTTCATCGCGCTCTTTGCGGAAACCTTGTCGCCCATCAGGCGGATGGTTTCGGCGCGCGGGCCGATGAACACGAAGCCGCATTTCTCGACACGTTCGGAGAAATCGGCGTTTTCCGACAGGAATCCGTAGCCCGGATGGATGGCTTGCGCATCGGTTACTTCCGCCGCGCTGATGATGGCGGGGATGTTCAGGTAGCTTAAATTGGAAGGTGCCGGGCCGATGCACACCGATTCGTCGGCCAGCTTCACATATTTGGCGTCTGCATCCGCCTCGGAATGCACCACGACGGTCTTGATGCCCAGTTCGCGGCAGGCGCGCTGGATGCGAAGGGCGATTTCACCGCGATTCGCGATCAGTATTTTTTCAAACATTCGAATGCTCCGAACTTGGGTTTAGCTGGTAGGGCGGATGAGCCGCAGGCGTTATCCGCCGGATGTGAACGATGTCGGGCAATTTGCGTTTCCACCCTGCGGCGGATAACGCTGCGCTCATCCGCCCTACGAATAGTCTGATTACGATTAACCAATCACGAACAAAGGTTGGCCAAACTCCACTGGCTGGCCGTTTTCCACCAGAATGGCTTTGACGACTCCGGCCTGATCCGCGTCGATTTCGTTGAGCAACTTCATCGCTTCGATGATGCACAGGGTGTCGCCGCTGTTCACGTTCTGGCCGACATCCACGAAAGGTTTGGAACCTGGCGAGGCGGAACGGTAGAAGGTGCCTACCATCGGCGACTTTACTATATTCCCTTCGGGTGCTGCGGGTTTGGCGGACTCCGCTGCCGGAGCGGGTTGTGGGGCAACCGGTGCGGCGACGGGTTGCGGGGCGGGTGCGTAGGCTTGTTGCGGTGCGGCGTGTACGGTGCGCGTGATGCGTACTCGTTCTTCACCCTCGCTGATTTCCAGTTCGGCAATGCCGGAACCTTCCACCAGATCGATCAGTGTCTTGAGCTTGCGTAAATCCATGATCCCCTCCTTGACGCTAGTTTTTATTGTTCAGTGCGTATTGCACTGCGTATTCATAACCCGCCGCGCCCAGGCCGCTGATGACGCCCACGGCGAGGTCAGAGAAAAATGATTCCTTGCGGAACGCTTCCCGCGCGAACACGTTTGAAAGATGTACCTCGATAAAAGGGATGTCAACCGCCGCCAGCGCATCGCGCAAGGCTACGCTGGTATGGGTGAAAGCGGCAGGATTGATGATAATGAACTGCGTGCCGTCGGCGCGCGCCTGTTGCACCCGTTCCACCAGCGCCGACTCGGCGTTGCTCTGGAAGCAGAACAGATTCGCGCCATTCGTGCCGGCTAATGCCATTAAACGCTCGTTAATTTCGTCTAACGTGACGCGTCCATATATATCTGGTTCGCGACCGCCAAGCAAGTTCAGGTTGGGCCCATGCAATACAAGGATGTTCTTCATGTGTGCAGTTTGCCGTAAATTAGTGCAATTTGTCTACTTTTTTGTGAGATATAGACTAACAATCTCAAAGCCCGGTATTTTGTAGCGTTTTCAGGAATTGCGCCGCATTTTGGTAGCCGATTACGCGGAAATCGCCCATTTCCTTGCCTTGCGCATCGAAAAACAGGATGCCGGGTGGCCCATACAGGCCGAAGCGCTTGAGCAGGGCCTGGTCGGCTTCGCTGTTGGCGGTCACATCCGCCTGTAGCAGCAGCACCGGCTTGAGTTTTGCCTGGACGGCGGCATCGGCGAAGGTGAAACGTTCCATTTCCTTGCAGGAAACACACCAGTCGGCGTAGAAATCCAGCATGACCGCTTGCCCGCGCGCCTGGGCGATGCGCCGGTCGAGCTCCGCAATGTCATGGACGCGGGAGAATTGCAGTGTGGCGGGAGCCTGTATTTCGGCGCGACCGATGTTGCCGAGCGGGCGCAGGATATCGCGCGCGCCGGACAGCGCACCGATCAGATAGGATATGCCGAGCAGCAGGGCGATCAGGCCGATGCCTTTGAGCAGCCTATGCCAGCCGTTGGCGTTGTGCGGCAATGTGTCCAGCGCACGCAGGTATATCCCCGAAAAAATCAGCAGCGCCGCCCATAACAGCATTTGCACGCTGATCGGCAGCAGCGGCTGGACGATCCAGATCGCCAGGGCCAGCAGCATTACGCCAAAGAACTTTTTGACCGCTTCCATCCATGCGCCGGCCTTGGGCAACAATACGCCCGCCGAGGTGCCGATCAGCAGCAGCGGTGCCCCCATGCCCAGCGCCAGCGCAAACAGGGCGACCCCGCCCAGCACCGCATCGTGCGTCTGGCCGATGTATAGCAGCGCGCCAGCCAGCGGCGCGGCCACGCACGGCCCCATGATGACGGCGGACAGCGCGCCCATCGCGAACACGCCGGACAGGTGTCCGCCATGCAGGCGGTTGCTGCTGTCGGTCAGCTTGCTTTGCAAAGCCGTCGGCAACTGGAACTCGTAAAAGCCGAACATGGACAGCGACAGCAACACGAACAGCGCGGAGAAACTGCCCAGCACCCAAGGCGTTTGCAGCGCGTTGGAAATCAGGCTACCGGACAGTCCCGCCGCCACCCCGGCGGCGGCGTAGGTGAGCGCCATGCCCAGCACATAAGCCAGCGACAGGATGAAGGCGTGCATTTTGGTGATCTTATGCCCGCGCCCGACGATGATGCCGGACAGGATCGGGATCATCGGGAACACGCAGGGTGTCAGGGCGAGCAACAGTCCTGCGCCGAAGAAAAAAGACACGATCAGCCAGAAGCTGCCGCCTTTGAAGAGTTGCGCGATCCGGGTGTTCTCGTTGTCCGGCAAGCCTGACGAAGTTGACCCGGCAGACAGAGGCGCGATGGCAGAGGGTGGCGGGGCTTCGGTCATCGCCGGGGTGGGCGACGC
Source organism: Gallionellales bacterium RIFCSPLOWO2_02_FULL_59_110 (assembly GCA_001801215.1). Taxonomy (GTDB): domain Bacteria; phylum Pseudomonadota; class Gammaproteobacteria; order Burkholderiales; family Gallionellaceae; genus Gallionella. The sequence goes on along the minus strand of MGXA01000049.1, from coordinate 14,084 downwards.
GCGCAGCCCGGTTTTTGCATCCGGCAGATCGAGCCGCAGCGTCTTGTTGATGGGCGGATAGCATAATCCCTCTTCGCTGCAGCCCATGTAGGTGGCGTTCAGGGTCATAACGGTGGCGGCAGCGTGCGGGCGCTCCAAGGTAATTTCGGCCTGGATCGAACTATGGAACACTTCGATGTTGCCGAAAGAGGGATCCTGCTTCATTTCGCCGCGCGGCAGGTTCACCGCTAGGACTTTGGCCGTGCCATCGCCAGCCTCGAACCTGATTTTGTCGCGGTACAAATAGTATCCCGGAGTCACGCTTAGGCTGGCTTGCAGGGTGTAAGCGTCGCGCACCATCACTTGCAGCCCGAAAGCCTGATCCGGCGGGAGAAAGGTGGGCTGTTTGCCGCCCAAGCCGGGCAGGCGATCCAGCAAACCAGCATTTGCGGCGGGTGCCATGAGACATAACAGCATAACCAGCGACTTGGCCATTGTCTTTTGATGGCCTAGTCGAATGGCTAGTAGTTTCATCAGCATTACAAAACGCATGGGTTATTCCTTGAGGGTGTTGGTTTCGCGGTTTACCCATTCCAGATAGGCAGGCAAGCCGACAGCTACAGGGACAGCGACAATTTCGGGAAGTTCGTAAGGGTGATGTTCCCGGATCAAGGCTTCAAGGCGCGGATAGGCGGCGCGCGTGGTCTTGATCAGCAGCGGCACTTCGCTGGTGGTTTCGAGGGCGCCCTGCCAGCGGTAGGTCGAGGTGCACGGCGCGAGCTGGTTCACGCAGGCCGCAGCACGCTCTTCGATCAGCCGTTGCGCCAGTTGCGCGGCAGTCTGCGTATCCGGCAGGTTAGTGACGACTAATAATATGTCGCTCATTTCGAGAACCTCAACCCGAGTTGCAGCAACTCGTCCCACACATCGCCCTGGCGCAGACCCTTGATGGTCTTGTCCAGTCGCGCGGCCTGCTGCAGGGCACGTTCGATAAGAGGAAACTTCAGGCGGTGCGCCGCATTCTCGATCAGCCCCTGCCGATCCCTGCGCACCCGCAGGTCGCGCAGGGCGTTGCCGAGATTGCCGCCGCGCTGTACCGCTTGCAGCACCTTGCCGAGCGTGCGGATATCTTCGCTGACCGCCCACAGCACCAGCACGGTGGCGGTTCCCTCGGCGCGCAGTCCGTCGAGAATGCGCGCGAAACGCGTCGCGTCGCCATTCAGCATAGCTTCGGAGAGTTTGAAAATATCGTAGCGCGCCACATCCATCACCGCATCCCTGACCTGCTCGAATGACAGTTGTCCCGTGGGGAACAGCAGCGCGAGCTTCTGGATTTCCTGAAATGCCGCGAGCAGGTTGCCTTCGCAGCGGTCGGCGAGAAATTCTAGAGTAACCGGGTCGACGCTCTGTTCCTGCCGCTTCAGCCGGGCACCAATCCAGCGCGGCAGCGCCTGGCGCGGAATGTCGTCGGCGGAAACCATTACGCCGTGCCGCTCCAATGCGGTGAACCACTGGCTTTTCTGTGCGCTCCAGTCCAGCTTGGGCAGGGAAATTAGGGTCAGTATGTCCGGGCTCATGTTGGCGATATAGTCCTGCAATGCCTGCCCGCCTTCAGTGCCGGGTTTGCCGGACGGGATGCGCAGGTCGATGATCTTGCGTTCGGCGAACAGCGAAAGGCTTTGCGCGCTGTTGCGCAGCTCCGCCCATTTGAAATGCTGCTCGGCGATGAAGGTTTCACGCTCGCTGTAGCCCGCCGCGCGTGCCGCCGCACGGATGCTGTCCGCCGCCTCGACCGCCAGCAGCAGCGCGTCGCCGTGCACCACATACAGCGGCTTGAGGCCTGAGGCCAGATGGCGCGGCAGTTCTTCGCTGGAGATCGGCATGGGTTATTGCGGCTGCGGTTTTGCGCGGCTCAGGCGGCGCACGATCTGCTGCACCATGTCGGAACGCATGCTCTGGTAGAGCAGGGCTTCCTCGGCTTCCTTGGCGAGAATCTGGGTGTCGTCATAGATGTAATCGCGGCGCAGCATCATTTCTTCGGCGGGGATCCAGTCCCGGTGCTTGAGATCGTAGGCGCGCAGCGACACGCGGTAGCGCAACTGAAACTCGTTCACGCGTCCGCTGCCGCCAAGCGTCAATATCTGCTTCTCCGGAATTTCCAGGGCGATATTGAGTACCACGTCGGCTTCATTGGCGCTATCAATCAGCCTTACTTTGTAGGCTTCCAAGTTGCGGCGCAACTCGGCGATGAAAGGCGTGCCGGGGTTGGCTGCATCCAGATACAGAGTATTGAACGGCATTCCCGCCTGGCCGCGCAGATGGAAGCCGCAGGCGGTCAGCAGCAGGGCGGTCAACAGCAATAATATACGCATAGCCATATTCCCAAACCGGATGAACCGGAAAAATTTGTGCTGGATCGCAGCCCAAGTAGGGCGCAATAACCGAAGGGCATTGCGCCGAATGAAATAAGCATGGTGCAATGCGCTACGCTTAATTGCACCCTACACGACAATATTAATCAAGCGCCCAGGCACGACCACGATCTTCTTCGGTACCGCGCCCGCCAGTTGCTTTTCGACGGCGGGGTGAGCGAGCGCCAAATGTTCCAGCGCCGCTTTATCGGCGCTCTTGGCAACCGTCAGGTTGCCGCGCAGCTTGCCATTCACCTGGATCACGATTTCGATTTCGTCCTGCACCAGCGCGCCAGGGTCGGCTTCGGGGAACGGCTGGTCCAGCATATCGCTGCCGGGGCGCAGTTCCGCCCATAGCGTCTGACAGAGATGCGGCACGATCGGGTTCAGCATCAGCGCGATGGCTTCCAGTACTTCCTGCGCCACGCTATGCGCGACGGGCGTCCGCTCGTCGAATTTCGCCAGTGCGTTGAGCAGTTCCATGTTCGCCGCGATGGCGGTGTTGAAAGTCTTGCGCCGCCCCATGTCGTCGTCTACCTTGGCGATGGTCTGGTGCAGTTGCAGGCGCAGCGCCTTCGCCGCCGCCGATAAATCTTCGCTCGCAAATTCCCCCCCCTTTGCAAAAGGGGGGCTGGGGGGGGATTTTTCCACATGGTCGTGGACGGCTTTCCACACCCGCTTGAGAAAGCGGAACGCGCCTTCCACACCGGCGTCCGACCATTCCAGCGACTGTTCCGGCGGCGAGGCGAACATCATGAACAGGCGCGCGGTGTCGGCGCCGTATGCGTCGATAATGGCCTGCGGGTCGACGCCGTTGTTCTTCGATTTGGCCATTTTCTCGGTGGCGCCGATATGTACCGGCAGGCCATCGGCCTTGAGCGTCGCGCCGGTCGGTCGGCCGCGCTCGTCGGTGCTGACTTCCACCTCGGACGGGTTGATCCACTGCTTTCTGCCGTGGGCATCCTCGCGGAAGAACGTCGGCGCGACCACCATACCTTGGGTCAGTAAATTCGTGAATGGCTCGTCGCCCTGCACCAGCCCCTCGTCGCGCATCAGCTTGTGGAAGAAGCGCGCGTACAGCAGATGCAGGATGGCGTGCTCGATGCCGCCGATATACTGGTTCACCGGCAGCCAGTGTTTGGCGCGCTCGTCCACCATGCCGGTCGTGCAATCCGGGCTGGCATAACGAGCGTAATACCAGCTTGATTCGACGAAGGTGTCCATGGTGTCGGTTTCGCGCTTCGCCGCCTTGCCGCATTGCGGGCAGATGGTCATGTAGAATTCCGGCATTTTCGCCAGCGGCGAGCCAGCGCCGTCCGGCACCACGTTCTCCGGCAGCTTTACCGGAAGCTGTTCGTCCGGCACCGGCACGTCGCCGCATACCGGGCAATGGATGATCGGGATCGGGCAGCCCCAGTAACGTTGCCGCGAAATGCCCCAGTCGCGCAGGCGGAACTGGGTGCGTTTCTGGCCGAGGCCCTTGGCTTGCAGGTCGGCAGAAATCGTATCGAACGCCTCCTGAAATCCCATGCCGTTGCATTTCCCGGAGCTGACCAGCGTCCCGTATTCGGTATTGGGCGATTCGAGCTGCAATTGCTTGGCGAATTCATTGACGGACGCAATAAAGGCGTCCGAGGGTGCAGCAGTCAGGTCTGCCAGCACATCGTTCAGGTAAATAAACATTCCCGAGCGGCCGATTTCCTCATGGTCAGGCTCAATTCCTTCGGCTTCGAGGCTGAACGTCAGTTTCTCCCACTTGGATAACAATTCCTGACTTGCGATGACATGTTTGACGGGCAAGCCGTATTTATCGGCAAACTCGAAATCCCGTTCGTCGTGTGCCGGAACTGCCATCACCGCGCCCTCGCCGTAGCCCATCAGCACGTAATTGGCGACCCACACCGGGAGCTTTTCTCCGGTGAGCGGATGCTTCACGAACAGGCCGGTATCCATGCCCCGTTTTTCCATGGCTGCCACTTCGGCCTCAGCTGTGCCGCCGCGCTTGCACGCTTCGATAAAGCTGGAAAGTTCAGGGTTTTCGGTTGTTGCGGCCGCGCGCACGGCCAGCGGATGTTCCGCCGCCACCGCCACATAAGTCACGCCCATCAGCGTGTCGGGGCGGGTGGTGTAGACCTTGAGCACACCGGCCGCGCCCACGCTCCCCATGTCGTAGGGGAAATGGATTTCGCAGCCATGGCTCTTGCCGATCCAGTTGCGCTGCATGGTTTTCACCTGTTCCGGCCAGCCGTCGAGTGTGTCGAGACCGGTGAGCAATTCCTCGGCGTATCCGGTGATGCGGAAAAAATACATCGGGATGTCGCGCTTTTCGACGGGGGCGCCGGAACGCCAGCCGCACCCGTCTATAACCTGTTCGTTGGCCAGCACGGTGTTGTCCACCGGATCCCAGTTCACCGAGGCGGTCTTCTTGTAGATGATGCCCTTCTCGAACAGGCGCGTGAACAGCCACTGTTCCCAGCGGTAATAATCCGGCTTGCAAGTGGTCACCTCGCGCGCCCAGTCGATGCCCAGGCCGAGCGACTTGAGCTGCTTCTTCATGTATTCGATATTGGAATATGTCCATGCGGCGGGCGGCACGTTGTTGGCCAGCGCGGCGTTCTCGGCGGGCAGGCCGAACGCGTCCCAGCCCATCGGCTGCATCACGTTGCAGCCTTTCATGCGGTGGTAACGGCTCAATACGTCGCCGATGGTGTAGTTGCGCACATGGCCCATGTGCAGTTTGCCGGAGGGGTAGGGGAACATTGACAGGCAGTAATACTTGGGCTTGTCGGACTGCGGGTCGTCGGATGGGTCAGGGGCGCGGAACGCCTGGCGGGTTTCCCAGTGTTTTTGCGCCTGTTGTTCGATGGATGCCGGGTGGTAGTTGGGTTGCATGATTTTACGGGTCGGTGCCTGGATTTTTGAATGCGGCATTATAGCGATATCGCCTTTGCCGTGCTCGCAGGCAATCTGGCTGAACCATGCAAAGCGCGGCGCGCGATGCAAGCGCAGTAGTGGCGCAGGGGCCTTTGTTATAGAATCGCTACTTATAAAATTTTCATTCGTTCTGCTCCAGGAGAAACCATCATGTCGCGCAAGCACCCCGTAATTGCTGTCACCGGTTCTTCCGGCGCAGGCACCACCACGGTAAAACAAGCCTTCGAGAATATCTTCCGCCGCGAAAAAATCAGGGCGGCAGTCCTGGAGGGCGACAGCCTGCACAGCCTCGACCGCATGGCGTTCCGCGCCGCTGCCGCAGAAGCGGCCAAGACAGGCAATAATTGTTTCAGCCATTTCGGCCCGGAAGCCAACCATTTCGACAAGATCGAGCAAACCTTCAAGACTTACGGCGAAACCGGCATGTGCAAGCGCCGCTACTACGTGCACAGCGAAGACGAGGCCGCGCTCCACAACAAGCATTTTGGCCTGACCGACCTGAAGCCCGGCGTGTTCACCCCGTGGGAAGACATCGAAGCGGATACCGACCTGCTGTTTTACGAAGGGCTGCACGGCATGGCCACAGACGGCGACATCGACATCGCCAAGCAAGTTGACCTAGGCATCGGCGTAGTGCCGGTGGTCAATCTGGAATGGATCCAGAAAATCCACCGCGACAAGGCCGAACGCGGTTATTCGGCGGAAGCGACGGTGGATACCATCCTGCGCCGCATGCCGGACTACGTCAAATACATCACCCCGCAATTTTCGCGCACCCACATCAATTTTCAGCGCGTGGCGGTGGTGGACACCTCCAACCCGTTCATCGCGCGCGACATCCCCACGCTCGACGAAAGCTTTGTGGTGATCAGGTTCAGCAAGCCGAAGGGCGTGAACTTCCCTTACCTGCTCACCATGATCCACGACTCCTTCATGTCGCGTGCCAACACCTTGGTGGTGCCCGGCGGCAAGATGAGCTTCGCGATGGAAATTATCCTGACACCGATCCTGCACGAGATGATCGAAAACAAGAAGGAATAGGATTGCAGTCAACGGCGACGGCGGGGAACCGGTGCAACAGGTTCCCCGTTTCCATTTGCTGGCACGTTGCCATGAAAGCCGATAGCATTCGCGGCGTTGCAACCGTTGCCCAAAAAATCCTGAAGGAGGTGTGAATGAACTACTCGCATGTATTGTCCGGCCTGATCGACCGCCATGACTTGTCGTTTGCCGAGATGCGCGAGCTGATGCAGCACATCATGGGCGGGCAGTTGACACCGGCGCAGATCGCGGCCATCTTGATCGCATTGCGCGTGAAAGGCGAAACGGTCAGCGAGATTGCGGCGGCGGCGGCAGTGATGCGCGAATTGTCTACCAAGGTCAATGTAAGGCATACCGGGCACTTGATAGACACTTGCGGTACAGGCGGCGACGGCGCGCAGACTTTCAATATTTCCACTGCCAGCGCGCTTGTCGCGGCGGCGGCTGGCGCGCATGTCGCCAAGCACGGCGGGCGTTCGGTTTCCAGCACCTGCGGCAGCGCCGACGTGCTGGAAAAGCTCGGCGTGAATGTAAGTCTTACGCCGGGGCAGGTTGCGCAGTGCGTGGACAGCATCGGCGTCGGCTTCATGTTCGCGCCCAACCACCACAGCGCGATGAAGTATGCCGCGCCGGTGCGCCGCGAACTCGGCGTGCGCACCCTGTTCAATCTGCTCGGCCCGTTGACTAACCCGGCAGGCGCGCAGAATCAGGTGATTGGGGTGTTCCACCAGGCGTTCACAGCCAAGCTCGCGCAAGTTTTGGGCGAGCTCGGCAGCCATCATGTGCTGGTGGTGCACGGCGCGGACGGCATGGACGAGATTTCCGTCTCCGAGGGAACCTATATTGCGGAACTGAAAGACGGAAAGGTGCGCGAATACACCGTGCACCCGAGCGACTTCGGTTTGCCAAGCGCACCCGTCGGCATGCTGCGCGTCGCCAACGCCGACGAGGCGTGCGAAAAGTTGCTCGGCGTGCTGAACAATGAAACCGGTGCGCCGCGCGACATCGTGCAACTGAATGCCGGTGCGGCGATTTATGTGGCAGGGCTGGCGGCCACACTCAAGGAGGGTGTAGTCAAGGCCGGTCAGGTGATTGCCAGTGGTGCGGCAAAAATCAAGCTGGATCAGCTTGTAGCTTTGAGCAACGGCTTCAAGGTTTGATCGGCCATGAATCTACATAAAGGATGGGCGCTACGAATTTGTTATCTGTTGGTGCTGTCACATCGATGCCCCGTTAAGTTTTGATGCTGCTTGGTAAGGGCTTGCATTCGCTCGTGGCGCATCATGTCGAAGCGCCCGAACAGGCGCACGATGGCCTCACATCTTCGCGACATCCCTTGGTTCTTCATAACGTAATGGTGGCGGCACGCCAATCGATATCATCTGGCCCGATGATAGGCAACTTCGCCGCATCGCAGTCCATGATTCAAGGCGCATTACGATAGCTGCGTGCTGATGGGCCGTCATGCTTGGGCTGTGGCTATGAGGTCCCACGGGCGCTATTTGCGGCGCCCGGACTGATTCTTGTAACGCTTCATTTGCTTGCGCGCATACAAACCGTGGCAGAACAGGCCGAGCGCGGCGCATAACGCCAGCAACGCGAGCACGGCAAGGGCGAGGGAAATCGTTTCAGCCATGCGGTGCCTCCTGCATCAGCCGCGCGCGCGCGGCATCACGGCGCTTGGTCTGGCTCTTCCACCACATCCACAGCCCGGTGAAACCGAGGAACACCCAGATGCCGCCGAGCAGATCGATCCAGACCCACTCCACGCTCTTGCCGAGAAAGGCTTTGCCGGTATGCAGGTCGGTCATGAGCTTGCCCAGCGTGATGCGCTCCGCGACCACCGCGTTCGCCGGCAGCGCGGCCAGCACCTGCAAGGTTGCCGACTCGGCCTGCCATATGTGACCGTCGCGGCTGGTCGCCAATCCATAGTCCTTGAGCACGACCGTCACGCTGCCGTCGGGCGCGAGGCTGGCATTCCAGGCATCGCCGTCGAGCATCCTGTGCCAGCTTTCCCGCATCTGCACCCAGATGCCGCTCTTCGCGGCGACCACCACACCCCAGGGCGCGGTGATGATGTCGCGCACCTCGGTGTCGCCCAGTTCCGCTATGGCGACGGCCTTGCCTTCGGCGATGCGATACAGGCCGGATTTCGTGCCGACCCAGCGGCTGCCGTCCGCAAGCAGCAGGCTGCTGCGCACTTCCATGCCGGCCGCCTTCATCGCCTGTGTGCCATAGCCGGGCAGCCAGCGGACTGCGCCGGTGACCTCGATATCGTTGAGGCCGAGCGCCTTGTTGTGCGCGATGAAGATCGCTGTCATGCCGACCAGCAGCATCGGCAGCAGCAATATCACCGAGATCCAGTTGTGCCAGTCGCGGGCCTTGAAGTCGAGTTTCATCGTGTGCCCCCGTTCATGATTAAAATTTTCCTTCCACTGCGATAAAGAATGCCCGTCCGCCGCGTTCGGCCTCCTGCGTGAACTTGATCTTCTGGTTCGAGGCGTTGTATTCGTACTTGTCCTTGTCCTTCACCATGTCGAGCAGGTTGGCGGCGGTGAAGCGTAACGAGACATCCTTGCCGAGACGCTTCATCACGTACATATCCAGCAGCTTCTGTTCCGCCTCGTCATCCGGTTTCAGCGGCTCGGTCGGGTTCTTCAGGAACTTCGGCGTGTAGTTGTAGTTCACGCCCCAGGCCGCATCCCAGCGCGGCAGCTGCCAGTCGAAACCGATGTTGTAAACGAACGGCGGCTGGTCCTTGATGCGGGTGGTCTGCCCCGTGGTGGTGCTGGTGATCTCCGAGAACAGCCGGGTGTAGTTGAAGCGCAGCATCAGCTCCGGCATGCCGATGATGTCCATGCGCGGGCGGGCGTCCAGCTCGATGCCCCAGACCTTGGCATCGCCCACGTTCTGCGGGCGGCTGACGAAGCGCGCGCCTTCCAGTGCGGTGACCGTATCGACCTTGTCGGTGATCAGGCGGTTGAAGAGGCTCGCGCCCAGCACCCCGCCGTTCTTCGGCAGGAAATGCTCCCAGCCCAGTTCGAGGCCGACCGCTTGTTCGGGGCGCAGATCCGGGTTGCCGGACTTGTCCGGATTGCTCAGGCTGTTTGCGCCGCTCGCAATTTCGGTGACCGGAGACAGCTCGTCGAACTTGGGCGGTTTAATGGTCTTGGTCGCGCTGGCGCGCAGGTTGTTGCGCGGATCGACTTGCCAGAGATAGTGCAGCGATGGCGTGAGTGCGCGGGTCTTGCCGCTGCTGGTTTGCCTCAGCGCGTCCACGGCAGCCAGGTCGTTGCGGATGGCGCGCGCGCCGGGCGTCAGGAAGTGGCCGCCGCCCAGCGTGATCTCGTCCTGCAAAAAGACCGCCCAGCGTTTCTCGTCGATGTCGAAATTGTCGCCCCGCGCGAGTGCCTTGGGCACGCCGTTCTCGGTGGCGGTTTTGCTGTCCTTGCGCGACTTGTCCTTGTATTCCAGACCGGTGGAAAGCTTGTGGATGCCGAGCTTGCGTTCCGCTTTCGCACCCAGAAACCACTCCTGTTCGTCCTTGTCGTCGTGTTCCAGCGTGGTCTTGGTCAAGGCGCCGGCGGCGTTGTATTCCAGCGCGGTCTTGTCCTTCACCTCGCCGCCCTGCTGCGAGGCGGCGTAGACGGATAACTGGCCGCCTTCCAGTTTGTGTTTCCACTCGCCGCGCAGACGTGCGGTCTCGCGCAGCTTGTCCTCGGTCTCCGCCCTGCGGCCGTCGCCCACATAGTTGGCGCCGGTGGCCGGCGTGTTGTATTTGAACTTGTCCACGTCCTTGGTCTTGCGTTCGTCGGAACTGGTGATCCATGGCGTGAGCACCAGCTCGTCGCCGCCCGCGAGCTTGATGTTGACACGCGGCGAGAAGTCGAGCGTATCGGTGCTCACCCGCTCGTCCTCGAATTCGTCCTTCCAGCTGTTGCGCACGCCGGTGGCGGCGACGAAACCCTGCTCGCTCTTGCTCTTGGTCTTCAGTTCGCCGCGCTGGCCCACGGCGGCGTTGAGCAGCCAGCGCACGTCGCCGGTGGCGTTGCCGTACTGGCCGGACAGGTTCCAGGTGTCCTTGTCGGTCTTCTCGCCGGAGACGCGACCTGCCACCATGCGCGCATTGCTGACGCGCTGGTTCGGCGCATCGCGCAGCACGATGTTGATCGCACCCATCAGTCCCTCGTTGGTCATGTCGGCGCCGGGTGCGCGGATCACCTCGATGCGTTCCACCATGTCCAGCGGCAGGCGGTCCACCTGGATCTGGCGCTCCTTGGTGCCGGTCGCCACCGGCTCGCCGTCGATGAGGATCTCGGTATAGCCCTTGTCCATGCCGCGCAGCCGCACATCCTTGGGCGTGCCGGGCGGTCCGGTGAAGGTGACGCTGGGCAGGCGGCGCAGATAGTCGCCGACGGTCAGCTCGTTCATCCGGTCGAGCTCTTCGCGGCCATAGACCAGCCGTGTGGAAGTCGCGTTCTGGCGCGCGTCGAAATCGTCCCGCTCGGCCTGGACGTGGACCTGCTCCAGAGTGGTTTCTTCGCCCCAGGCGGGATAGGCCGCGCAGAGCGCGGCGATCAGCAAAGTCAGTGTCGGTTTGTTCATGCTCAGTCCTCGTAGTCATGTGTTCTGGCTGGCTGGCTGAGCAACTGGCTTGCTGGCGGAACGATATTGGTTGGAAAAGAATTAAAGGTTCAGTGCGCCTCCGGCTCGGTCACGAATCCGATGCGCGACAATCCCGCGCGTGCCGCCGCCGACATCACTTCCGCCACCTTCTCGTAGGGCGTGGTGCGCTCGGCGCGCAGGTGCAGTTCGGGCTGCGGCGTCTGCGCGGCAGCGAGCTGCATGTGTGCGGAAAGCGCGGCGGCATCGAGCGGCTTGCCGTTCCAGTACACCTGCGCGGCGGCATCGATGCTGACCTGCACGTTGTCCGGTTCGCTCAGGCTGGGCGAAGAACTTGCCTTGGGCAGATCGACCTTGACCGCATGGGTGAGCAAGGGTGCTGCGACAATGAAGATCACCAGCAGCACCAGCATCACGTCGATCAGCGGGATCATGTTGATCTCGGCCAGATCGCCGTCGGTGTCGCTGTCGGAAAAAGAACCGAAGGCCATGATCTTTCCTTACGTCGCGGCGCGCGCGGCGACGCGGGCGATGATGTGCGCCGAGGTCGCGGTCACCGCATCCGCCGCCGCGCTGCCCTTGAGGCCGGTGGCAAGGAAGGTGAATACGTCGTGGGCGAAGGAATCCAGCGCGGCTAGCGTGTTGCGATTGGCGCGGGCGAAAGCGTTGTAGGCGATGGCGGCGGGGATCGCCACCGCCAGCCCGATGGCGGTCATGATCAGCGCCTCGCCGACCGGCCCGGCCACCTTGTCCAGCGTGCCCTGGCCACTGATGCCGATGGCCATCAGCGCGTGATAGATGCCCCAGACCGTGCCGAACAGACCGACGAAGGGCGCGCTCGACGCCACGGTGGCGAGGAAGGTCTGGCCGTATTCGAGGCGCGCCTTGTCCTGCGCGATGGCGCGCTTCATCGCGCGCGTGAGGAACTCGTCCGGCGTGCCGGCATCGATCAGGCCGCGCGTCTTCTGGCCGTCCAGCGCGGCGCGGTGCTGCTCGATGGCGGTGAAGCCGTGATGCACCAGATGCGAGAACGCATCGGTGACGCCGGTTTCGCCCATGCGCCGCGCGATGTCGTCCAGACTGTCGGCGGCCCAGAAGGCAGCCAGAAAATCGTTGCTGGTGCGCCGCGCGCGGAACAGGCGCACGCCCTTGGTGACGATCAGATACCAGGTACCCGCCGACATCAGGGTCAGGATGACGAGCAGGACGAGGGCGACGCCGTCGGCATGGGTGATGAAGTGGGCAAAGCCCAGCGGGTTTTCCATGGTCAACCCTTTAACATAAATCTCGCGAAGCGAGGACATACCGTACCCCTCGCCCTATGGGAGAGGGGGAACGGGGGTGAGGGAAACGCTCATGGTGCAGACGATTTATCATTTGAAGGAGCCTGCGCCATGAGCGTTCAGCGAGAATACGATGGGGACAAGGACGGTGGCGGCGACGGCCTCGCTGCCGCGCCGCGCGGGTACGAAGCGCCAGCGGCGCACCGCATCGAGCGCCGCCTGGTCGAGACGCGCCGAGCCGCTGCCGGCCTGCACTTCGACGGCGAGCGGCTGGCCGCTGGCGGCGACCCGCACGCGCAGCATCACCTTGCCTTCTTCGCCGAGGCGGCGCGACAGCGGCGGATAGGACGGTCTGGGATTGGCAAGGTAAGCCGCATCGAACAGCGGCTGCATCTCGCTCGGCGGCGCGGCGGCAACGGGCTCTGTTACAACGGACTCTGGCGCAGCGGGTGCGGGTGCCACGGTCTCGACCGGCACGGGCTGCGGGACGGGTTGTGGCACTGGTTGTGGCACGGGCTTGCGCAGCGGCTTCGGCGTCTCGACCGGTTGCGGCACTGGCGGCACGGCCTCGGGCTGCGGTGCGGCAGGCGTCAGCAAGCGCATGCTGAGCACGTTCTGCGTCGGCAGCAGAAAAAACGATTGCTGCCGCAACAGCGCCCAGAACAGCAGGCCGTGCGCGGCGAGGACGATGCAGAAAACGGCAGGCGACAAGCGGGGCGAGAGGGGAAGCGCAGCGCTGTTCATCGTGAACTCATCTATTTGGTCAGTATCAGGCGATTCTGGCGGGTCAGGCGCAGGCGGTAAGTCTCAGCGCCATGGGTGATGATGATCTCGTCGGTACCGGCGAACAGGGTGCGGCTGTCGAGCGTTCCGCGCGTGGCAATGTTGTCCGCGTACGGGCATACAGGCTGGGGCGCGGCGGCAGCCTGGGGCGGCATTTTCTGGCCGGACGTTTGCGGTTTCACAATACTTGGCTTACCATCAATTGAGAATCATTCTCATTGTAAATGAGAATGATTAACGGACGCAAGTGCAATTTTGCGGTGCCCGGTCAGGAGCACCTGAGAATTCGACTGCTATTAGCGCCAAAAATTGTGTTCGCCTGCATCTTCTTTATTACTCAGAAAGATGATCGCGAAAAAATGGAGGAAGCGTGAGCAATGCGAGCTTGTTATCGAAATGACATAAAGCGTGATACACCAAACTTGCGAATATCTGAGGCTCTGCTTGAAGGCTTCCAAAAACGCATGGGTGTTCGAGTATCAGGAAATGCTGATGCGGGATAAGTAGACACTGCCGCTGGAAGAGCGAGAAGATACAGCGGTTTGACAACGGATGCGGTTGTTGACATAATAGCAAGTTCTGTTTGGAGGGGTTCCCGAGCGGTCAAAGGGATCAGACTGTAAATCTGACGGCTCTGCCTTCGAAGGTTCGAATCCTTCCCCCTCCACCAAATTTTGGCTTTTGGTGGGCTTGGCTGGTGTTGTGTAGCCGTTGTTTGATGGAAAAGCCTGCGGGTGTAGCTCAATGGTAGAGCAGAAGTTTTCCAAACTTACGACGAGGGTTCGATTCCCTTCACCCGCTCCAGTTTTGATTTTTGCCCATGTGGCTCAGTGGTAGAGCACTCCCTTGGTAAGGGAGAGGTCGCGAGTCCGATTCTCGCCATGGGCACCAGTTTAGAGTTTAGTTAGCTTTTATTAACGTTTGACATTGATAAGGAAAAATCATGGCAAAGAGCAAATTTGAACGCACGAAGCCCCACGTGAACGTGGGTACGATTGGTCACGTTGACCATGGCAAGACCACCCTGACA
>MGXA01000048.1:28082-34547 GCA_001801215.1 Gallionellales bacterium RIFCSPLOWO2_02_FULL_59_110 | reverse complement strand
CCTTTTTCGGCGAGCAGCAATGCCACGCGATAGCCGATACCGCCCGCTGCGCCGGTCAGGATGATGCGTTTTCCGGATAGGTTCATGTTGCCGCTCCCGATTTATGAGGTTGTCAGACAGGCTGCTGGGATGGAATAAAACGCTCGCCCAGATCGCGGAAGATGTCGCCGTATAGCTTATAGAACATCTTGGCGCAATGGATCAGGCAAGCCTGATCGGCGGGGTCGGTGACGCGATTGACCAGCGACTCGTAAAAATTCATGTGGCTGATGTCCAGCGATCCGTGCGAGGTCAGGTAGGAAAAGGCATTGCCGCCGAGGCCGAGGCTTTGCTGTAGCGCTTTTCCGACACTGGTCGCCAGCGCGACGCTGGTTCCTTCGAGCACCAGCACCATGCCGAAAAAACCGACCGGGTTGACGCGGGCGATGGTGTCGTAAGCGTAAGCCACCATCAGCTCGGTGGCGACGCGCGGCCTGCCGCCACGCACCGCCCCGGCATCGCCGCCGCAAGCTTTGATATCGTTCAATATCCATTCCTGATGGCCGACCTCTTCCTCGATGTATTCGGCCACCGCAGTCCGCAGCCACTCGTATTTTTCCGGCAGGCGCGAACCGCACGCCATCAGCAGCGGGGTGGTGTGCTTGACGTGGTGATAGGCTTCCGTCAGGAACGCGACGTAAGCCGCGAGGCTGACCTGCCCGGATGCCCCGGCGCGCAGGATCGGCAGGCTCTGCAATTCGTTGCGCTCCGCCTCGGTGGCGGCAAGCAGTTGCTCATAGACAGCCATCTGATTTCCCCTTTGCATAGAGTTGCTCGATAGCCGCCCGATACTGCGACCAGATCGCCTCGCGTTTCAACCGGCCGTTTGCGGTCAGTTGGCCGTTCTGCGGCAGGAACGCGGTTTGCGCGGGTAGCCAGCATTCTACTCGCGCATAATCCGGCAGCAAACTGTTGGCTTCCGCAATGGCCTGGTTTACGGCATCGAGCGCTTCGGGCGTGCTGCAGCGCGGCACGATCACCGCCACGTTCCACGGGCGCGCTTCGCCGAATACCGCCGCTTGCGCGATGGCCGGGTGCAGAGCCAGCTCGCGTTCCACCCATTCCGGCGCCACGTTGCGCCCGAACGAGGTGATGAAAATATTTTTCTTGCGCCCGGTGAGATGCAGGAAGCCCTGCTCGTCGAGATGCCCGATGTCGCCGGTCGGCCAGAACTCATTCGGTTGCAGCGGAGCATCGCCGGTGTAGCCGAGCAGGGTTGATCCCGCCACCAGGATCTCGCCATCTTCCGCGAATTTTACTCGGGCATGCGCCAGCAGTTTGCCGACGCTGCCGATGCGGTGCGCGCCTTCGGTGTTGAGCGCGACCACCGAGGCGCATTCGGACAGGCCGTAACCCTCGAATACCGGCAGGCCGAGCGCCGCCGCGCGTTGCAGCAGGCGCGGCGCGACAGGTGCGCCGCCCGCTGCGACGAAGCGCAACTGTTGCGGCGCGGGATGCCCGGCTGCGATGGCGGCGACCAGCGCGTGCACCAGTTGCGGCGTCAGAATGGTGGTGGTGGCGCGGCATTCGATCAGCGCGGCCAGCATTTTCTTCACGTCCAGCCCGGTCGATCCGCTCATCCCCACCTCGGTGAGCGGCAATAAATGGCAGCTTGCCCCGGCAAGCAGCGGTACATAAACACCGGCGAGATTTTCCAGCAGGGTGGACAGCGGCAGCACGCTGACATGCCGGTCGTCCCCGTTGCCGCGCGTGGCAGCCAGCAGGGAAGATGCGACCTGTTGCAGCGCATCGGCACCCAGACATACGCCTTTCGGGTTTCCGGTGGTGCCGGAGGTGTAGGTGATCTTGACTGTACCGGCGGGCAACGCCTGGGCGGCGATATTGCGCAGGCGGAATTCGCTGAATGTTTGATTATCGAAAGTGTGCGTCGATACAGCATCGCTCTCGATCTTTGCTGCCGCGAGTATTTTCCGGTATTGCTCCGGCTGATCGGTGAAGATGCAATCGATCCCCGCGTCGCGGATGCTGTGGGCGACTTGCTCCGCCGAGAAGAAGAACGGCAACGGGATGACCGGCTTGCCGGCATGCAAGCTGGCCAGGTCGAGCACCGCCCAGAGCGGCGAATTATCGAGCGCCAGGCCGATTGTTCTGACGGGAGCCGCGCGCAGTTGCGCGCCGAATTGTCCGATCGCGGCGGCGAGTTCCCGGTAGGTGAGCGAACACCTGCTGCCGGACAGGGCAAGCGCGCCGGGCTGTTCCTCGCTGTGACGGGTAATGGCATCGAAGACGTCTGTACTCACTCTTCCCTCGATATCATTCCGCAGGCATGGCAGCGCGAACCGTTTGCGGGTTCCGGCGTTTTGGCGTCCGAGCTCCGTGCATCGGGCATCCGCGGGATAACGCGCCGCTCGATGCGGCGTAACGCCATGATTTGCGGTTTATGTTCATAGTAGCTGCCCCATTCCGAGCGGTCTTCGGGAGCAAGGCGGTTTCTGTCCGCAACGCCGAGAATTTCCGGGTGCATCCCCAGCTTGATAAACACGTTGTACAACATCGGGATGGTGGTAAACACCGCCCATTGATTGGAGGTGTTGTAGAGGTGATCGTTGATGGCGGCAATCAGGTAACGCGCCATTCCGGGTTCGACGACCGAAAAATTGCCCACCTCGATAATTTCGCTGCGCCTGACCGGAAAGCCGGCGTGTTCCGCGAGCACTGCCTCGACAGGCCGATCCAGATAGGTTTCCAGGAACAGCGCGCCATGCGCGGCGCTGCGGAATCCGCAGGCCGCAACCAGCCGCTTGTCTTGATCGCGCAGGCTCATCAGGCAGGGCTTGAAGCGCCTGAGTTTTGCGCCGTACGCCTGGCGGAAAGCCTCGCCGATGAATTGTTCGATTTCGGCGCGGTCGGTCGCATCGGGCCGCGAGAAATTCACTTGGAAAGAGCGCCCGGCGATGGCGATGGCAGGATTGGTTATGATGGTGTTCATGCGGTTTTCAGCCTGGCGCGCATATACGAAATCCCTGCATTTATCAGCTCCTTCGCGTCGTAGCGGCCGCGCATGTTGCAGCCGTCGCACAGCGCCGGGATCGGCGCCATGCCTTCGCGCCTGGCCAGCACTTCGCGGATGCCCAAATCCGCCACATTCCCGATGTGATGCTTATGGCTGACGTCGTTGTAGCAATACAGGTAATCGCCGTTCGCCGCAATGAAGATGTCGATATTGCGCGGGATGCATTTGAAGCGGTTGCTGCGCCATTGCCGGAAAACCTCCCGGAAGCTGGGGACGAAATCGAATTCCTGCGAGCGCAAATGGTGTTGCCGGATCGCTTCGCGCAACTTGGCAGTGTCGAGTTCATGCCCTGCCAGGCTGCCGCCACGGTTGTACAGAGTGGGCGACATGGTCAGGGTTTCCACGCCCTGCGCGCGCAGCCAGGCGATGGTGTCCGGCAGCGAGGGCAGGCATTCCGGCATCGGCGTGAGGCTGATAGCCAGTTTGGTATGCCTGAAGAGCCGTTGCGCTGTCTGGATGTTTTCCATGACGCGCGCCTGGTCGAGGTTGGCGTGCATCCGGTTATACACATCCGGGGCTATGCTGGAAAAAGAAACGATCAGCAGGCCGATCGCGCCGTCCAGATGGCGGATGCGCTCGGCGTCGAGTTGCTGGCCGTTGCTCACCATGTCGAAGCGGATCGGGTGGCGGCGCATGTCGTCCACGAATTCGAAGAATTTGGTGTGCGTGGTTGGCTCGCCGTAGCCCGCGATGACGGCACGGAACACGTCCTGCGGCTTCAGGCGTTCCAGCACCTGAAGCCAGGTTTGCCCGGTCATGAGCTGGGGGTTCTCGATCAGATCCCTCGGGCACATCGGGCAAAGCGCATTGCATTTGCTGGTCCATTCGACGTTGACGGCGATGCGGTAGGCGCTCATTTTCCGGTCTTGGCAGACGGTTCGGCCGGAACCAGGTGGGGGACATAGCTCGAGCAGCTCGGCACGACCAGTTCGATGTCCACGGCCACGACGCATTCCGCCTGCGGAAACGACGCCATCATTTCCGCGTTTTCATGAATGGAGGCGCGCCCGTTCACGCGCAGGCGCGCGCCGTCGGCAAAGTCGATGAACAGCAGGCTGATCTGGGGGTTGAGCAGGATGTTGCCGAGGCTCATGTAAGCGCCGTTGCCTTTCACGCGCGCTTCGAAATGCGGGAAAGCAAGGCGGTTCGGCGACAGCACCTTGACCAGGCCGGGCCCGCCGCCCTTGAACGAGCAGTCGCAGCGCCCGTCGGGCGAACAGGTGGCGAGAAAGAAGAATGGCGCCGCCTCGATGCGGGGGTGGATCGGTTCCGGGATGCGATCCCAGATAAGCTGGCCGATGCGTGCCTCCGTCCACAGTTCCGGGTCACCCCAGCGCCGCTGCGCGTCAAGCTCGCCGCTGTGAAAGGGCGATGAAGTCATGTCGTAAATTCCGGCGGGATGTTCTTGGAAAATGTTGTTTCGAAAAAATTCGATTGCACGGGAAAGACCGTTGTGTTGCAGCCAGGCTCAAACCTTTCGGCGGTATTGCGGAGAAGCGAGCGATTTACAAACCGGCTGGGAAAGCTGTTGCAGCTTACGTCCGGTACGACCATGCGGCAAGGGCGTAGCATTACAACAAGTACCGCGAATATAAATCCCGCAGCCTTAAGGAAGCCTTAAAACCTGCAAGAGTTGTCGTCTGTTCGAGTAAACGTGCGAAGTTCGCAGCAAGTTGACAGCCTTTAGCGCTAACCCTACATTGCCTACCCTTCTTCTTGCCGTCCGGAATCAAAATCATGAAACCCGGTATCCTGTTATTTCTCCTTGTGGCCATTCTTTCCGGGTGCAACAAGGAAACCACTCCGGCAGCGGGGATCGAGCGGCCTGCATTGACCATGGTGGTGGGTTCTGCCGCAACCGATGGCGGCAACACCTATAGCGGCGAGATTCGCGCGCGCCATGAGGCGCAACTGGGTTTCCGCATCGGCGGGAAGATTGCCGAGCGGCTGGTGGATGCGGGCGCACGCGTCAGGGCAGGACAGGCGCTGATGCGCCTCGATCCCGGCGATGCGGGCTTGCAGCTCAGCTCCGCCGAAGCACAACACAGGTTGGCCGAGGCAGACGCGCAACGCTATCGCGAACTGCGCGGCAAGGGCTTCGTCAGCCAGGCCGCGCTGGATGCAAAAGAAGCCGCGCTCAAGGCCGCGTCCGCCCAGGCTGGGCTGGCGCGCAACCAGTCCGGCTACACCACATTGCGCGCCGACCGCGCGGGCGTGGTGGCGGCCCTTTTCGCCGAGGCAGGGCAGGTGGTTGCCGCCGGGCAGCCGGTGCTGCGCCTCGCGCAGGATGGCGGGCGCGAGGTGGCGATTGCGCTTCCCGAATCGCATCTGTCCAATCTTGAAGTTGGCGCTTCCGCCGAAATCACTTTGCCCGCCGCAGGCGACTATGCAGCACCGTTGGCCGGACGCCTGCGTGAACTGTCTCCGGCGGCCGATCCGGCCAGCCGCACCTATGCGGCGCGCGTCGCGCTGCTCCAACCCGGCCCCGAGGTTGCGCTGGGTATGACGGCGCGGGTGCGTTTCGCTGCGAGCAAAAAGAGCGGCGGCCTGCTGATTCCGCTGAGCGCGATCTTCCAGCAGGGCAAACAGGCGGCGGTGTGGATCGTCGCCGCCGACCGCACCGTCAGCCTGCGCCCGGTTCAGGTTGCCGCATACCGCGATGACGGCGCGGTCATCGCAGGCGGGCTGGCGGCGGGCGAGCGTATCGTCAGCAACGGCGTACACCGGCTCGCGGCCGGGGAAAAAATCCGCATCATCGAGAGCGGCAGCGCGCAATGAGCACAAATTATCCGATGGGAAATTCGACCAGCTTCCCCCTTTGCAAAAGGGGGAGAGCTTGCGAGGGGGCCGAGGAGGATTTTGTATCCGTGCGAGGTTCAACCCACCCCTCACCCCCCTCTTACAAAGGGGGGAATCCCACATCACGACCGATAGGCGAACCGGGATGAAATTTCCGAATCTTTCCGCCTGGGCGCTGGCGCACCAGCAGATGGTGCTGTTTTTGATCGTCGTGCTGATGGGTGCTGGGGCGCTTTCCTACCTCAACCTTGGGCGCGCCGAAGACCCGGACTTCACCTTCAAGGTCATGGTGGTGCGCACCCTGTGGCCGGGGGCGACTGCGCAGGAAGTCGAGCGGGAAGTCACCGAGCGCATCGAGAAGAAATTGCAGGAAACCCCCTGGGTGGATACGCTGCGCTCCGCTTCCAAGCCGGGCGATTCGATGGTGTTCGTGCTGCTCAAGGATTACACGCCCAAACCTGAAGTGCCGGAAGCCTGGCGGCAGGTGCGCAAGAAGCTGGACGACATCCGCCACACTTTGCCGGACGGCGTGCAGGGGCCGTTCCCAGACGACGAATTCGGCGACGTGCAGATCAACATCTTCGCGCTGACCG
>MGXA01000048.1:25789-28053 GCA_001801215.1 Gallionellales bacterium RIFCSPLOWO2_02_FULL_59_110 | reverse complement strand
CCTTGCAGAAGCAGAACATGGTGAGTCCGTCCGGTTTTGTCGATACCGCCAGCGACCGGGTGCAACTGCGCGTATCGGGCGGTTTCGACAGCGTCGAGCGGGTGCGCAATGCCGATCTGCTGGTGAACGGGCAGCACTTCCGCCTCGGCGACATCGCCAGGGTGTCGCGCGGTTTTGCCGATCCGCCCAACCCGCAGATGCGCGTCGGCGGGCAGCCCGCCATCGGCATCGGTGTCGTGATGGACAAGGGCGGCAACGTGATCCGCCTCGGCGAGAACCTGCAACGGGCGATGCAGAAAATCGAGGCGGATCTGCCGGCGGGCGTGGACGTGCATGTGGTCGCCAACCAGCCAGAAGTGGTGAAAGGCTCGATCCGCCTGTTTGAGCATTCGCTCACCGAGGCGATCATGATCGTGCTCGCGGTGTCGTTCCTGAGTTTAGGCTGGCGCACCGGCACGGTGGTCGCGTTGTCCATCCCGCTGGTGCTGGCGATTACGTTCTTCCTGATGAAGGTGTTCGGCATCGACTTGCAGCGCATCTCGCTCGGCGCGCTGGTGATCGCACTCGGCCTGCTGGTGGACGATGCGATTATCGCCGTGGAAATGATGGTGGTGAAAATGGAGCAGGGCTGGGATCGCTTCAAGGCAGCCACCTTTGCCTACACCTCGACCGCGTTCCCGATGCTGACCGGCACGTTGATCACCGCCGCCGCGTTCACCCCGGTGGGCTTTTCCAAATCGGCGGCCAGCGAATACACCATCTCGATCTTCCAGGTGGTGACCATCGCGCTGCTGGTGTCGTGGATTGTCGCGGTGGTGTTCACCCCCTATCTCGGCTACCGCTTGCTCGACCAGAAGAAGCTGGTGGAAAAGGCGCAGCGGCACGGCGCGGACATTTATGACACGCCGTTCTACCGGCGCTTTCGCGAGCTGGTGACCTGGTGCCTGCGCAACCGCTGGAAGGTGATCGCCGCGACAGTGGGAGCCTTCGTGTTATCCATCGCCGCGTTCAACGTCGGGGTGCAGAAGCAGTTTTTCCCAGCCGCGAGCCGCATCGAACTGATCGTCGATGTCTGGTTGCCGCAGGGCGCATCGCTCAAGGCGACCGAGTCCGAGACCAGACGCATCGAGCGCATCCTGGCCGGCGATCCGGCAGTGGCTTCCTTTTCCTCATACATCGGCAACGGCGCGCCGCGCTTCTTCCTGTCGCTCGACGTGCGCCTGTTCAGCGACAACTATGCGCAAGTCGTGATCGTCACCAAGGGCATGCAAGAGCGCGAGGAGCTCAAGCGCAAGCTGAACGACCTGTTCAATTCTGCGCAAGGCGGTTTCTCGCATATCCACGCGCGCGTGTCGCGCCTGGAGAACGGCCCGCCGGTCGGCTACCCGGTGCAGTTCCGCGTGATGGGCGATGATGTCGAACAGGTGCGGGCTATCGCAGGCCAGGTGGCCGAGCTGATGCGCGCCAACGCGCATTTGCAGGATGTCAGTTTCGACTGGAACGAAAAAGTAAAAGCACTGCGCATCGAAGTGGATCAGGATAAGGCGCGCGGGCTCGGCACCTCCAGCCAGGAGATAGCGCAGGCGCTGCAAGGCTGGCTGAACGGTGTGGCGTTGGCGCAGTACCGCGAAGGCGACCAGTTGATCGACGTGGTGTGGCGCGGTGCCGCCGACCGCGAAACACGTTCGCTGGACCGGCTGCCCGAGTTGGATATCCCGCTGCCGGACGGTCGCCATGTGCCGCTGGCGCAGGTCGCGAAACTGGTGCCGGTGCTGGAAGAAGGCCTGGTCTGGCGGCGCAACCGCCTGCCGACCATGACCGTGCTCGGCGACATGGCCGACAAGACACAGCCCTCCACAGTGTCGATGGAGCTGAACGCGCAGCTCGATGCGCTGCGCGCCACGCTGCCGATCGGCTACCGTATCGAAATGGGCGGCAGCGTCGAGGAATCCGCGAAGAGCGAGACCGCGATCAAGGCGGTGGTGCCGCTGATGCTGGTCGGCGTGATTTCGCTGCTGATGATCCAGTTGCAAAGCATCAGCCGCACCGTAATCGTGCTGCTCACCGCGCCGCTCGGCCTGATCGGCGTCACGCTGGCATTGCTGGTGTTCCAGGTGCCGTTCGGCTTCGTCGCCAACCTTGGCTTCATCGCGCTGGCCGGGATGATCATGCGCAACTCGGTGATTCTGGTGGATCAGATCAGGCAGGACGAGGAAGAGGGTAAGACGCAGTGGGAAGCGATCATCGGCTCCACCGTGCGCCGC
>MGXA01000048.1:0-25773 GCA_001801215.1 Gallionellales bacterium RIFCSPLOWO2_02_FULL_59_110 | reverse complement strand
CGCCGCTTCCGCCCGATCATGCTGACCGCCTCGGCGGCGATCCTGGCGATGATCCCGCTGACCCGCCAGGTGTTCTGGGGGCCGATGGCAGTGTCCATCATGGGCGGGCTGGTCATCGCCACGCTACTCACCTGCCTGTTCCTGCCTGCGCTGTATGCGGCGTGGTTCAGGGTGAGGGAGGATTAAGCTCGAACCCAGCGTTTTTGTGCGGTTAAACGCCAGTTATATTTATGTCCAATACGCGTTATACTGCCCGCCAGCGTCAAAAACCGGAAAGGATAATCATCATGCACACAGCGAAACTTTATACCCAAGGCGGCTCGGTTGCACTGACCATACCGCGCCCGTTGCTCAGCTCAATCGGGTTGAAAAGCGGTGAGCAAGTGTCTATCGAGACAGATGGCAAATGCTTGGTTATCAGCCCCGCCAGAAAAAAATACACTCTTGATGAATTACTCGCTGGAATGAAAGAAGGCGATTTGCCGCGCGATGCTGAATGGGAAAATATGCCCCCCGTAGGCCGTGAAGTAATATGAAAAGAGCGCCGAAACGCGGCGATATTGTGCGTATGAGCTTTGACCCCGCAATGGGTACCGAACAACGCGGGGTGCGCCCTGCGCTTGTTATTTCAGCCGATGCGTTCAATAAACTTGGCATGGCAATGGTATGCCCGGTCACACAGGGCGGGGACTATGCACGGGGGCAGCAATGGGTAGTGTCGCTTGCCAATACGGGGATGGATACGCAAGGAGTCGTGCTGTGTAATCAGGCGCGCATCGTTGATTGGAAAGTGCGTAAAGCCGAAATAGTCGAAGCCGCACCTGACTACATTGCGGCAGATGTTATTGCGCGCCTTGCTACGTTGCTGGATTAGCGACTACGTAAGGAATGAGGATCAATTTGGCTCCGGTATTTTTGGTTTTTGATGCCAATAATATGCGTCACCGGTACCTGTTATCGGGTGACCTGAACGAAAATTCTGATGGGCTGTTTCCGGGCTGGAAATAATGCAATACCACGTTCGGCTTCGGTGCCAAGAGCAGTCGTTCGCTCGATTTTCCATAGGTAGCCAAAACAAATCGACTCCGTACATTTCGCCGTAATGAAGGCCACAAAAACCTTTGGGGCTGACGATGACGAGGTCTAACCTACGTTCGAGCGGGGCGGCGCAAAAGCGCGCAGCCCCTCACTTCCACGTGTGGCATCTTTATCGCTCGTGAGCCACTTGACAGGCGTACGTATTAGCGTACCATAGGAGCTTCTTTGAAGGAGCATGAAATGAACACACTTACTGCCAGCGAAGCTCGCGCAAATCTGTACCGACTTATTGATCAGACAGTAGAGTCTCATGAGCCAATCATCATTTCCGGAAAACGCAGCAGTGCCGTGCTGCTCTCTGCGGAAGACTGGAGCGCAATTCAAGAAACCTTGTACCTTTTGGCCGTACCTGGCATGCGTGAGTCCATAAAGGCAGGGATGGCTGAGCCTCTCTCAAAAAGCTCGAAGACACTTAAGTGGTAGGCTGGGAAGTTGTTTACGCCAAGCAAGCAATGAAAGATGCAAAAAAGCTTGCTGCAAGCGGTCTTAAACCAAAGGCGCAAGAACTGCTCGAAGTTCTTGCCATTGACCCATTTCAGAACCCGCCGCCCTTCGAGAAGTTGGTCGGTGATCTTGCAGGTGCATACTCCCGCCGCATCAATATTCAGCACCGCATCGTGTACGAGGTCTTTGCCAAAGAGAGAACGGTTCGCGTCCTGCGTATGTGGACGCACTATGAATAAGCGGAAGCCCAAACCGACATTCAACCCGGACACCGCAAAAGCGCGGGGCCGGTTAATTCTACGTTGACGATCTGCTTTAGGGAAATACGAAGGTCGGCTTCGGGTCGGAGCGGACTTGATCGACGGTGCGCGTCACCGGCGGCATAAGGCCGAACAGTGAGCCTTCAAGGTGATCATCCTGAATGTCAGTCCTCGGGTTGCAAGCCGCCCTGCGTGAACGACTGCTTGCGCGGAGTGGGATTGGCCATCCACATCTGACCGCTCAGTCGCGGCGCTTGCAATAAGCACCGCAACCCCAGCGCCTTCGCTATCGCAGTGGTATCGAACAGAGCACAGAAAGCAATTCGATAAACCGCCCCCAGCTCAGCTTTGTCATTGCATGGGCAATGTGGTTTAATCGCGCCCATGAAATTTCCCTTCCAGAATGTCGCGCTGATCGGCAAACACAAGGCGCCGGAAATCGCCGGGCCGTTGTTGAGTCTGGCTGCATTCCTGTCGTCGCGCGGGCTGAATGTGGTGGTGGACAGCCTGACCGCCGAGCAGATCGCATCCTGTCCTTACCAGGCGATGAATCTGAATGAAATGGCCCACGCGGTGGATCTCGCCATCGTGATCGGCGGCGACGGCACCATGCTGAACATCGCGCGCACCCTGTCGCCGCACCAGATTCCTCTGGTCGGGGTGAATCAGGGCAGGCTGGGTTTCCTTACCGACCTCACGCTGGAGAACATGCAGGACAGCATGGCGGCGATGCTGGACGGCAAGTTCGTCACCGAGCAGCGCCTGCTGCTGTCGGCGCGCGTGCTGCGCGGCGATGCCGAAGTGTTCAGCGGGCTGGCCTTCAACGAGGTGGCGGTGCACCGCAACCACGCCAGCAGCATGGTCGAGTTCGAGGTGCGCATCGACGGCGAATACCTCTACAACCAGCGCGCCGACGGGCTGATCGTCTCGACGCCCACCGGTTCGACCGCCTACGCGATGTCTGCGGGCGGCCCGATTTTGCACCCCAGTCTGGATGCACTGGAACTGGTGCCGGTTTGCCCGCATACGCTGAGCAACCGCCCCATCGTCGTGAAGGGCTCGTCGGTACTGGAAATTCTGATGCACCGCACCGGCGATATCCGTGTGCGTTTCGACAGCCACACCAATTACGATCTGGAGTTGCACGACAAGATCATCGTCACGCGCCATCCCGAGCCTGCCTGCCTGCTGCATCCGGTGGGGCATAGCTACTACCATACGCTGCGCGAGAAACTGCTCTGGAATCAGACGCTATAAACGATGAAATTTCCAGCACAGATTGTTCATTGTCGATGTGATACCACGCAATCGGTTTTTTGTAGGTCGGGCTCCGCCCGACAGCTATATCCGGCGGGTGGAACCCGCCTTACGCCTAACGCCTAATCTGGAGCCAACTCGATGCTGAAGTTTCTGGCCATCCGCGATTTCGTTATCGTCTCCTCGCTTGAACTGGATTTTTCTTCCGGCTTCACCGCGCTGACCGGAGAGACCGGCGCGGGCAAATCCATCCTGATCGATGCATTGTCGTTGGCGCTCGGTGAGCGCGGCGATGCGGCCATGGTGCGCAACGGCTGCGAGCGCGCCGAAATCGCTGCCGAGTTCGACATTACCGCATTGCCGCATTTGCAGGCATGGCTGGCCGGACAGGAGCTGGAAGGCGACGACGGCGTATGCCTGCTGCGCCGCGTGCTGGATGCCAATGGCCGTTCACGCGGCTTTATCAATGGGCGCAGTGCCACACTGCAACAGATGCGCGAGGCGGGAGAACAGTTGCTCGACATTCACGGTCAGCACGCGCATCAATCGCTGCTGCGCCCCGACGCGCAGCGCATGTTGCTGGACGGTTATGCGGGGGTGGCAGCAGATGCGGAGAAAGTCGCAGCCCTGTATCGCGATTGGCAAGCGTTGCGCCGCCGCCGCATCAGCCTGAGCGAAAACGCCGAGGCGGTGGCTGCCGAGCGCGAATTGTTGCGCTTTCAGCGCGACGAGCTGGAAGGACTGGGATTCAACGCGGCCGATTGGCAAGAGCTTCAAGCCGACTACGCGCGTCTCGCCTATGCCGCGAGCCTGCTGGAGACCGCCGCATTCGGCATCGAAACATTGAGCGAGGCGGATGGTGCCTGTCTGGCGCAACTCAACGCGCTAATGGCGCGCTTGCGCGACGGCCTGGCGCATGATGCAAGCCTGGGCGAAACGCTGCGCATGCTGGAAAGCGCGCAGGCCGAGTTGCAGGAGGCGGTGTATGCGCTGCGCCATTACCAGCAGCGCCTGGATAGCGATCCGCAGCGACTGCATGAACAGGAACAGCGCATCCAGAATGTGATGGATGCCGCGCGCAAACACCGCGTTGCGCCTGAGCTGCTGGATGAAGCCTTACGACGTATCGTGGCGCGGCTCGCGGAACTGGGCGGCGATGCCGATCTGGCCGCGCTGGAACAGCAGGAGAAATTTGCCCAGCAAAGCTATCTGGCGGCGTCGCAGAAATTGTCGGCGGCGCGAAAAAAAGCCGTCGGCAAGCTGACGCGCGAAATTACTGCGGCGATGCAGACGCTGGCGATGCAGGGCGGCAGTTTCGCCGTGGCGCTGCTGCCGCTGGCTGAAGGGAATGCATGCGGGCTGGAGACGGTGGAGTTCCAGGTCGCCGCCAATCCGGGCGTGCCGCCGCGCAGTCTGGCCAAGGTCGCGTCGGGCGGCGAATTGTCGCGCATCGGCCTGGCGATCCAGGTAGCCACGAGCCAGGTCGCCAGCGTGCCGACGCTGATTTTCGACGAGGTGGACAGCGGCATCGGCGGGCGTGTCGCGGAAATCGTCGGGCATTTGCTCAAAGAGTTGGGCAAGAAATACCAGGTGCTGTGCGTGACGCACCTGCCGCAGGTCGCCGCCGCCGCCGACCACCAGTGGTGCGTGAGCAAGGCGGTGGAGAATGGCGTTGCGCTGAGCCGCATCGCCGTACTGGATGGCGCACAGCGTGTCGAGGAAATCGCGCGCATGCTGGGCGGCGCAAAGATTACCGACACGACGCGCAAACATGCGGTGGAGATGCTGGGCGTGGCCGCTTGAGGTATCATGCGGCGGCTAAATTCTGGAACTGACTGAGATGATTATGCGTATCAAACTGGTATTGCTTTCCATGCTGCTGGCTTCATGCAGTTATCTTTCCTCGCCGGTCTTGTCGCCGTACAAGATGGATATCCGCCAAGGTAATTATGTTACGGCAGAGATGCGCGAGAAGCTCAAGCTCGGCATGTCGAAGCATCAGGTGCGCTATGTGCTGGGTACGCCGATGATCAGCGATGTCTTCCACGGCAACCGCTGGGACTATATATATATGCTGGAGCAGGGCGGCGAAGTGGTCGAGAAGCAGCGGCTGACGCTTTATTTCGAAGGCGACAAGCTGGTGCGCATGGATGATCCCGGCCAACCCGGACAGGTGGCGCAGGCAATTGTGCCGCAGCCGGTTGCAGCTCCCGCCGTTGCATCGGCTCCCGCCGTTGCCGCAGCCCCCGCCGTTGTCGCCCCACCGCCGCCACCCGTTGCCAAGACCGCTGCTGCTGCGGATGTTCTGAAAAGCGTGCAGGCCTGGTCGGCAGCCTGGTCGGCTAAAGATGTACGCGGCTACCTGTCTGCCTACCTGCCGGACTACAAGCCGCAAGGCATGAGCCGCGAGGCATGGGAAAAGCAGCGTCTGGAGCGCATCGGCAAACCCAAAGCGATTGAAGTCGAGCTGAGCGAAGTTGCCATCGATGTGCGGGATGACAGCCATGCATCCGTTTCGTTTGTGCAGCGTTACCGTTCCGATTTGTACCGGGACAGAACGCGCAAGACGCTGCAACTGGAAAAGGTTGGCGATGCGTGGCTGATCGCTTCCGAGCGGGTTGCCAAATGAAGGATGAGCTATGAGTAAAACAAGAATCTCCATCGCCGGCAGCGGCGGACGTATGGGGCGCGCCTTGCCAGAAGGCGTGGCGCGCCATGATCGTTAGGATCGACCGGGCATAGCCATCAATCTGGGGGAAGTTCAATGCAAGGCACCAATACATTGCTTGGCACTCACACCCGGAACCCTTTTGACGTCGAAATTCTTGGATGGACGAAGGCCATCGCCATTTTTATCCTGGCCGTGGGGATGATAGTCCTGTCCGGCTGGGCATTGAACGTGGATGCGTTCAAGCGCCTGTTGCCGGGGCTGGGCAGCATGAGAGCGGATCATGCAGCCGTTTTTGCCCTGTCGGGAATCTGCCTCTATCTGCACGCTCATGGCCCGACTCTTCAGGCTCTCCTGATGGTCAGGCGGGCAGCTCCAGTGCTGGTGTTGCTGCTCGGCGTGGCGGAGTTTGCGGGATATTCCTCCGGTTGGAATGGCGGCGACCGTTTGCCGTTTGACGAGCCAGCGGGGACGTTGTTGGCATCGCATCCCTGGAATATGCCCATCATGTCGCCGGTCAATTCGGTATTGGTAGGCGGCGCGCTGTTGTTCCTCGAGCTCACGCTGTGGGCGGCAGCCCAGTCGGCGGCGTTTGCTTTGCTGGCATTCACGCTGTTGCCGCTGGGCGGCTATATGTTCGGCCTCCTTCCGCTTGACCGGGCGGGCAACGTCACGCCGGTTCCTGCGCCGGTTGTTGTGGGTTTCCTGATGCTGGCGGCAGGGATATTGGTGGCCACGCAAAACCACGGTTTCATGGCGCAACTGCGGAAAAGGTTTCTGGCGGTCGGGCTGGCAACCTTGCTGGCCATGCTGGTCTTCATGTTGGGCGCGCTGTCTTACGGCTTTGTGCAAAAAAACGAGGCAAGCAGGCAGATCGAACAAACCCACGAAGCGATTCAGGGCATGAAGTCATTGTCCGGTTCGATGCTGTATTTCCTGCATCACAACCAGAAATTTCTGGTTACCGGCGATGAAAGTCAGTTGGCGGAAAGTGTCAAGCACCGCAACGACTTGCAGTTCAGGCTTGCTGGTGTGAACCGGTTGATGTCCGGCAATTTGCAGCAGCACGAACGGCTGGCGGTGCTCGATAAACTTATCGAGCACCGCATCGGGCAGGCCGATTCGGCGGTGCAGGCATGGCGCGAAAAAAACCTGGATCCGCTTGCCGCATTGATGTTCGGCGGTATAGGCGGCTCCCAGATCGAAGAGATCGAAGCGAGACTGGATGAGCTCGTAAGCTCGGAAAAAGACCTGCTGAAGGAGCGGCAAAGCATTGCCGAGGCTATCAATTACAGCAGCTTGTTCACTCTGGGCGCGCTATTGATTACCCTTTTTCTGCTGCTCGTGTGGGTGTTCAGAACTTTGCAATATGAGATTGCGGAGCGCAAACAGAAGGCGCTGGAATTGCAGAAATTCAAAGCCACCATCGATTCGACGGACGATGCGATCATTATCAAGACACCGGACGGCATCATCGAGAACTGGAATCGCGGCGCCGAGGACCTGTTCGGCTACACGGCCCAGGAGGCAATAGGCCAGCCAATGCGGGTGTTGATTCCCGCCGAACGGCAGGAAGACGAGCTTGGTATTCTGGGGCGCCTCGCGCGCGGAGAGAGGGTCGAACCCTTCGAGTCGGTACGCCGTCGCAAGGACGGGTGTTTGGTTGACATATCCACCACTATGTCCCCCGTCTTGGACGACGAAGGCAAAGTGGTCGGTATTTCCAAGATTGCCAGGGATATTACCGAACGCAAGCAGGCCGAACAGATAGTGCGCGCGAGCGAGGAGTTCACGCACCTGGTTCTGGGCGCCGTGGGCGATGGCATTGTCGGCATGGACACGGAGGGCAAAGTAACCTTTGCCAATCCTGCGGTTTTTACCTTGCTTGGCTATTCGGCAGAACAGTTAATCGGACAACCGATGCACCCCCTGGTGCATTACGCCTATCCGGATGGGCGCGACTTCCCCCGCGCGGAATGCTCGATGTACCGAACCTCGCACGATGGGCAGCCGCGCAGGGTGAACAATGAGGTGTTATGGCGAAAAGACGGGGCGGCATTACCTGTTGAATACAACACCACGCCAGTTGTTAAAGATGGGCAGATTGTCGGATCGGTGATCGTGTTCCGTGACATCACCGAGCGCAAGGAATCCGAAGAAACGATCTGGAAACAGGCCAACTTCGACGTATTGACCGGCTTGCCCAACCGCCATATGTTCCATGACCGCCTGGAGCAGGAACTCAAAAAGGCCAGGCGCACTGGCCGACCGCTGGCCCTGATGCTGATCGATATTGATAACTTCAAGGAGATCAACGACCGCATGGGGCACGCCAAGGGCGATTTGCTGCTGGTGGAAGCGGCGCGCCGTATCGGCGACTGCGTGCGCCTTTCCGATACCGTGGTGCGCCTGGGCGGAGACGAGTTCATGGTTATTCTGCCCGAGCTCGACGACATCGATAATACCGAGCGTATCGCGCAGAGCGTTATCCGGAATATCTCCGAGCCTTTCCAGTCGAATGGGGAAGCGGTTCACGTGACGTGCAGTATCGGCATTACGCTGTATCCGAATGACGCAGACGGCATAGAAGGGCTGTACAAGAATGCCGACCAGGCGATGTATGCCGCCAAGACGCAGGGGCGCAACCGCCACAGCTACTTCACCCTTGCCATGCAGGAAGCCGTCCAGACCCGGTTGCGGTTGATCGGCGATTTGCGCGGGGCGCTGGATGCGGGGCAGTTCATGGTTTATTTTCAGCCCATCGTGGATTTGTCCACCGGCCGCATCGATAAGGCCGAAGCGTTGATCCGCTGGCTGCACCCGGAGCGGGGATTGGTCAGCCCCGCGCAATTCATCCCGCTGGCCGAGGAAACCGGACTGATCCTGGGAATCGGGGATTGGGTGTTTCAGGAGTCGATGCGCTGTGTCAAGCGTTGGAGAACGCTGTATAACCCCGCATTTCAGGTCAGCGTGAACAAATCGCCGGTACAGTTCTACAAGGACGGCGACGACCATGCGGCATGGCTGTCGCATTTGCGGGAAATCGGACTGCCGGGACAAGGGCTGGTCATCGAGATTACCGAGGGAATATTGCTGGATTCTAACCTATCGATAAGCGCAGCGTTGGTTACGCTGCGCAACGCCAATGTCCAGATTTCCATCGATGACTTCGGTACCGGTTATTCGGCGCTGTCCTATCTCAAGAAGTTCGATATCGACTACCTGAAGATCGACCAGTCATTCGTCCGCGATCTGACAATCGACAAGAATGACCTGGCTTTATGCGAGGCGATCATCGTGATGGCGCACAAACTCGGCATAAAAGTGATTGCAGAAGGCGTGGAAACACGGGAACAGATGGATATGCTGGCCGCTGCCGGTTGCGATTATGGGCAGGGGTATTTGTATTCCAGGCCGATACCGGTCGAGGAATTCGAGGAGTTGCTGAAACGCGGTAGTCAGTAGTTTTAATGCATTGCAAAATAAAGGGTTCGATATGAGCAAAATAAAAATCGCCATCGCCGGCAGCGGCGGGCGCATGGGGCGCGCCTTGTTGGAAGGGGTGGCGCAAGCGGATGACATGGTGTTGCACGCCGCGCTGGAGCACGGCGGCAGCGCGCTGCTCGGCAAGGATGCCGGGGAGTTGTGCGGCGCGGCCTGCGGTGTAAAGATCGGTGCGGACGCTGAAGCCGCGCTGCAAGGCGCGGATGTGCTGATCGATTTCACCCGCCCCGAAGGCACGCTGCATCACCTCAATATCTGCCGCCGCCTCGGTGTCGGCATGGTGGTCGGCACCACCGGCCTGAATGCGCAGCAAAAGGCGCAGCTCGGCGCGGCGGCGCAGGACATCGGCATCGTATTCGCGCCCAACATGAGCGTCGGCGTGAATCTGGTGTTCAAGCTGCTGGAGACCGCCTCGCGCGTGCTGGCGCAAGGTTACGACATCGAAATCGTCGAGGCGCACCACCGCCACAAGGTGGATGCGCCGTCCGGCACCGCCTTGGGCATGGGTGAAGTCGTCGCGCGTACGCTGGGGCGCGATCTGGAGCAATGCGCCGTGTATGGACGCGAAGGCGTGACCGGCGAGCGCGACCCTTCCACCATCGGTTTTGCCACGGTGCGCGGCGGCGATATCGTCGGCGACCATACCGTGCTCTTCGCGGGCACCGGCGAACGCATCGAAATCACCCACAAGGCCAGCAGCCGCGCCACTTTCGCGCTGGGGGCATTACGTGCCGCGAGATACCTCAAGTGCAATCCGGCCGGCCTTTACGACATGCAGGACGTGCTGGGGCTGAAATAATCCCTTTGGGAGCAGTTTATGGACTGGAAAATACTCGGTGTCGTATTCGTTTCGGTGTTCATCGCCGAAATGGGCGACAAGACGCAACTCGCAACGATGCTGTTCGCCACGGACAAGGGGGTCGGCAAATGGACGATCTTCCTTGGCGCATCGCTGGCATTGATCGCCGCTTCCGGTATCGGTGTGCTGGTCGGCAGCATGCTGTCTAACTATGTCAACGAAAAATACCTGCACTATGCCGCCGGAGCGGGCTTCGTCGTCATCGGTCTCTGGACTCTGTGGAAGGCTTAGCCGGCCCTCCGAATACATTTAAGAAAGCCTGCAGTCTCTTGTGCGTTAAAATCGTGCAGCATCTGGCTTGCTTGCAATAAATAGCCCAGCAGGAAGCCAATAAACGACTGAATCTGTAGATTTTTAAACGGATGAATATCTGCCGGAACGGTAAACCATAATAACGCAAGGAATACTTGATTAAATTACTTGCTATTTGAGCTTGACACATTCTGCCGGTTGGGACAGAATTCCGCAGCGCGTCAAATTGTCGCATAGAACAATTTCGCTATCTTGCAGGCATAATAAGGCAATCTGGGGGGGTATCTAATGGAATCATCCAAGGCTGGGGGCGTGCCAGTTCACTTCGTGCAGCAGATGCTGCACAACAAGATGCTGTTATTGACCGTGCTGATAGCCGTCAGCGCGGCGGTTTATTTCAGCGTTGGCCTGTTCATGTTGCTTTCGCATTAAATAATTTACGGAGTCTCTGCGGGCTGTTTTTTTGACGGCAGCCAGAGTGGCGGCGTACGAAAAAAATCTAGTAAGTTTTTTGGTTATTTTTTCAACTATCAATGGCATCAGCCATCAATTGTTAAGGGAGGAGTGAACGATGTCAGAGTCAAATTCAAATGGTGCAAGCCCTCATTTCATGCAGACGATGTTGGATAACCAGTGGCTGATGTTGGCACTGGCCGTATTGGTACCCTTGGTGCTTTATACGATATGGGGATTATGGGACGTAATCAATATACCGCCAGCTCCGTAAAAATACTGTATTTAATTAATTAAAATTTAAGGAGAAATACGATTATGGGAACGTCTTATACACCCCCAACCAACCCGGATTGGTGGCGCGAGCCGATTGAACGCACCGAAATATGGTGGATAGTGCTTGCATTTGCCTGGTGCATATTCATGTTTGTCTGGATGACCGGCTGGCACTTCATGGGCCCGCAGAACATGAGCAATGAGACCTATAAAACCACCCCTGAAGCATTTGCCAAAAAAGTCGATGCAATGACGACGCAATATACCGTCCGTACCGATGAGGCGACCGGCGAGCCTGTGGTGGCGCCTCCTCCAGGCAGTGATGTTTATCTGGCCGCCATGTCTTGGCAATATCGCCCGATTCTCGAACTGAAGAAAGGGGAGAAATATCGCATACATATCTCTTCCTACGATGTGGGGCACGGATTCTCGCTGTTGCCGGAAAACATCAACTTTCAGGTCTATCCCGGTTACGAGCAGGTTACTACCATGACCCCCAACAAAGCCGGCACTTTCTCCATAGCATGCGGTGAATACTGCGGTGGCGGCGGCTCTATCGGCCATCACTCGATGCTGGGCAGAATTTACGTAAAGGAGTAGGAAATAATGGCGACGACAACAATGTCTGATTTTCGTATTGACCCGGTGTCCGGCCTGAAGATTCACAGGACGGCCAACACGCTGGTCAAGTGGAACGCGTTCGCAGCCGTAGTATTTTTGCTGGTTGGCGGACTGTTCGGCCTCGGGGTAGCGCTTACCCGTATGCCGAGCGTGCAACTGCTTAGCCCGGAATTGTTCTACATGGCGCTGACCGCGCACGGTTTGGTTAACTTGGCGGTATGGATCATTTTCTTTGAAATGGCCGTGCTGTATTTCCTCGGCGCGCATGTGCTGGGCAGCCGGATTGCAGCACCGAAATGGGCTTGGGCGCAGTTCTGGCTCATGCTGGTAGGCGCGGCCTTAGTTGCCGTCGCGGTGCTGGGCGGCAACTCGAGCGTCATGATGACCTCCTATCCGCCGCTTCAGGCTGAACCGCATTTCTATCTGGGCTTGATCCTGTTTGCCGTAGGCGCGCTGATTGGCTGTTTCGTGTTTCTCGGCACGCTGGTGGTCGCCAAGAGGGAGAAAACCTATCAGGGGTCGCTTCCTCTGGTCGTGTTCGGCGGCGTGACGGCTACTGTAATTGCCGTTTTCACCATCGTTTCCGGCGCGCTGATCCTGATCCCGACCTTCTTCTGGTCGATAGGGTTGATCAGCCACATTGATCCGATGATGTACCGCGTTGTGTGGTGGGGTTTCGGCCACTCTTCGCAGCAAATCAACGTGGTTGCGCATATTTCCATTTGGTATCTCATCGCATCGCTGGTATTCGGCGCCAAGCCGATGTCCGAGAAGGTCAGCCGCGGCGCATTCCTGCTGTATATCCTGTTCCTGCAACTGGGTTCTGCGCACCACCTGTTGTCCGACCCTGGCCTGACTTCCGCGTGGAAGATCCTCAACACCAGCTACATGATCTATCTTGCCGTGCTTGCCAGTATGATCCACGGTTTGACTGTTCCGGGCTCCATTGAGGTTGCACAACGCAGGAAAGGTCTTGATACCGGCCTGTTTACCTGGCTGCGCAAGGCTCCTTGGGGAAATCCGATTTTCTCAGGCATGTTCCTGTCGCTGGTCGGCTTCGGTTTCATCGGCGGCGTCTCCGGCGTGGTGATGAGCGTTGAGCAGATCAATATGGTTATCCACAACACTGCGTACCTGCCTGGCCACTTCCACGGCACGCTGGTTGCAGGCACTACCATGGCATTCATGGCGGTGACTTACTGGCTGATTCCGGTGGTGTTCCAGCGCAAGATTGCTCTGGCAGGCGTGGCAAAGTTGCAACCCTACATTTTCAGTCTCGGCGCTTGGGTGTTCTCCATTGCCTTGATGGGTGCGGGTACCTTGGGTGTGCAACGCCGCCATGCGGACATCACCTTTGCCGGTCAACCGCTGGCTTACGAATATCCGGAAATCGCCAAGGGCCTGATGGATCTGGGTGAGATTTTCGGTGTCGTAATGTCGGTCGGCGCGGTCATGTTCATCGTAGTCGTGCTGGCGTCCATTTTCGCCGGAGAGCGTATCGAGGAAGGCTCCGCACCATGGCCGAAGGTGGAAGATGCCGACGTTACCGCCGAGAGAACCGGCAAGAAGCATATCGGCGCGTGGGGCATGGAAGCACCGGGAACTTTTGTGCTGGCCATCATCCTGTTCGTGACGCTCGTACTGTACTATTTCGTGAACTTCAAATACCTGTCCACTGTATGGGGCATGTCTTAAAGTAATAAGGTGACGGGAAGGATGCTGCTGCATCCTTCCCCGATTTCCGGGAGGAAATGAAATCCAGTTAGAGGGAGACCTCTAACCTAAACCTGAAAAATGCAGCCCTGTTATCTGGACGGGAAATCTGTGGCGGGAAACCGCGGCGGCGGCTTAGGTTAGAAGTATTCAGCAGCGGAAAATTCATAAAAACCAACCAGTTCCTTGTTGTGCGCTAAACGGGGAACTAATACTGGTACGATAATAATGGTCAGACAATTCATTAATCTCTTCAAGCTGCGCATAGGTGTGGTAATTACGCTGGCGGCTCTCGGGGGCATGGCAATTACACCGGGTCAGGCGCTGACGAGCTGGCAGGTTCTGGTTCTGTCGTTGGCGGTCATGCTGGCTTCTGCCGCCGCAGGGGCATTTAACCAATACTTTGAGTGCGATATCGATGCAAAAATGGATCGCACCCATAACCGTCCTTTCGTAAGCGGCTTTTTTCAGCACAGCCGCAAGTGGCTGGTGATCATCGGGGTAATGCTCGCGATTGCGGTAAGCTCCGCCGCGTTCGCGTTTAACGCGATGACGGCGCTGAATATTTTTCTCGGCGCGTTTACCTACGCGATTGTTTATACGGCCTGGCTGAAACGGCGCACCTGGCTTAACATTGTTTTTGGCGGATTGGCGGGGAGTTTTGCAGTGCTGGCCGGTGCGGCCGCAGTCGACCCCTCGTTTGGCCCGCTTCCCGGTCTGCTGGCGTTGGTATTGTTTTTATGGACACCCCCTCATTTCTGGAGCCTCGCAATCGTCATTCGCGATCAATATGCGGCAGCTGGGGTGCCCATGTTGCCAGTGGTAAAGGGAGACAAGAAAGCGGCACGCATCATTCTGGGGCATACCATTCTTCTGGTGCTGGTTTCTCTCGCGCCGGTGTATTACGGATTAGGCTGGATATATTTTACCGGCGCCTTGATCGGGGGAGCATACTTCTTGGTCAAGAGCGTGCAGTTAGTGCGCAACCCTACAAAGCAGGCCGCCATGGCCAACTTTATTGCATCGCTGGTGCAGTTTAGCGTGTTGATGATTGCGCTGATGCTTGAAGTAAATTTCGGCACCTGATTTCCTCCACCTGAATCAAGAAACCCGTCTGCGATCTTTGCGCAGACGGGTTTTTTATTATCTCTTTCAACGGTATATTAGAAAAACATAATTTACCTTGCGTTTTTAATATATCATATTAAAATAGTCGGGTATTTTGGATAACATGCAAATTATGCGTCATTATTTAATAAAGTTGAGTTGCGCAATTTTTTTATCCATAGCGTTCCCAGCATTGGCGCACGCGCAGGGGCCTGTCACTAACATATTGGATGAAAAAGAAATTCTGCGGATAAGCCAGGCCGCGATAGGCCATCAACTCGGCGACTATACTTTTCTCGATAGGAGCGGTCGCGCGGTGCGCCTTTCCGATTATCGCGGGAAACCGCTGGTTATCAGCATGATTTATACGCATTGCCCATTTGTCTGCGCCACCACGACGCGCAGCTTGAGTGCCCTCAAGTTATCGCAGAGCGCATTCGGTGAGGACAGTTTTGGCGTATTGACGGTCGGCTTCGATACGGAAAATGACACGCCCGAGGCAATGGACGATTTTGCCAAACGGATGGGCATCGACCTGACGAACTGGGAGTTTGTCAGTTCCGACACCGAAACAATCGAGAAACTGAGCAAGGACTTGGGGTTTGTCTTTTATCCGACCGACGAAGGTGGTTTCAATCATATAACGCAGACAACATTTGTCGACGGTCAGGGCAAAGTTTACCGCCAGATTTATGGTGAGGAATTTAATAACAAAACGCTTCTCGAACCTCTGAGAGAAATGATTTACAACATTAAAACGGCGGAGCCCGGGCTTGCGGGGTTTTCCAACAAGGTGAAGCTCTTTTGTACGGAGTACAACGAGAGAACGGGAAAGTACGAAGTGAGCTACAGCTATTTTTATGCAATAGGGGGGAGTGTCCTTATTTCGTTGCTTATTACTTGGTGGCTTGTGGTCGAATTCCGGCGCAGCCCGAAGCGGAGCCATCGAGAGCATGATTGATGAAGGCAGAACAGACACGTTATTTTCCGAAGGATGACTGATGATTAAATTTTCGCAACGCGTTGGACAGGGTGTGCTGCTGCATCTGGAAAGCGTCCTGAACAAGATTTTCGGTGTAACCCTGAACCCGTTCTATTATCTGGGCGCGATTACCTATCTGATGTTCTGGATCGTGGTGGTCAGCGGTTTTTACATCTACATTTTTTACGATACCGGTGTGGAAGACGCATATAGTTCCGTGGAATACATAACCCACGAACAATGGTATCTGGCAGGTGTCATGCGCAGCCTGCATCGCTATGCTTCCGACGGGATGATCCTGTTCGGCGTGTTGCATTTGCTGCGCAATTATGTATTCGACCGCTATCGCAACTTCCGCTGGTTTTCCTGGTTTACGGGAATCGCGCTGATGTGGATGGTTTATATCGCCGGTATTAACGGCTACTGGCTGGTGTGGGATAGCCTGGCACAATTTCTGGCTGTGGCAAGCGCGGAGTGGCTCGACTTCCTGCCGATATTCAGCGCACCCTTGGCGCGTAATTTTCTGGAAACGGGCAGCGTTAGCGACCGTTTCTTTTCATTGCTTTCGCTGATCCATATCGGTATTCCGCTGGGCATTTTCGGGCTGATCTGGATTCATACCCAGCGTGTGCCACAGGCCAAGACATCACCTCCCAAACCGCTTACGATCGGGATTTTGCTGGCCATGCTGGTGCTTTCGCTGATCCACCCGGCCCTGAGCCAGGGGCATACGGATCTGGACACTGTCCCGACCACGATGAAGTTCGACTGGTTCTATTTGTGGACATTCCCCCTGCTTTACTCATGGGGAGCCGGCAAGGTGTGGGTCTTATCGGCCGGCCTGACAGCGATTCTTTTGCTCTTGCCATTTCTGGGGCGGTCTAAACGCGGCAAAGACGAATTTGCGATTACCACTGTTCCCTGCGGGCACACGCTGACCGCCAGAAATGGCGAAACCGTGCTGGAAGCCGCACTGCGCCAGGGGTTGAACCTGCCATACGTGTGCCGCGACGGAGCGTGCGGCGCATGCAAAGGCAAGATACTGAAGGGCACGGTCGATTACGGCACGTATCAAGAAGGTGTGCTGACCGAAGCGGAAAAAATTGAAGGCAAAGCACTGTTCTGTTGCGCCAAGCCGCTATCCGATCTGGATATCGAATGCCATGAGGTCGACGAGTTGCGGCGCTTCCCGATCAAGACCCTGAAATTCCGCGTGAAAAAGTTGCAACGAGCGGCGCGCGACGTGATGCTGCTCGAATTGCAGCCCGAGGGCGATGAGCGCATGAATTTTGTCGTCGGCCAATATGTTGCCGTGCAGTTGGAGGATGGTACCAAACGCAGTTACTCCATCGCCAACCCGCCGCATGAACTGGAGCACCTGCAATTGCACATTCGCCTGGTGCCGGGCGGTAAATTCACCGGCCATGTCTTTAATGAAATGAAAGAGGGCGACGTGTTGAGCGTGGAAGGTCCATACGGCAACTTCTCGCTGCATGAAGAAAGCGATAGCCCCATCATTTTCATGTCTGGCGGATGCGGCTTCGGTTCCGTCAAGGGTATGGTGGAACACGCCTTCAATATCGGGTTGAAACGCCCCATGACGCTGTACTGGGGCGCCAGGGTGCCGGAGGATTTCTACATGGCGGATTTGGCGAATAAATGGCAGCAGGAACACGCTAATTTCAAATTCATCCCGGTGTTGTCAGAGCCGAAGCCGGAATCTGGCTGGCAGGGCAGAACCGGCCTGGTGCATGAGGCCATATTGCAGGATTACGAGAAACTGGACGGCTATGAGGTATATGCCTGCGGTTCGCCCGATATGGTCGCGGCAGGCCGTACGCCATTCCTGGCAAAGGGATTGTCGCCGGACCAATATTTTTCCGATGCATTCACGGTCGCTTGCTACAACCCGCCGGTTGCGCAAGCGCCACTATCCTCCGAGGGGGTGAAACATGGCTAAGCCGCTGCAATATGTAGGCCAAGGGTTGTTTTATGCGCTGTTTTTCGGGGTGATCGGCTACTTTTCCACATGGCCGACGTATACCTATTTGCAGCCTGACGACACTCTGATAAAACTGAGCTTTGCCCATGCTGCCCAGCACAAAGAACCTTGCCGCGAACGCACGCCGGAAGAGCTTGCAAAATTGCCGCCGTTGCAGCGTAAGGTGACGACGGTTTGCCCGAGCCGCGAGCGTGCCGATGTGGTGGTCGAACTGGAAATGGATGGGAAACAGCTTTACCACGTGGTGATGCCGCCAAACGGATTTGCGCGCAGCGGCACTTCCAATATTTACCGGCGTATCCCGGTGAAGGCGGGCGTTCACACATTGAAAGCGCGGCTGAAAGATCATATTGGAGAAGAGTTCAATTATGAGCACGAGGAAACGGTCAATCTGGCTCCGGGGCGCATCCTGGTGATCGACTTCAAGTCGGCGACCGGCGGATTTGTTTTTAGAAACAAGAATACAACTCAAGGGTAACCGATGAACTCGGCATATCGACAAACAGGCATCGAGGAAGGCGCAGTTATGGCAGGTGAAGAAAAACAGATAAACGAATTTTCGCTTACCTTGCCGTCGGAGGGAGGCCGCAAACTGGCTGCCGGCTGGCTGTGGCTCGGGATTGCTTCGCTGGTAGGCGCAGGAATATTCGCCATCCTTTTGGTGCTTTCGCGCACCCCGTACATTCAGGATATATTTCCCTGGGTCGATTTTTTCCATATGGCACTGGTCGTGCATGTGGACCTGTCGGTGCTGCTGTGGTTCATGGCGTTCGCCGGGGTGCTGTGGAGCCTGAATTCTTCGAACAGATTTCTCGGCGTGGGTTGGCTATCCCTGGCGCTGGCCGTCGTCGGCGCGATCATGATCGTCCTGTCGCCCTTCGTCGCTGCCGGGAAGCCATTGATGAGCAACTATGTGCCGGTCATTCAAAGCACGTTCTTTTTCACCGGCCTGATTGTTTTTGCCATTGGTGCTGCCGTGCTGGTGCTGCGCAGCCTGGTAGCGGTGCCACCGGCAAAGCTATGGCGGGGCGGCGAAGGTTCGATACGCATCGGTTTTTATGCCGCTTCCATCTCCACGGTGTTCGCCCTGATCGCTTTCGCCTGGTCGTATGACATCGTTCCCGACGTTTTCGACAGCACGCAATACTATGACTTGCTGTTCTGGGGCGGCGGCCACCTGCTGCAATTTACTTATGCGCTGCTGATGCTGTCCGGCTGGCTGTGGCTGGCAAATGCCTGCGGCGCGAAAATGCTGCTGACCCCGAGGGTCGCTTCGGGCATCCTCCTGCTGGGATTGCTGCCGGTATTCGTCGCGCCCGTCATCTACCTGTCTTTTGCCGGCGACATGGGCGCCTATATGGAACAGTTCACCGACTTGATGAAGATTGGCGGATCGTTCGCGCCGGTGCCATTGGGTCTGGCGATTCTTTATGGATGCCTTGTGACGCCGGGCACGCTGGAGACGACTCCACAGCGTGCGGCGCTGCTTTCGTCAATCGTGCTGTTCGCCATTGGCGGAGGAATCAGCCTGATGATCGGCGATAGCAATACGA
The DNA here is from genome assembly GCA_001801215.1 of Gallionellales bacterium RIFCSPLOWO2_02_FULL_59_110. Classification (GTDB taxonomy): domain Bacteria; phylum Pseudomonadota; class Gammaproteobacteria; order Burkholderiales; family Gallionellaceae; genus Gallionella. Next base: position 6,724 of record MGXA01000048.1, on the reverse strand, counting down.
TCATTACCGCTCATTATCATGGAACCGGCGGAGCGATCAGCATGGCCTTCATGGGGCTGACCCTCCATTTGCTGCCGCGCCTCGGCTACCGTGAACCCGACCTGAAATGGGCTTCACGCATGCCATACGTCTATGCGGCGGGGCAACTGATGCATATCTTCGGGTTGATGTGGTCGGGGGGGTACGGCGTGCAGCGCAAGGTTGCCGGCGCCGCGCAGGAGTTGCATGGTTTTGCGCAGACAGCGGGCATGGGGTTGATGGGTCTGGGCGGGCTGATCGCCGTGATTGGCGGGATCATGTTCTTGGTCGTGGTTTTCAAGGCCATGCGCCGCCCGGCTTAGGCTTGTTTTCAGAATTCTGGCCCCTGCTGCGGGAAGCGACAGGCTTGCGGTCACGCAGAGTGCGCGAGGCGCGACCTGCGCAATTATCGCCGCTTTGGCCTGGAATTAACCGCCGGCAAGCAGGACAAATTTTGTGAAGTTGAACGAAATAAACGCCAGCACCAGAATGATGGCAAAGAAAATAATGCTGCGATTTTTGAAACGCGCCCCCCGCGAAACCTCGATGCGATCAAGTATCCAGTCGGATACGAGATAAAGGCCGATACCCATTAGCGTGTAATAAATAATTTCCAAGTTCATTTCCAATCCATGTTGAAGCCCGCCCATTATATTACGTTGCCGCGTATCGAGCAGGAGGGATTTGCCGATTATTTTCGGGCACATCGCAGACACAGCGTGGATTATTGCATGGGGTCGAATTGACTAGTTCCGCTCCCGCCGAATCGTTCGCGCGCAGAATGTTGCTGCGGGTCGAGGGCGCCCTGAACAAGGTCTTTGGCAACGACCTCAACCCCTTTTACCAGCTTGGCGCGCTTGGGTTTTATTTGTTCTGGGTCGTTACCGTCAGCGGCGTTTATATCTATGCCTTCTACGACACCGGGACAGGAGATTCCTTCGATTCCGTGGAGCGCATGACCCGGGAACAATGGTATCTGGGCGGCGTCATGCGCAGCATGCACCGCTATGCCTCCGATGCGCTGGTGCTGGTGATGGTGCTGCACCTGTTGCGTGAATTTATCCTGGGGCGTTACCGTGGCGCACGCTGGTTCGCATGGGTTACGGGCGTTGTCCTGATCTGGATGTTGCTCGCCATCGGCATCAACGGCTACTGGATGGTCTGGGATAAGCTGGCCCAGTATTCCGCTGTGACTATCATCGAATGGTTCGACTGGCTGCCGATCTTCAGCATGCCAATGGCGAGCTATTTTGCCTACACCGACGGTCTGGACAATCGCTTCTTCACCTTGATGTCGTTCTTCCATGTGACCATTCCGCTGCTTACCCTGTTCATGTTCTGGATACATATCATGCGTATCAGCTATCCGGTGGTTAACCCGAAGCGCGGTTTGATGTGGGGGATGCTGTTGGCGATGCTGGTGCTGGCGTTGGTCAAACCGGCACTGAGCCAGGGACCGGCAGATTTAGGCATTGAACCCGGCAGTGTTGGCATCGACTGGTTTTACCTGTTCATCAGCCCGCTACTGGATGTATGGTCGGCAGGGCAGGTATGGGCGCTGGTTTTTGGCGTCACTTTGCTGCTTGGCGTGCTGCCGTGGCTGCCGGCCAGATTCAAGCAGATACCAGTCGCCGAAGTTAGTCTCGAGAATTGCAACGGCTGTCGGCGCTGCGTTTCAGATTGTCCCTATGAGGCTGTGGTGATGCGACCGCGCAGCGATGGGTTGCCATTCATGGAACAGGCAGTAGTCGTACCGGATCGCTGTGTCAGTTGCGGCATTTGCGCCGGTGCGTGCCCGTCGTCGACCCCGTTCAGGAGCGATGCCGGATATGTCAGCGGCATCGAAATGCCATCTCTGCCGATGGCCGGGCTGCGTGCCGCAATGACGGGCGATCTGGCAAAGTTGCAAGGCGATGCGCGGGTCATGGTGTTCGGCTGCGACAACGCGGCTGATATCGCGAAGTTGCGCAGCGCAGGCGTTGCCGTCCTGAGCCTGCCATGCACCGCCATGCTGCCGCCGTCCTTCATCGAATATGCGCTGCATGAACACCGCGTTGACGGCGTGTTGATTACCGGTTGCCGCGGGAATGACTGTTACCACCGCATGGGCGGACAGTGGATTGCGCAGCGGCTGGACAGGCAGCGCGAGCCGCGCTTGCGCGGTCGCGTCGAGCGCGAGCGAATCAATCAGTTCTGGGCATCATCCGCAGATTTCGAAGCGCTGTCCGTGGAGTTGGAATCGTTCCGCGTCGGCCTGCGAGGACTGGCATCCGGCCAAACGGAAACGGGCAAAGTGGATAAGTAAAAGCCTGGTCAATACATTAGCCCGCATGTTTCACCGGGCCGGCCCTGAAATCAACCTAAAAACCTTAATTCAAGCCACAGAGAACACAGAGAACACAGAGAAATCGGCGGCTTACACATTTGCATGGCACACCAAAGAGGTGAATCAATTTCCGGGTTCAAGCACTTGTTGTTATTCTGTGATCTCTGTGTTCTTTGTGGCTAACAGAGTTTTTGAGGATCAAAGGAAAGAGACTCGAATACCGGGATGCAGATCACGTCAGGTTTTTGATGCGATCCGTCTGGCTTTTGCCAATTAGCACTTCCAGCCATTCCCAACAGTCAATTGAGCGCTTTGCGCCATAAAACCCAAATCGAGTGGCGTCGCGGCTTGATTTCGATCCGCTTGCCTTTCGATTCGAAGCGCAGGACAGGCGACGATGCGGAGCGCTCGCTGTTGGAAATTTGCCAGGGTGAGTTTGCCGACCAGACAGATTCTTCTTCCAGATTGGCGGCAAGGTGCGGCTGTAATGTGTTGCCAAGTCCCGATTCGAACACTGCGGTACTCCCTGTGCGGCCAACAACATTATCGGTTTTTGACCGGTAGGGGTAAAGCCAGTCGGCCCCGGAATTCACCGGCTGAATTGCCGATATAGCGGGGTCGGAAGCAAATGAGCCTTCTTCTGACTGTGCTTTATTTGCCGCAACGGCCAATAGAACCATCATCAACCAGAAGCACATGCTAAGCATGTTCGCCCGAATGCCCGGAGAGTCAATGAAGAGGTTAAACATGCCGCGCTCCTTTCCTATAAACATTACAGGAGTAAGCCGTTTGCGTGTATGGGCGAATACCCGTGCCGCAGCCCCGCTACCATAGTTTCCCTACGCCAGTGACTTTGCGTCCTTGCCTATCAGCAAGTTTGCCACGTGAGTGCACTCTATTGCGTTGCCCGGGAAGAGTCAATCAGGTGTTTTGTGTACCCCGGCGAAAAAGAGCAGGACAAGCAGTCGTGGCCATATGGCCAGCGAAATAATTGAATCCAAGCCGTTTTCGCACGACCATGCCAGAACAACGGGTCGGCATGCCGTACAATCCGCCCATGCTTACCCAGCCCTTTACCGCGCTAACCCCCGATGCCGTGCTAGATGCGCTGGACAGCATCGGCCTACGCAGCGATGGCCGCCTGCTGGCCCTCAACAGCTACGAAAACCGCGTCTATCAGGCGGGCATGGAAGACGGCCCGCCGTTGGTCGCCAAGTTCTATCGCCCTGAACGCTGGATGGATGCGGCGATTCTGGAGGAGCACGCTTTTGTCGCGATGCTTGCCGAGCGCGAGATTCCCGTGGTGCCCGCTTTAGTGATTGGTGCACGCACGCTGCACGCCTTCAACGGTTTTCGTTTTTCGGTGTTCGCAAGGCACGGCGGGCGGGCGCCGGAGTTGGATAACCGCGACACGCTGGAATGGATGGGGCGCTTCATCGGGCGCATCCATGCGGTCGGCGCGCTGGAACCTTACCGGCATCGCCCCGTTCTGGACATCCACAGCTTCGGCATCGAGCCGAGCGAATACCTGTTGGCGCACGACTTCATTCCATCCGAGTTGGTCGAAGTTTATCGCGGCGTGGTCGCGCAGGCGCTGGATGGCGTGCGGCGCTGCTTCGACCGCGCCGGGGCGGTGCAGACGTTGCGCCTGCACGGCGACTGCCATATCGGCAACGTGCTGTGGACCGATGACGGGCCGCACTTCGTGGATTTCGACGACAGCCGCATGGGCCCGGCGATACAGGATTTATGGATGCTGCTGTCGGGCGAGCGCGCCGAACAGACGCAGCAGCTCGGCGACTTGCTGGCAGGCTATGAGGATTTTTACGATTTCGACCCGCGCGAGCTGCATCTGGTGGAAGCGCTGCGCACCTTGCGCCTGATCCACTACGCCGCGTGGATCGCGCGGCGCTGGGACGACCCGGCCTTCCCCACGGCTTTTCCCTGGTTCAATACGCAGCGCTACTGGCAGGATCGGATACTGGAATTGCGCGAACAGATCGCGCTGATGGACGAGCCGCCGCTGTGGGTGGTGTAATGGAACGGCTAATTATTCTGGACTAGCTGTGCGTACCAAAAAAAATTATCACTGGCGCATCGCAGGGTTCTATTTCTTCTATTACGCATTCGTGGGGATGTTTGCGCCCTACTGGAGCCTGTATCTCCAATCCATCCATTTCGACGCCATCGAAATCGCGATCCTGATGTCGGTGCAGCCTGTGATGCGCATGATCGCGCCGAACATCTGGGGCTGGCTGGCCGACCGCTCGGGAAAACGCAGGGAGGTAGTTGTCGCGGCGGCGAGCCTGAGCGCGGTGTTTTACCTCGGTGTGTTCGCCACCACCAGCTTCTGGGGCATGCTGCTGGTGCTGGGGCTGATGAGCTTCTTCTGGAGCGCGTCGATACCGCTGGTGGAGGCGACCACGTTTTCCTATCTCGGCAAACATGCCGCCCATTACGGGCGCATCCGTTCCTGGGGCTCGATCGGCTTCATCGTCGCGGTGGTGGGCCTGGGCTATGCGTTCGACTACATCGCCATCGCGTGGCTGCTGTGGGCGGGGCTGGTGTGCGAAATCGGCATCCTGCTGTTTGCGCGCCAGATTCCGCCCACCGAAGTGCTGGCGCACCATACCGACAGCCAGTCGATCCGCAACATCGTGCTGCAGCCGCGCGTGCTGGCGCTGTTCGGTGCGTGCTTCCTGATGTCCGTCGCGCACGGGCCTTATTACACCTTCTTCTCGATTTACCTGGTCGAGCACGGCTATGCCAAGAGCGCGGTCGGCGGGCTGTGGGCGCTCGGCGTGATCTGCGAGATCGGCGTGTTCTTCCTGATGCCGTGGCTGACGCGGCGCTATGGTTTTACGCGCATCCTGGTTGCCAGCCTCGGCTTGGCCGTGCTGCGCTTCCTGCTGATCGGCTGGGGCGTGGATTTCCTGATGCTGCTGCTCATCGCTCAAGTGCTGCATGCCGCCACTTTCGGCGCGTATCACGCCGCCTCGGTCGGGTTGGTGCACGAGTTTTTCCAAGGCAGGCACCAATCGAAAGGCCAGGCCATGTTCGGCAGCCTCACCTACGGCGCAGGCGGTATGCTGGGCGGGCTTGCCAGCGGCCCGATCTGGCAGCACTACGGTGCCAGCGTGCTGTATTCGTGCAGCGCGGGCATGGCGCTGCTGGGGTTGTTGCTGATGCTGTGGAAGCTGCGCATGAGTTAACTGTTACGGCAGCGTGATTGCTTCATGCCGCCTGAGGAGTGATTCTGCCGGGAATTTCAGCGCCGCACGTCGCGATGCTTCGCCTTATCCATCAAACGATCCAGTTCGCGTTCCTGGTAGTGCAGGTCGCTGCGCAGGCGGTCGCGCTTGCGATCCAGTTGCCTGATCTCTTCGAGCAGGCGTAGCTTTTCTTTTTCGGAGGCGCCCTTCTTGCCCAGTTCCTTTTCTTTTCTGGATATCTGGCTGTCGATGTCTTCGGCCTGTTTTTTCGAATTGTAAACCTCCAGCGCGGCGGAGTTGTAGCGGCGGAATTCCGCATCCACATCCAGCGCGCATACGCCCTGGTATTTTTCGCCGTTCATGCCCGTGCGGAAGGCATTGCCGAGCTGGCAGTAGTCCATCAGGCCGGCATCGCGACCGGCCAGATATTGGTCTTCGTCTGGGCGGATGCCATAGCGCGAACAGGATTCCTGGTGCTCATCCAGCAAACTTGCCGGCCCACCATGCTGGCCATCCTTGACGCCAAGCCGGTGCCAGTCCTCAGAGCGGCATTCCTGCTCGCTCAGCGTCGAGCAGCCGGAAAGCAGGGCGAGGCACATCAGGGTGGCGCATACGTAGATTTTCATTGCCCGGATTCCTTGGGATTCATAAAGGATTCGCATTCTAGATGAAACCGGCCTGGGTTCATAATCGCCACCGGCATTGGAGCGGAGTGCCAAGTAAAGGGCGTTGTGGCATAATCGCGCGCTCTAAAAAAGTGGAACGACATGGGCGCGCAAACTCTCTACGATAAACTCTGGAATGCTCACGTGGTGCGGCAGGAAGCCGACGGCACCGCGCTGATCTATATCGACCGCCATCTGGTGCATGAGGTGACCAGCCCGCAGGCCTTCGAGGGGCTGAAGCTGGCCGGGCGCAAGCTGTGGCGCACGGCTTCGATCCTCGCGGTGGCGGATCACAACGTGCCGACCACCGGCCGTGCGCAGGGCATCGCCGACCCGATCGCGCGACTACAGGTGGAGACGCTGGACAGCAATTGCGCCGAGTACGGCGTGAACGAATTCAAGATGAATGACGTGCGCCAGGGCATCGTGCATGTGATCGGGCCGGAGCAGGGCGCGACCCTGCCGGGCATGACGGTGGTGTGCGGCGATTCGCATACCAGCAC
>MGXA01000047.1 GCA_001801215.1 Gallionellales bacterium RIFCSPLOWO2_02_FULL_59_110 | reverse complement strand
GGGGCACGATTATGAAAATCCGTTATTACCCGTCCAGAACCCGCATCAGATCAAGGCATCATCCAACAGAGTTACGCTGTTTTGGACAGCAGTGAGTGGTGGACTAGATTAAAGCCTATTTTAATTTTTGGCGCAACATTTTTGCGCGGCATTTCAAGAATTTCCTTGACGGTATCAAGCATTAAGCGTACAAGGCCTTCAGGTATTTGATTCAAAGTCACTGCAGTACTGGTTTTTCCATGCGCAATCTTCGATTCAAATAGTTCTGCGGGAGTTTTTCCCGTTTTTAATTAAGGAAGTAAATACATGGCAAACGGTACAGTTAAATGGTTCAACGACGCAAAGGGTTTTGGTTTCGTCACTCCCGATGATGGCGGCGATGATCTGTTCGCACACTTTTCGGCAATCAACATGAACGGCTTCAAGTCGCTCAAAGAAGGTCAGAAGGTCAGCTTTGAAGTGACGCAAGGCCCAAAGGGCAAGCAAGCTTCCAACATTCAGGCCGCCTGAGCGGTTCCTGAGTCGGAAAAAAGCCCGGCACGAAAGTGCCGGGCTTTTTTGTTTGCGCCGTTTCATGCAGCTCCGCCGCGCTTATCCCTCCGCGGTTCAGGCGGGCTTGCCGTCCAGGCTCACCCGGTTTTTTTCCTCCCAGTATTTCCGGAGGCCTTCAGGGCCTTTTTGCCGGATGGCGCATTATCCGGGTGGGCGTGGCACAATCGCGTTTTGCGCAATTCCAGGTCACCGAACCCATGCTGAGTTACCGCCACGCCTTTCATGCCGGAAGCCACGCCGATGTGTTGAAGCACTTTATCGAGGTGCAGTTGCTGCGCTATCTGGCGCAAAAAGACAAACCGTTCTGGTATATCGACACCCATGCCGGGGCGGGTTGTTATGCGCTGGACAGCGGCTACGCAACGCAGAACGCGGAATATGAAGGCGGCATCGCGCGGCTCTGGCAGCGCGATGATTTGCCCGTGCCGCTGGCCGAATATGTCGGGCTGGTGAAGCGCCTCAACCCGGACGGGCAGTTGAAACTCTATCCCGGTTCGCCGCTGGTCGCGCTGGAAATGTTGCGCGAGCAGGATCGGCTGCGACTGTTCGAGCTGCATCCCAGCGACAGCGAAATTCTGCGGGAGAATTTTGCCGGGCATGAGGCGCGGGTGCTGATCCGGGCCGCCGACGGCTTCGGTGCGCTGAAGGCCTTGCTGCCGCCGCCGCCGCGCCGCGCGCTGGTGCTGATCGACCCGCCGTACGAGGACAAGGAGGATTACCGGCGCGTGCTGGTGGCGTTGCGCGAAGGGCTGAAGCGCTTTGCCGGCGGTATGTACGCGGTCTGGTATCCGCAGTTGCAGCGCGCCGAGGCGCGGCAGTTGCCTGAGCAGCTCAAGCTATTGCCGGTGAAGAGCTGGCTGCATGCCGCGCTCAGCGTGCAAACTCCCGGCGCGGACGGTTTCGGCATGCACGGCAGCGGCATGTTTATCGTCAACCCGCCGTGGCTGCTGCATGACGAATTGCGGGAGGCCATGCCGTATCTGGCACGGCATCTGGGGCAAGACGAAGGCGCGGGGTATGCGCTGGAGTACCGGGAGAGTTAACCCGGGTTGCTTGTTTGGCTCCGGTTCAGGCACCGGCAAAAACAATGCGTCGTGCGCGGCGGTTATGCAACGGCTTCAGTGCAAAAGGTCGCCATCGCCATCATGCACATGCCCATGCGCCAATTCATCGGCGCTGGCAGGGCGCACGCCTGTCACGGTGCAATTGAAGGACAGCGTCTTGCCGGACAGCGGATGGTTGCCGTCCACCGTCACTTCGTCATCGGTCACTTCCACCACGGTGTAGAGCAGGAAATCATCTTCCTCGGAATTTTCCGGGGCACCCTCGAACTGCATGCCGACTTCTACTTCTTCCGGGAAAGCGTTGCGCGCTTCGACTTCGACCAGTTCGTGATTGTATTCGCCGAAGGCGTCGTCGGGCTGCAAGGTGACATCGCATTGATCGCCGATCCCTTTGCCGTGCAAGGCCTCTTCGACCAGCGGAAAAATGCCGTCATAGCCACCGTGCAGATAGCTGACCGGATCTTCGACTTTTTCCAGCAGGTTGCCTTCGGCGTCGAACAATTCGTAGCGCAGGGAAACAACGGTGTCTTTGGCGATTTTCATTTAAGTTCCTTTATCAGATTAAAAATTTCCTGCGCGTGTCCGTGTGCGTGAACGCCATACATGGCGTGGCGCAGCAAGCCCTGCTTGTCGATGATGAAAGTGGAGCGCTGAACGACGTGCTTTTTGTGTCCGTCCACTTCTTTCTCGACCATCACGCCATAACGTTTGCAGACGCGTGCATCGGGGTCGGAAAGCAGCAGCACCGACAGCCCGTGTTTGTCGCGAAACGACGCATGGCTCAGGCAATCGTCGCGGCTGATGCCGATCACGGCGGTATCGAATTTGGCGAACTCTTCTTCCAGTTCGCTGAACTCGTTTGCCTCCATGGTGCAGCCCGGCGTATCGTCTCTGGGATAGAAATACAGCACGACATTATTCCTGTCCCGCTGCGAGGTGAGCGCGAAAGTTTCCATGTCGGCGTCCGGCAACTCGAAGTGCGGTGCTTCCATTCCGGCAGTAAGGCGAACAGATGGCATCAATGATTCTCCCTGTGCTGCATTTTAAACATATTTCAGCCGCATTATGAAAAATTTTATGCTGCCGGGCCGGGCACTACGCGCCTATAATCCTTGACGGAAAGATGAGTTGTATGCCCGGTGAAAGCGAACGAACCGCTTTACCTGCGGCATTGGGGCGGCTAACATTTTCCCGTCTGAATTTCGGGAGGGCACCATGAACGACGACACGCTGCAACACACCAGATTGGACGGTATTGTGGACTATGCTGCCGCGCTGGACACGCTGTGCGGGCTGGCGCGCCGCAATCTGTGCATGTTCGACAAGAATTTCGACGGGCAGGGATTTAATGCCGAAGCGCGCCACGAGATATTGCGCGGCTTTCTGCTCGCCAGCCCGGCTAACCGGCTAAATATACTGGTGCATGACGCGCGCTATCTGTCTACCCTGTGCCCGCGCATGATGACGCTGCTGCACCAGTTCGGCAGCGGCATGTTTATCCATCAGACACCCGCCAGCCTTCATCAGGTCACCGAGCCGTTTTCCGTAGCCGACGATGCGCATTATGTGCGCCGCTTCCATTTCGACGATCCGCGCGGCATCCTGGCCCGGCACGATCCGGAAAATGCGCGTGCCCTGAAAGCGCGTTTCATGGAAATGTGGGCTGCTTCGCACCCCGCTGCATCCACCACCAGACTGGGGTTGTAGAAAATATGCAAAGCGGGCTAGTGTAGTGTTGCAAGCTATCTGGACTTATGTTGACCGCAATCATTGCGGCTTGTTGGATGCAAGCCGGTTTGTTTCAGTGTCATGATTTATGTAAAGCTCAATAGTTGAAGCGGATTTATTTGTTTGAGCGCAATCTGTTGCGCGGAGAAAGCGTCGGCTTAGCCGATAAGTGATCAAGCTACAGGTAGCGCACGAACCACTCCGCCGCGCCGCGCGCCGCCTGTTGCAATGTGTCTGGCTCTTCGAATAAATGTGTTGCACCGGGAATCAGCGCGAGTTTTTTCTCGCAGTTCAGCAGCGCGTAGGCCTGCCGGTTTAACTCGATCACCTCATAGTCCGCAGCGCCGACGATGAGCAGGGTCGGCGCGGTTACGCGGCGCAGCGCAAATTCTCCGGCCAGATCAGGGCGCCCGCCTCGCGATACCACGGCGGCAATCCTGTTTTCCATTTCTGCCGCCGCCCGCAAGGCCGCCGCCGCACCGGTGCTGGCGCCGAAATAACCGAGCCCGAGCGTTAGCGTGGCCGGATTGGCCTGTAACCACGCGGTGGCGGCAAGCAGGCGACGCGTGAGCAGCGCGATGTCGAAGCGTGTCTCGTAATCCCGGTCTTCCTCGCGCGTCAGCAGGTCGAACAGCAGCGTGCCGATACCGCGTTGTTGCAGCACTTCGGAGACATAGGTGTTGCGCGGGCTGAAGCGGCTGCTGCCGCTGCCGTGGGCGAACAGCACCACGCCGGTGGCAGACGATGGCATGATCAGTTCGCCGTCGAGTACGGCATTGTCTGCGGGAATATGCACGGTGCTCATGTTGTTCCTCCTAAACCGGACGAGCCGGAACCAAATAAGCCCGGATGAAACGCAGTGTAATCCGGGGATGGAGCCAATACCCCGGATTCCGCTATCGCTGCATCCGAGCTATGAAGCTATCGCAATGGGAATGCGGCGCGCCCCAAATGCCTTGCTGAACTTTTCAAAGCGCCCGGCGATTTGCGTATGGCAATCCGGGCAATGGCCGTCGGGCGTGAGGCGGTATTGGCCGATTTCGTACCAGTCGCGCACGATCAGCGCGCTGCCGCAGGACGGGCAGTACGTGGTGTCGCCCTCGCGGTTATGCACGTTGCCGGTATAGACATAGCGCAGCCCGGCAGCCTGGGCGATTTGTCGCGCCTGTAACAGCGTTTCCAGCGGGGTGGCGGGTACGTCGGGCATCTTGTAGTCCGGGTGGAATGCGCTGAAATGCAGTGGCACGTCCGCGCCGAGCTCCTTGACGATCCATTCGCTCATCGCGTTGATTTCCTGCGCCGAATCGTTGTGGCCGGGGATCAGCAGCGTGGTCAGCTCGACCCAGACACCGGTCTCCTGGCGCAGGTACTTCAGCGTGTCCAGCACCGGCTGCAAATGCGCGCCGCACAGCCTGACGTAGAACTCGTCGGTGAATCCTTTCAGATCGATATTGGCGGCGTCCATTTTTGCGAAGAACTCGCGGCGCGGCTGCTCGTGGATGTAGCCAGCAGTGACCGCGACTGTCTTGATGCCGTGCTCGTGGCAGGCGTCGGCGGTGTCCATCGCGTATTCGGCAAAAACTATCGGGTCGTTGTAGGTGAACGCGACGCTCTTGCAGCCATGCTCTGCGGCTGCGCGCGCAATGGCTTCCGGCGTTGCCTGGTCGGCGAGCCTGTCGAAGCTGCGCGATTTGGAAATGTCCCAGTTCTGGCAGAACTTGCAGGCGAGATTGCAGCCCGCCGTGCCGAACGACAGGATGCTGCTGCCGGGATAAAAATGATTGAGCGGTTTCTTCTCGATGGGGTCGACGCAGAAACCCGAGGAGCGCCCATACGTGGTGAGCACCATCGCGTCACCGATGCGGCCGCGCACAAAACACGCGCCGCGTTGCCCCTCGCGCAGCTTGCAGTCGCGCGGACACAGATCGCACTGGATACGCCCGTCGTCCAGCAGGTGCCAGTATCTGGCGGGATAGCGCTCGGCAGTGCTGATCGGTTCGTCCATTAATTCAATCCCCATAAAGCCATAGTCGCTGTAGCCGGTATGTAGCGTAGCGGAATGCGGGGTAAGCAGTGCGGCCGTCTAAAAGCCAACCCGGATTCCGCTGCGCTGCATCCAGGCTACATTGTCCGAACAGATCGAGTTTGTTCCTCGCTCCATTTGGTCACGGAATAGCCTATGTAGCCCGTATGTAGCGTAGCGGAATGCGGGGTAAGCCGTGGAGCCGTCTAAAGGCCGACCCGGATTCCGCTGCGCTGCATCCAGGCTACATTGTCCGAACAGATCAAGTTTGTTCCTCGCTCCATTTGGTCACTGTATAGCGCGACAGCTTCACGCCTTCTTCCCAGAAATCGTCGGGCAGGCCGGCCTTGCGCCTGAGATGCGCCATGAACTGTCGCGGCTGTGGCAACTGTTCCCATACCTGCGGCAGAAAGGTGCTGCGATAGCTTCCATATTCGAACACGATGCCGTCCATGCCGGGGCGTATTTGCGCCAGCGCATCGGCTTCGCCCCTGACCTCCATCGCGGTGGTCGGCGAGAGCAGCGAGATTTCGACCGTGACGATATCGAGCTCTCTGATACTCAGCGGCATGAAACGCGGATCGTACATGGCGGCGGATACCGCATTGCTTTTGACATCGGCGAGCAATGGCCGGTGCGCCTCTAGCGTACCGATGCAGCCGCGCAGCTCGCCGTTTTGCGTGAGGGTGACGAAGCATGCGCCATGCTCGGCCAGCCAAGGCGCGGATTCATCAACCGTAAAGGGCACCTTCAAGGCGCGCGAAATCGCGGCGCGTGCAATCGGCAGCAACAGGCGACCATCAGACTCAACACCTCCCAACTTATTTTCAGCGGGATGACTTCTCTCGCCCCCTCCGGCAAGCATGTCCCGAGCTTGTCGGAGTGGAGGAGGCTGGGAGGGGTTTAACGTGCCGTCGGAGCGGCCCGGTTCAGCATTCATGATGTTCATGTTCAATTTCCTCAGTAAAGGCGAGGGCGGCATACCCTACCACTTGGTCATGAGACCCCGCAGTGTCCCCGGAGTTTCGCAAGTCGAGCAAATGAGGCGTGAGGCGGTGGCGGCGCGCCGCGACGATCAGGCCGCTGACCGGCGTGCCGCCGCAGGCGTGGTCGTGTTCGATGGGCTGGCGCAGATCGAGGATGTCCTGCACGGTGCAGCGATCCACGCGCTGCGCGGCGGCATAGGGCAGGTAGTGCGACAGGTCGGAGCTGATGACGATCAGCGTTTCCTCGCCGCCCCACAGCGCATCCAGCACCTCGGCGACCTCTTCGGGCGTCGCCATGCCCACCGCCAGCGGCAGCAGCGTGAAATCCGTTAGCACGCTTTGCAGGAACGGCAGTTGCACCTCCAGCGAATGTTCCAGCGCATGCGCTTGCGCGCTGACGGTCACCTGCGGCAGATGGGCGATGCTGCGCACCGCCGCTGCATCCAGCATGATCCGCCCTAGCGGCGTATCGAAGGCCTCCACACCGGGCAGCGCCAAACCGCGCACCGCGACGCGGTGGGTGGGGCCGAGCAGCACCACGCGGCGAATATGAGCTGCAATCGGTCGCAACGTGGCATATGCGGTCGCCGCGACCGGGCCGGAATAGATGTAACCGGCATGAGGGGCGATCAGGGCTTTGGGAGTCAGGTCATGCGGGGGTGCTGCGGCCAGCAGCGCTTGCACGTCACGCGCAAGCTGCCGGGCATCGGCGGGATAGAACAGGCCTGCGACGGCAGGAGTGCGGATGGAAGACATGGCAACCTCCCTTCGATCTGTGCCCTCAGTGTGGGGGCGGGCCGGGAGGAAATCAATAGGTTTCACTCAGTTTTTTACGCGAGGCGGCAAGAGTTATTGAGCACCTCTAAAAACATCAATTTGTTCGACCCATCCACATGCGTGCCCCGTGTTTTTTGTATTGCGGTGAACGCGCTATTCCAAGTGGATGTAAAGAGCAGCATTCGGAAACTCATTGCGTCGTGCTCCTTTACTCGCCGTTCAAGTAAGCCAGGATATCCCCCTTAAGTTCGGAGAATTCCTGTTCAGATACGTCGAAGTATTTCAATACGGCCTGTTCAAATCGATGCCACTCTTTATCTCTGACAAATAAATGTTCGTCGGCGACGCACTCTGCCATATGCACTATGCCGATTAAATCGCAGGCAACGGTTCGGACATTCTTGCCCGTCGAAGTAAAGATGTCGGGGTCGTGGTGATACAGAATGGCCTTGCATATATGGTCGGGAAGCATCCAGCTGCGGGTCAGCATGTTTCCGACCACGTTGTGGCTGGTAGAAAAAACATCATTTTCGACGTCGCAGATGGATTTGCCCATTTTGCATTGAGCCATCACGGTTTCGCGATACTCGGGAAATTTAATCATGAGTACCGGGATGCCGCAGTCATGGAATAATGCGGTAATGTAAGCGTATTTTCATTCCACTCCCCCAAACCGGACAAGCCGGAACCCAAAATGCAGGTCGGGCTTAACCTGCGACTTTGCTGCCGTTAGCCAATGACTTGGTTGGCGTAGTTTGCCAACTTATTAGGCACTTACCAGTCAAGTGATGTCAAATCATGACAAGAGTTTTGCATTTGTCTGGCATTGGCAAGGGTTTGAACGAAGGTGAGCCTTGCGGGGTTTGTAGCCCGGATGCAGCGATAGCGGAATCCGGGGGCATCATATCCGTTCCCGGATTTCACTGCGTTTCATCCGGGCCGTTTGGTTCCGGCTTGTCCGGCTTAGGCACTTACCAGTCAAGTGATGTCAAAAAATGACAAAGATGTATCGTAGATCAAGCTCTGGCGTAGGGTGGGCTGTGCCCACCATGTTGGGCATCACCCGCAAGGGGTAGGCCGTGGTTGTAAGGGCAGAAGCCCAACAACACACGCGCAGCCCGACATTTTGTTTCGGCTCGTCCGGCTTGGGCGGTCGCGGCGAGCGGCCGCCCGGCCCGATGGCTGCCGTCGAGCTGTGGAAACTCAGGTATTCACCCACCCGGCAAGGCGGGTAAACACCCCATTGAACCGCTGTGCCGGAAGTCTATATTGGCAAGCACGGTTGCGCATCGGCAATTTTCGGCCTCAAGCAGAAAAACCGTAGCGCGAACCGGGGCAGCAGCATTTTCCCGCATCGAAAAAATTGCCCGGCCGGAACGAGTTAATGTGGCTTCGATTGTGAGGCTCCACTTTAAACCTTTCCGCGTGCAATTCCGGACTCGGACATTTATGCGGGATATTTCATATTTTTCAGAACGAAAGGAAACGACAACATGGCAACCGGTACAGTTAAATGGTTTAACGACGCAAAGGGCTTCGGTTTTGTCACACCCGACGATGGCGGCGCGGATCTGTTCGCACACTATTCCGAGATCAGCATGAGCGGCTTCAAGTCGCTCCAGGAAGGTCAAAAAGTCATCTTTGACGTAGTGCAAAGTCCCAAGGGTAAGCAAGCATCCAATATTCACGCGCCTTAACCGGCCCATGAAGCGGAAAAGCTTGGCGCAAAGGCGCCGGAACCAAGACTGGTCATTCAATGTTTCATCAACTCGCACAAGGAGAAATCATCATGGCGAATCTCATGCAGCTCAACCCGCTTTTCAGCAGGCTTACCCGTTTCGACCCATTCCGCGACGAAGACTGGCTGAGGAGTTTGGGGATGCGCCCTTTCAACGGTGAATTGGAAACTGTTCCCCAGATCAGGATCGACCTGACCGAAAGCGACAAGGAATATACCGTCAAGGCGGAAATTCCCGGCGTGGCGAAAGAAGATATCAATGTGGAAGTGGAAGGCAACCGGGTTTGCATCAGCGCCGAAACCAAGCAGGAAAAAACGGAAACGAAGGACGAAAAAGTCATTTGTTCCGAGCGTTCCATTGGATCGAGCTACCGGAGTTTCAGCCTGGATAGCGAAGTGGACGATGCCAAAGCCGAGGCCAGCTACGAAAATGGCGTGCTGGAGCTGAAATTACCGAAAAAAGCCAGCAGTGCCGCCAAACAACTCAAGATCAAGTAAGGCCTGGCGCAAGCGCTTTCCGTGCCGTGGCGCCGGACCGGGCAGCATGGGAAACGTGGCTCGTCGTTCACTGAGAAGGAGGCAACAGATGGATAAGAGCTACGTTTCCGAGTTCGCGAATTTCATGAACCGCTACCTGAAAAATCATCCGGAAGAAGTCGAGGAACAAATGCGCGGATACAACTTCTTCTGGCATCCTGAGATCGACCCCGAGACATCGAACATGGCAAACGAGGATATCGTCCCGGACGATCATTACGGATTTTCCAGCCTGTTCGAGCAGCCTGGCCACAAGGCAGACAGGCTGCACGGTTAACCCGCGACTGGCGCGGGAAGATCGTTTGTCTGCGCGGAACAACAGGTTCAGAGCGATTCTGCCTGATACCTCTGATAGAAACCCAACACCTGCGGCACATACTTTGCGGTTTCGCGGAAGGGCGGAATACGGTTCCCATGTTTCGCGACCGAACCTTCGCCCGCGTTATAGGCCGCGAGGGCGAGGCTGATATCATTGTTGAAAATCTTCAGCAGATATTGCAGGTGCCTTGCTCCGCCGTGGAGATTCTGCACCGGGTCGAAGGAATCGGTGACGCCATATTGCTTCGCGGTGCCCGGCATGAGTTGCATCAAGCCCACCGCGCCTTTGCTTGAAACGGCGTTGGGGGTGTAGCGCGATTCCACCGAGATCACCGCATGGAGCAGCGCGCCGTCCAGACCGTAGGCGCGGGCGATTTCGGCAACAATCATGTCGTATTGCGCTTTGTTGACAAACTCTGCCGCCGGCTTGCCGGGGCCTGCTGCAGCAGGCATTGCCTCCTGCGGCGCCGGCAGCAGGATGACGTAATTGCTGTCCGCCGGCACATTGCTCAGATTCACCGTGCCGTCGGCAGCGCTGTAGGCATAGATACCAGACCAGGCCGGTTGCGCAATGCAGAGCCCAATCATGATCAACGTTGGAATGCATTCCAAGATTTTCATAAATGCCTCCTGTGAGAACCCCCCTTTATCGTTTCATGCTATGCAGGAAGCCCTGCTTTTTCAATAATGGCTAAGGCTGTATTCGGTTTGTTTTCCGACGAGAATCGGGGTGTGGTACTGCTGCTTACACTATCGGTCTATTCATGATGACTATCTTTGCCCGGGTTAGAAAAACGCTCAATTGAGCCTGGTTCAACTCAGTTAACGGGGCGCGATCGGAGTGTTGCCGGCGGGAAAAAAGTGTTCGCACATCCATGTGCGGGTTGTGGCCGTCAGGTCAACTTCCGGTGAACGGGACGGTAAGGCGACTGCGCCCACGAATTGATTCGCGCTTCGGGCAAGCCGAGCAACCGGGCGGTGTCCGCGCCAAAGTGGCGTAACGTCATGCTGAATTGTTTTATTGGTCACGATGTTTCCTTCTCAACAAAATATTCACCGCGAGAGCCGCCATGCTCAACGGCTGGAAGCAACCAGCCCTTTTTCTATGGCATAAGCGGTCATCATCGATGCGTTGTGCACATTGAGCTTTTTCATCAGATTGGATCGATGTTTTTCGACTGTTTTTATACTCAGGAAAAAATAGTCGGCAATGAACTTGTTCGTATTCCCTTCGGCCACCAGTTTCAGCACCTCCCTTTCGCGATGGGTCAAGGTATCCCAGACACTTTTCGGGCTGGATGTCTTGTCGGTATCCAGATAGCCATTAATCACTTTTGCCGATATGTCCGGGCTCAGGTAAGTTTTGCCGCCCATCACGCTGCGAATTGCGATGCGCAATTCGTCATGCGACGCATCCTTGAGAATGTAGCCATCGGCACCCGCCCGCAAGCTTGCGAAAATATATTCATCCTCCTTGTGGATCGTGAGCACCAGCACGCGGACGCCGGGATAGCGCCGCTTGATATCCACGATGGATTCAATGCCGTTCATGCCGGCCATCGACAGATCGGTCAGCACCAGGTCCGGGGCAAGCGTTCCGGCCAACTGGACGGCATCGCGCCCATTATTGGCTTCACCCACAATCTCGATGTCCTTGTCCTGCGATAGCAGTGCCTTGATGCCGGCCCTCAACAAGGTATGGTCTTCGACGATCAAGACGCGCTTTTTTTCATTCATTATTACCTCCTGTTTCTGGGTGCCTTATCGGCAAACCTGGTAAAAGTCACCTGCTTAGGCAGCTGACATTTGTTTTCATGGGTTGACCCACGCGCGTTTCGGCAGGTGCGGCTGACGGCTTTGGTCGTCGCTCCTGACTGCGCTAACCCATCTGCTTTAGCTGGTGGCAGTTCAGCCCACAACAGCTGTTGATGACAGCCCTAACCTTAACTGTTCATACCAAAAATCTCTCTGGGCGAATGACAGTATTATCAGTGCGTGGTGGGCCGTATTTATCGCTCAGGTCAAGTGCGCAGTTGCGCTCAGGCTCGCCGAGCGGCCACGGCACACTGATACGCGTTCCCTGCCCGGCCCCGGATTCCATCTTCCAGCCCCCTCCCGATAGTTGCCGCGATTGCTTTGTCTGGTCTATCGCTTGCGCACACATGGGCCACCTCTAGGTATTGCATTGAATGTATGTTCACCAGGCCACGCAAAGTGTCCTTCGTTGTGATCCGCGCTGCTTGATGCGACTCGGCGCTCTTTCATGCTGCATGGGTCGCCGGACGGCGATGCGTTTGGGTATGGTCAATGTTTGCTCGCCGCACCTTGTTGCCCTATGGCGATCAGCCCAAAAAACACGGGACTACGGCGGTTACCGTGCATTTCCTTAATTTCACTGTGTCACAAATTACGTTTAACCGAGCCGCAGCACGGACATCGCTGGAGTTGCCGGGCGATACGGGCGGCGATTATATAGCGAAG
>MGXA01000046.1 GCA_001801215.1 Gallionellales bacterium RIFCSPLOWO2_02_FULL_59_110 | reverse complement strand
GTTCGTCGTCGATAGCCATGACATCGCCCTCATGAAAGAAGATGACCGGGTTATCGGCAGTATTTGGCATTTATTGACACAGTCAAATTAACTTTCGCCGTAACAAAGGCGAGCCGCTTGTGCCTGGTCTGCGTGCTGTAGTCGAAATAGTGGTCGCTCAGCGCATTCTTTATTACCAGGGCAATTTCTCCGCCGCCCGATTTTTCCTGATTGCTTTGCCATCTGCCAAGTCTTTGGGCGATGCGCAAGTCGAGATAGCGCGCCAATGGTTGCAGGGTTCCGGCGTCCAGAATGCGTACCGGGCCTATGTGGTAATACGCCGCTCCAAGCTGGAGCCCGCCCGAAAAATCATGCGAAAGCAACAGGCTGGCGCTATCCTTCGGCACGGTCTGCGAGTACCTGCCGGCATAAGTCAGCAGCGCAGCATTGATAGCGCCAACGGGCGAAATACGCGATGGGGTCGCACTGGTGGAAAACTGATGCGCGTAGTTCAAAATCAGCCTGCTGCGCGCTCCCAGCCTGTAATTAAGTGTGCCTTCCAGCCCGCTGTATTTGGCATTGAAATCGCTCTGGAAGCTTTTCGGGGTTACGATCGAATTGGGGTCGGCAACGAGGTCTACCCAGATGATTTTGCTGATCTGGTCGTGATATGCCCTGACGTCAAGGGTTGAGCCTGCTTCGTCCAGCTGACCGATATAGCCGATTTCCCGTGAAATGGCTTTTTCCGGGCTCAATCCGCCGGCCGCCGAAAAATTGTGCCATGTCCACTGTCTGCCTCCCACATGATTCAACGGGACAGATTGCTCCCCCAGCTCCTCGACCATTTCCGGGTTGCGGTAAGCCACCGAAACGCTGGCGCGCAGGGTGTCGCGTTGCGTAAGGTGATGGTTGAATGAAACGCGCGGTGAAACGCGTGTTTGCCCCAGCGCGTTTCTTTCCGCCATCGCACCGATATTGACGAGGTTTGCCGGAGTGATACGCAGTTCGTCGTGCGCAAACAGGCGGTATTCGCGCCATTTGGGCGAATACCTCAAATTGTTCGGGGCAGTTGCCGAGTCCTGGCGCACACCGATCCCCCATACCAGGCGATTATCGGGAGTAGTGTTCAGCGTATGCTGCACTTCGAAATCGCGACGGTGAACGGCGGCGTTATCGAAAAGCGGGTAACTCCCGGAAGCGATCGAATTCAAGGCGGCGGGTGTGCAATGAACGCAGGGAGTGCTGTAACGCTCGTCTCTCGTATCCCGGCCTATGTGGTAGTAATTGAGCTGGAGGTCGCTATCCACGCCAAAAGTGTGTAGCCAGGTAAGCTGCTCGAAATTGGAATGCACTTTCTGATCGCGCAATCCGGTAAAAATCGAAGTCGATGACCACCCCGTACTCAGTTCTCCCTGTTGCCGAGTGGCATCGCTGTAGCCGAGCCGGATATCGAGCGTGTCGCTGCCGGTCGGTCGATAGCTCAACTGGGTGTTAAACAATTTCGTGCGATTGTCGTCGTTCAGCGGGATGGAAAGGGCCGCCGGCAAAGGGTCGAAGCCGGTATCGCCACGCGTGGCCAGCGTCACCCGGTAATCCCAGTTCTCCCCTGCCCCGCCAAAACGAAACGATGCATCCGAGATGCCTGCCTCTCCCCACCTCATTGAAATTTCCGGCCTGCGAACATCGTGAGCATGGCGCGTGATGATATTGATTACGCCCTGCACGGAATTTGAGCCGTGCGAAGCGGCCGCCGGGCCGCGCACCACCTCGATCCGGTCTATATCGCCGATATCCAGCGGCAGTTCAGCCCAGTCAACCTCACCGAATACCGGCAGATACACCGAACGGCCATCGACCAGCACCTGCATCCTGCGCGCATAAGCATCAGTCGCGCCGCGATACGAAACGATGGGCGTATGCCCATTCTGGTACCCCACATACATCGAGGGCACCAGCTTGAACAGGTCGGCAATATTGCGGGCGCCGGAGGCTTCGATCATCCCGCGATCTATGACGGTTACCGCATTGGGCGTTTCGGATAACGGCTGCGACAACCGGGATGCGCTGAGCACAACGGGCAATTCCTGAAAATAGACTTGCTCGCTTGGAGAATGGCCGTCTGCCCAGGTACTTCCACAACTCATGCCCGCCAATAACAATGTCGTGCACAACCGGTATCGAAATAGCTTCATGTTGCAATCCTCCCCGTATTTTAGTTATTCCACACAACCGACATGACTGGCGCTACGCGCGATCATTACGGCGAGGAAAAACAAAAAAAGACGACAATGCGAATCAATAGTAAGGCAATTCATGTGGCGCGCCAAGGGAGGTCATCCCTCATGCCAAGAAGCGGCATCCCGCACCATAGAATATTCCACAAGCGGCCTGGCGCGTCTCCAGAACGACCAGGCGCCGGAACGGGGCAAGAGCAAGCGCCGGACGCGGCTCCCGCCCAGGATATCCAACTGCAATTGCGCAATCCTCCCGGCGCGCAACGCGCGCCACAGCGGCTGCGCATAACCCGTTTCAAATTCCTGCAAAGCGGCGCGCCAGGCATCCAGGTCGCCGCGCCGCAAAGCTTGGCGCAAGCCCACCCATACCAGCAATTGTCTGTCGCAACTTTCCTCGTCGCGCCATTGCGCCGACCATCCCGCAAACGTAATCCCCGTCGCAACGGCAAGCATTTCTGCCAGCGTCTCATCCGAGCCGACGCAGTCATAAGCTCTTTGCGGCGATGCATCCCCCGTGCAGCCGCAGCCCCACAACCACAGGCTATTGACCGGCAATTCGCCGCGCGTCTCGCGCGCTTCGTTCACGGGGTGCGCAAACAGCAACATCTGGATTTCGTTGAATATCCGATGCCAGTGCGCCGCCTGTCTGCCTTTGGGCAGCAAGTCGCGCACATTGCGCCCGGCAGCCTGCGACAGCGGCACGGTTTCGATGTCCGGCAACGCGGCAACGCGTATATACCAGCGCTGCGGGTGCGGCGCAAAAAACTCCATGCCCTGCCCGGCAAAGTGCTCGTTCAAGGCAGCGCACAATTGCCCCGCCTCGCCCGCCTCGATTCCTGTCTCCGGCAACAACACCATTTGATCGCGCTGCAAGCGCAGGTGCACCGGGTCGGCGCGCAACCATCCGCCGCCCTCGCCCAGCCCGTCGAACGCGGCGGAAAACGGCGCAATCGGAGCTTGCGTCTGGCGCTGCACACCGAACGCTTCGCACAACAGCGTCTCCAGCGAAGCGCCCTCCCCCGTTGACGCCGGGCTGGCCGGAGTTCCGCGCGCCAGCATGTTTTCCAGCGCCGGCAGACGCAAACCCGCGCAAACCCCGGCAGCAACATCTTCCGGCAAAAACAAATCGCAAACGAGCAAATGCACTTTTTTCATGTCGGCGAACTCGGCTTGCCGGCAATGAAGTTTTTGAGCTTCCGCCACGTCGAACATCGGATGGTCTGGCTTCCGCTCGAATATGCCGTGCAAAGGAAACATGGTCCGGCTCGACTTTCTATTGATCATTACTTAATTCACAACAGAGGCATATTAAGGTCACTGTCATTCCGGCCCGACCACAGCAGACCCGGCAGTTATTCGTGAACCAGCACCCCGATCAGAAAAATGGAACCGACCCCAAGCGCAATCAGCGCCACTTGCTGAACGGTGTCGCGCAGTTGCGTGCGTTTATGCAACCCCGGAATCAGGTCGGCAACCGCCACGTAAATCATGTTTGACGCAGCCAATGCCAGCAAGACCGGCACAACGCTCTGCACCGACTGCAAGGCAAAATAGGCCAGTACGCCGCCAACCAGCATCGCCAGGCTGGATAGCAGGTTGACGCGCAAGGCCTGTGCCTTGCTGTATCCGGAATGCATCAGGATCAGAAAATCGCCGACTTCCTGCGGGATTTCGTGCGCGATGACTGCCAGAGCGGTGACGATGCCGAGCTGCGTGTCGGCAAGGAATGCCGCCGCAATAATCACGCCGTCGACAAAATTATGGAAAGTGTCGCCGATCATGATCATCGTGCCGCTGCGCCCATGCTCATTGCACTCGTGCACTTCGCATCCACTGTGGTGGCAGTGCCGCCACAGCAGCAATTTTTCCAGCGTAAAGAACAACAGGATGCCGGCCAGCACCGTGCCGCTCACTGCCGCCGCGCTGCTGCCGGTCTCCATCGCTTCGGGCAGGATGTCGAGAAACACCGCGCCGAGCAGCGCCCCGATGGCATAACTGACCAGCGAACCGACCCAGTGCGCGCGGGCATTCAATGCGAATAGTGCGGCGCACAACACGCTCAGGATGCCGCCCGCCAGGCTGGCCGCTATGATCCACGATAAAGTCGTCATGGGGTGGTATTCGATAACAAAGGGCGCGGATTATAGCAAACCCGGGAACGCCTGCTTTGCAGCCGAGCGGCAATCGCCGGGCTGTCAATCGATATACCCCTTACCTCACGTAAACAATCCAAATGAAAACCACCTTGACGCTAAAGCTTTTCGTTGTCACCATGCAAGCATCCACCATCGAACCACCACCCCGCCATGTCAGACGAAACCATTGCCGATTACACAACAGACGTCCCTGCGGATTTACAGCTGGCGATTTCCGGTGCAGAACCGTTAACGCAGCCCCTTGCCAAGGGATTAAAGGAACACCGTCGCGAGCCGCGCTTCCGGGTAAAGTGGCCGACCGTGGTCGTCGTCAACGAGCAGAAAAGCTGTCGCGGCCTTATCAAGGATATTTCCACAAAAGGGGCTGCGGTTTTTCTGGATATCAACCTGCAGTCGACGAAGTTCGTCAACCTTCATATTTACCTCCCGCCGCTCAATGTGGAAACCGGCCCGCACATCATCGAGGTATACGGAAAGGTGATTTATTCGGTTCACGACAGCAACGAGTGTCTTTTCCGCTCCGGCATCACTTTTCTCAAATACCACCAGGAACCCGATCAAACCCATCTGAACGATCGCCTGACGAAATATCACGTGACCATATAGCCCTGGTTTTGATGCCGGGCGCCTTTCAGCACCCCACCCTCGGATTGACGCTGCCGCCTAACGATCATGCCAAATGATGAAATGGCCTGCACCAGTCGTTCCCTCACCCCCTCTCCCAAAGGGCGTGGGGTGCGGTTCGTCGCTACGCGAATTTTACGTTAACGCGGTACGCGTGCGGCGATGAACGCCTTGAGCTGCGCGACATCCGGCGGCAGCGTGTCGAAGCGTTGAGGCAGGCTTTCGATGTTCTCGTAGCCCGCCGGGCGCTGCGGATCTTGCCCCAGCGCCTCGCGGATAGTTTCCTCGAACTTGGCCGGCAGCGCGGTTTCCAGACACACCAGCGGGATGCCCGCCTCGCGGTGCTCCAGCCCGGCCTTCACGCCGTCGGCGGTATGCGGGTCGATCACCACGCCGTATTGCCGATGCACGCGGCGGATGGTGGCGATGCGGTCGGCGTGGCTGCTGGCCCCGGAGGCTAGGCCGAATTCATGCACCTTGGCGAAATACGGCGTTTGGCTCAAATCGAACGAGCCATCCTTTTCCAGTTGCTGCCACAAACCCTTGAGGATTTTTGGATCGCGCCCGACCAGGTCATAGGCAAAACGCTCGAAGTTGGAGGCCTTGGTGATGTCCATCGACGGGCTGCTGGTGTGCATTGTTTCCGCGCGCGGGCGATACACGCCGGTCTTGAAGAACTCGTCGAGCACATCGTTCTCGTTGGTCGCGACGATCAGCTTCGCGATAGGCAAACCCATCTGTTTGGCGATATGCCCGGCGCAGACGTTGCCGAAATTTCCTGACGGCACGGCGAAGGAAACCTGCTCGTCGTCGCTTTTTGTCAGCGCGAAATAGGTCTTGAAATAGTAAACCGCCTGCGCGACGACGCGCGCCCAGTTGATCGAATTGACCGTGCCGATCCGGTATTTCTCCTTGAAGGCCAGGTCGTTCGACACCGCTTTCACCATATCCTGGCAGGTATCGAACGGCGCGGTGACCGCGATGTTGAAGATGTTCGGGTCTTGCAGCGAATACATCTGCGCGGTCTGGAACGGGCTCATCTTGCCGAGCGGCGACAGCATGAACACGCGGATGCCGCGCTTGCCGCGCATCGCATATTCCGCCGCCGAGCCCGTATCCCCGGACGTACCGCCGAGGATGTTCAGCTCGGCGTGATCTTTCGCCAGCGCGTACTCGAACAGGTTGCCGAGCAGCTGCATCGCCACGTCCTTGAACGCCAGCGTCGGGCCGTTCGACAGGCCGAGGATATGCAGGCCAGGTTCCAGCGTTCTGAGCGGCGTGATCTCCTCGCTGCCGAAAGCCTGTACGGTGTAGGTTCTGGCGATGATGGCTTTAAGATCATCCGCCGGGATGTCGGTGGCGAAGCGGCTGATCACCTCGAACGCCAACTCGCGGTAAGTCATGCCGCGCATCGCCGCAAGCTCGGCCTTGCTCAGCTTCGGATAATGATCGGGAATCGCCAGACCGCCGTCATCGGCCAGTCCGCCGAGCAGGATGTCGGTGAAGGGTTTTGCGGCCATGCCGCCTCGGGTGCTGGTGTATTTCATTTTATTTCTCGCTTGCTTAAATGGTGGCGTAGCGCGCACGCTGTTGCTCAACGAATAATGATTGTTGACGCGCCTCATGGCTGCCAACAGCCTCGTTATAACCAAAGTTTGTTATCAACGCCTCCAGCATGGGATGCCGCAACTCTTCTGCTGCACCAACGTGATAGTAATGCGCCTTGGTAAAAATATGAAAATGCTCTGACACCCAGTTTTTCTCTACTTGCAAATTGGTTCTAAATTCATTGCTATGCCAAGTAGAGAGTATAAATTTGCACGGTAAATTGGAGAGTAAATCAGCCAAATCCGCCTCGTCCTGCTCTGACCATCCATTGAAATAATCTGTGTGCCGACCTGCGTAAGGGGGGTCTGCATAAACGAAATCGTCACGCTTCGCCGCTGCAATCGACTCCCTGAAGTCGGCAACTTTAAATTCCCAATCAGAAACCGACACCACTCTGGAAATGGTTTGCACCTGATTCACTATTTTAGTGATGTAAGCTGGCGCAAACCTTTCCGGCTTTCGGCAAAACGGCACATTGAATCTGCCAG
Organism: Gallionellales bacterium RIFCSPLOWO2_02_FULL_59_110; assembly: GCA_001801215.1. Lineage (GTDB taxonomy): Bacteria > Pseudomonadota > Gammaproteobacteria > Burkholderiales > Gallionellaceae > Gallionella. Next base: position 45,774 of record MGXA01000046.1, on the reverse strand, counting down.
AACGATTGAAACGCATCACCCCGTTAAAACATGATCTGTTCAAAAATAGAAAATCCAAAGAGTTAGGCTTATTGTTAAAGCGCTCTCGCACCTCGTAAAAATATACCTCTCCAATGGAGAGCAATTTTGCCCCTTGCTCACTCAGAAACTCTCTTACACCAAGAGAGGTTAATTGACCTGACTGAATGTCTTTGTAAAACTGAATAATGTGAATGTTTGAATCACAGAGCAACGCCCGCTTGGGCTGAAGATTTAATGCAACCACACCAGAGCCACAAAACGGCTCAACCCATCTACCATCCGACAACTCTCCGGCCATGTTGGCTATCTCAGCCACCAGCTTGGTTTTTATACCTTGGCATTTAATCGGCGGAACAAGCGGTGGTGAACTCATTGCGTGTCTTCCTCTCCATCCGGCTCGTCGTCGCCAAGCAAGGAAATCTCTTTTTCGTACTTACGCAACGTATCGACACCCCGCTGCTTGTATTCGAGGTAAGTTTTCAAATTGGTATAGGGGCGCTCAATATCTAATGCATTGGCCATGTCCTTAGTCAAATAGAACATCCAGTAGTCGTCATAGACCCCCTCCCCCAATTTTGCAAAAACTCCCGCGCCATTCAATAGATGGTCAATCCGCGCAGTCGAGCCGATATTCTTGGTGTTTCCACTTCCCGGTCTTGACGCTGCAATGCGATATTTTGGTTGTGCGAAAAACTGAAAATCTTTAATGACTGACGGAATCTTTTTAATATCTTTCAACACATACTGTTTTCTTTCGTCAATTGCATTCAAGGGCTTTGAGTAGATCACACCCAAAACAAAATGCCCCTGATACTCGCCATACGGATACATCGTATTTTTTCTACTCTTGCGATTACGGAAGTATCCAGTAAATGCGCCTAGTGTCATGCCATTCACATTCGCATCATCCACTCGATAGGTACTTTTTATATCGACGGCGAATTTGTTCCCCGTCTTTTTATCGACAAACGTTAAGTCGGGATAAAAATTTTGATGCGGTGACAATTCGACTTCCAAACCATGCCGCTTACCGAATTCAACGAACATCGGAAAAAGCAGTAGCTCAAGAACTTTGGAAATGATTTTAGTATCAACGGAGATAGTATAAATCCGCTGATATACGTCGATAAAACCTTTGATGATCCAATCACCCTCATTGGTCGCTACTGCGGCAGCAAAGGATTCGGCATGAGATTGCAAATGTTGCAGGAATTGCTCTGATGTCATGCCATTATGCTTTGTCATGGCTACTTATCCAACTCTTCCAACCTCAACCTCGTCACCTTGCCCGCCACCACCGGCAGCGCTTCCACCTTGCCTATCGCCGCGTTGATGCGTTTCTCGCGCGTCTGGTGGGTGAGCAGGATCAGGTCGGTCTGCTCTTCGCCTTCGCCAGGTTCCTTCTGGATCACCGCGTCGATGGAAATCTGCTCGTCGGCGAGGATGCGCGTGATGTCCGCCAGCACGCCCGGCTTGTCCTGCACGCGCAGGCGCAGATAGTAGCTGGTGGTGACTTCGTCCATCGGCAGGATAGTCAGGTCGGCCAGTTGATCCGGCTGGAACGCCAGGTGCGGCACGCGATGTTCCGGGTCGGCGGTGTGCATACGCGTCACGTCAACCAGATCGGCGATCACCGCGCTGGCGGTGGGTTCTGCTCCCGCGCCCTTGCCGTAATACAGCGTCGAGCCGACGGCGTCGCCCTGCACCAGCACCGCGTTCATCGCGCCTTCGACATTGGCGATCAGGCGCTTGGTCGGAATCAATGTAGGATGCACGCGCAACTCCACGCCTTCTTGGGTGCGCTTGGTGATGCCCAGCAATTTGATGCGGTAGCCGAGCTGTTCGGCGTAGCGAATGTCGGTGGCATCCAGTTTTGAAATCCCCTCGATGTACGCCTTGTCGAACTGCATCGGGATGCCGAAAGCCAGCGCGGAAAGAATGGTGATCTTGTGCGCCGCATCCACCCCTTCGATGTCGAAGGTCGGATCGGCCTCGGCGTAGCCGAGGCGCTGCGCTTCCTTCAGCACGGTATCGAAGCTCAGGCCCTTGTCGCGCATCTCGGACAGGATGAAGTTGGTGGTGCCGTTGATGATCCCGGCGATCCACTGGATGCGGTTCGCGCTCAGGCCTTCGCGCAGCGCCTTGATGATCGGGATGCCGCCCGCCACTGCCGCCTCGAACGCGACCATCACGCCCTTGTCCTGCGCTGCCTTGAAAATCTCGTTGCCGTGCGTCGCCAGCAAGGCCTTGTTGGCGGTGACCACATGCTTGCCGTTGGCAATCGCCTTGAGCACCAGTTCCTTCGCCACACCGTAGCCGCCAATCAACTCGATCACGATGTCCACTTCAGGATCGGCAACGACCGCGAAAGCGTCGTCGGTGATACGGCATGCGCCGCCGGTGACCTGCTGCGCCAGTTCCAGATTCTTGTCGGCGACCACAGTGATGCGGATCGGGCGCCCGGCGCGGCGCGCGATTTCCTCCGCGTTGCGTTGCAGCACGGTAAAGGTGCCGCCGCCGACGGTGCCGATGCCGAGGAGTCCTACGTTGATTGGTTTAATTGCGTTCATCAGTCAGCCCTAAGTGTAATTTTTAACAACCGTAGGATGCGGTGAGCTTGCGAACCGCATCAATCGCAAACGATGCGCTTCGTGCCTCAGCGCATCCTACGGGGTTTATGCGCTATGCCGCTTGCGGTAGCTTTCCAGAAAACGCGCGATGCGCCCGATCGCCTCGACCAGATCATCCGCATTGGGCAGGAACACCACGCGGATGTGGTCTGGATGTATCCAGTTGAAACCGCTGCCCTGCACCACCAGCACTTTCTCTTCTTCCAGCAGTTCCAGGATGAATGCCTGGTCGTCCGAGACCGGGTAAATTGCCGGATCGAGACGCGGGAACAGATACAGCGCGGCCTTGGGCTTGACGCAGGTTACGCCGGGAATCGCGGTGATCAGCTTGTAAGCCAGGTCGCGCTGCTTGCACAGACGCCCACCCGGCGCAACCAGGTCGTCGATACTCTGGTAGCCGCCCAGCGCGGTCTGGATGGCAAATTGCCCCGGTACGTTGGAACACAAGCGCATCGAAGCCAGGATGGTCAGGCCGTTGATATAGTCCTGCGCGTGTTTTTTTTCGCCTGACACCACCATCCAGCCGGAGCGATAGCCGCAGGCGCGGTAATTTTTCGACAGGCCGTTCAGCGTGAGAAACAGCACGTCGTCGGCCAGCGACGCAATCGAGGTGTGCGTCGCGCCGTCGTACAGCATCTTGTCGTAAATCTCGTCGGCGAAAACGATGAGCTGGTGTTCGCGCGCGATCTCCACCACTTCGCGCAACAGCTCGTCGGAATACAGCGCGCCGGTCGGATTGTTCGGGTTGATGATGACGATGGCGCGCGTGCGCGGCGTGATATTGCGGCGTATGTCGGCAAGTTCCGGCATCCACTCGTTCTGCTCGTCGCACAGATAATGGCGCGGCGTGCCGCCCGCCAGCGTGACCGCCGCCGTCCACAGCGGATAGTCCGGCGCGGGCACCAGCACCTCGTCGCCGGTATTGAGCAACCCCTGCATCGCCATCACGATCAGCTCCGATGCGCCGTTGCCGATGTAGATGTCTTCCAGGCCGACGCCCTTGATATGCTTCGACTGGCAGTAATGCATGATCGCCTTGCGCGCCGCGAACATGCCCTTCGAGTCGGAATAGCCGGACGAATTCGGCATGTTCAGGATCACGTCCTGCTGGATTTCCTCCGGCGCCTCGAAACCGAACGGCGCGAGGTTGCCGATGTTCAGCTTGATGATGCGGTGGCCCTCTTCCTCCATCTGCTTGGCGCGTTCCATCACCGGGCCGCGGATGTCGTAGCACACGTTGGAAAGCTTGGTCGATTTCAATATTGGTTTCACGGTTCACCTAATGTGGGCGCGATGAATCGCGCACCTGCATGATAAAATTCGGCACAAAGCTGCAAAGGGCGCGATTTTACCCGTGCCGCCCCCGCACAGCAAATGCCACACGATAAAGGAGCCAGACTTTGAAACTGCACTTGGCCAATCCCGCCGATACCAAACTGTTCACCGCCTACGGCGCGGATTATGTCATGGTCAACGGCGAGCGCCATGAGCGCAGCATCGTGGTGCGTGCCGACGAAGTGCGCAGCGATTGGCAGGTTGGCGGTTTCGAGGCGCTGGACGAAGCCCATTTTGCCTGGTTCCTCGCCTTGAAACCGGATATCCTGCTGCTCGGCACCGGTGAGCTTCAACGCTTCCCGCACCCGCGCCTGTATCGCGCGCTGACCGAAGCGGGCATAGGCGTGGAATGCATGACCACGCCTGCGGCATGCCGCACCTACAATATCTTGGCAGCCGAGGGACGCAAGGTGGTTACGGCGATTTTAATGCCGTGAAACGTGAAGATAATGCTGTGAAACGTGAAATGTGAAACGAAGAAGCGGTTCTACGTTTCACATTTCACGTTTCACCTTTCACGGTTTTTGAGGAACCCCCATGAGCCAATCTCTGAAAAACGTCATTAAACAGGCCGAGCAGATCATCCTCGGCAAACCGCAGCAGATCCGCCTCGCGCTGGCCTGCCTGCTGGCGCGCGGCCATCTGCTCATCGAGGATATGCCGGGAGTAGGCAAGACCACGCTGGCGCAGGTGCTGGCGCGCTCGCTGAATTTACAGTTCCAGCGCATCCAGTTCACCAGCGACCTGCTACCCGCCGACATCCTCGGCGTATCGGTGTACCAGCGCGACAACGAGAAATTCGAGTTTCACCCCGGCCCGATTTTCGCACAGATGATCCTCGCGGATGAAGTGAACCGCGCCACGCCCAAGGCGCAGAGCGCGTTGCTGGAAGCGATGGAGGAGCAGCAGGTGACCATCGAAGGCACGACGCGCCCGCTGCCCGCGCCATTTTTCGTCATCGCCACGCAAAATCCGCTGCATCAGGCCGGCACATTCCCGCTGCCGGAATCGCAACTGGACCGCTTTTTGATGCGCATCCAGATGGGCTATCCCGACGCGCAGGCGGAACGCGGCCTGCTGTCCGGCGTCGACCGGCGCGAGCTCATCGCCGGGCTCGGGCCGCAGATGGAAAGCGCGGAATTGCTGGCGCTGCAACAGCGCGTCAGACAGGTGTTCGCCTCCCCGGCACTGCTCGACTACCTCCAGGCCATCCTGCGCCATACGCGCGAAGCGGCGCGCTACACGCACGGCCTCAGCCCGCGCGCCGGGCTGGCGCTGCTCTCCGCCGCACGCGCATGGGCGCTGCTCGACGAGCGCGAGGCGGTCATCCCGGAAGACGTGCAGGCGGTGCTGCCCGGCGTGGTCAGCCACCGCCTGCAAGCCGCCGGCGAATACCAGAAGCAAAACAGCGACACGCTGGCGCGCGAGCTGATCGAGGCGGTCGCAATCCCGTAGCGCTACGCGAATTTCCTGATACCCCGTGCTCGCCGCACTCCGAAAACATTTCACCGCCTGGGCGCTGCGCCGCCAGCGCCAGGATCACGGAGTCGTCACGCTGACCCAGCGCAGCATCTACATCATTCCCACCCGGCAAGGCCTGGCGCTGGCCGTCGTGCTGGTGCTGATGCTGCTCGGCGACATCAACTACAACTTGAGTCTGGGCTATGTCCTGACCTTCCTGCTGGCGACCATGGCGGCGATGTCCATGCTGCACGCTTTCCGCAATCTCGCGCACCTGGAAATCCGCGCCGGCCATGCCGATGCCGTGTTCGGCGGCGGGACTGCGCGATTCGTGCTGCATTTCCGCAATCACGGCAAGTTGCCTCGCTATGGCCTGATTCTGCGCGACGGCCACGGCAACACGGTCAGCTTCGATGTTCCCGCACAGCAGGACATCGCCGTCGCGTTCCCCGTGCGCGCCATGCGGCGCGGCTGGCTGCCGCTGGGCAGGCTGACGCTGTACACCGAATTCCCGCTCGGCGTGTTTCATGCCTGGTCGTACCTGCATTTCGATGCGCGCTGCCTGATTTATCCCAAACCCCTTGCAGAAGCCGCGCTGCCGCGGGGCAATGCGCCGGACGGCGCGGGCAGGCGCAACATCGCCGGCGACGACGACTTCAGCGGGTTGCGCAACTACGTGGCGGGCGACGCCCTGCCGCGCATCGCCTGGAAAGCCTTTGCGCGCGAACAGGGTTTGCAGGTCAAGCAGTTCTCCGCGCAGGTCGGCGAAGAGTTGTGGCTGGACATGGCCGACGCGCCGGAGCGCAACGACGAAGACCGGCTGGCGCGTATGACGCGCTGGGTGTTGGATGCCGAGGCACAAGGGTTGCGCTACGGCCTGCGCCTGCCGGATGGCGAATTGCCGCCCGGCAACGGCGCGGCGCAGCGCGACGAGTGCCTGCGCCGGATTGCGTTGTTCGGAGTGATTGAAACAAAATGACCTGCTACGCAATGCTGATTTCCGTCATTCCCGCGCAGGCGGGAATCCAGCAAAAACAAAAATCCTGCGGAGCAGGCAAAACTGCAAGATTGCCCCGCTTTGCGGGGATTTTTTGCGAATTGTGCAAGAGGCCGCCCATCCCTGCGAGCACCAACTCAATCATCTGGATTCCCGCCTGCGCGGGAATGACGAAGTAATGAGCAAAGCCCTCCTCTACGGCCTGCTGCTGTCCATCCTCATGGTCAGCGCACCGCACGCCGACCACCTGCCGCCGTGGGTCAGCGCGTTGTGCGCCGCGCTGCTGGCGTGGCGCGCCTATCTCGCCCATAGCGGCGGGGCTTTGCCCATGCGCTGGCTGCTGCTGACGATCACCTTCGCCAGCGTGGGCGGCATCCTGATCGAGTTCCGCACGTTGTTCGGGCGCGAAGTCGGCGTCACGTTGCTGATCCTGCTCACCACGCTCAAGTTCATGGAGTTGCGCGGCCCGCGCGATGCGATGGTGCTGGTCTATCTCGCCTGCTTCATCATCATCACCAATTTTTTCTACTCGCAAAGCATCCCGAGCGCGCTGTACATGCTTGCGACGCTGCTGGTCACCACCACCGCCTGGGTGCATTTGCACGGGCAGAGCATTCCGCTCGGGGGGCGGCTGCGCATCGCCTCGGTATTGCTGTTGCAGGCCATTCCGCTGATGCTGATTTTATTCGTCCTGTTCCCGCGCGTGCAGGGCCCGCTGTGGGGATTGCCGCAGGATGCCTTCGCCAGCACCGGGCTGGACGACAAGATGGCGCCGGGCAGCTTCGCCCGCCTGAGCCTGTCGGAGGAAGTGGCGTTCCGCGTCGGCTACGCGGGCCAGACGCCGCTGCGCGAACAGATGTACTGGCGCGGCCCGGTGCTGTGGGAATTCGACGGGCGCACCTGGACGCCGGGCGAGGCTGTCGCCCCCGCCGCGCCGCAATTCACCGACACCACGCAGCCCATCGATTACAGCGTCACGCTGGAGCCGCACAACAAGACCTGGTTGTTTGCGCTCGATATGCCCGACCGGCTGTCCATACCCGCCCGTCTCACCCACGACTTCCGCATCCTGCGCAAAGACCCGGTGAAGGCGCGGCTGCGCTACGAGGCGCGTTCCCACCTCGGCTATCGCGCCAACCCGAACGAAGCGAAGCGGCAAATTCAGCGCGCCCTGCAATTGCCCCCCTCTTTCAACCCGCGCACGCGGCAGCTTGCTGCGGGGTGGCGCGCCGACAGTATGGACGATAACGCCGTGGTGCGCGCCGCCCTCGCCCATTTCAGCCAACAGAATTTCCGCTACACGCTGCAACCGCCGCCGCTCGGCGCCCACAGCGTGGACGAGTTCCTGTTCGAAACCAGGCAGGGGTTCTGCGAGCACTACGCGTCGAGCTTCGTATTCCTGATGCGCGCCGCGCAGATTCCGGCGCGCGTGGTAACCGGCTATCAGGGCGGGGAATTCAATGCGCTGGGCAACTACTACATCGTGCGCCAGTCCGACGCCCATGCCTGGGCGGAAGTATGGCTGCCCGGACAAGGCTGGGTGCGCATTGACCCGACCGCGGCCATCGCACCGGGGCGCATCGAGCGCGGCCTGTCTGCCGCAGTAACGGACGCTGCCGCCCTGCCGTTCATGGCGCGCAACCCGCCGGACTGGATGCGCAAGCTGCGCCTCAACTGGGACGCCCTCGCCAACCAGTGGAACCAGTGGGTGCTGGGCTACGACACGGAGCGCCAGTTCGCCTTCCTCACCCGTCTCGGCATGGAATCCGTCACCTGGCAAAAAATGGCGCTGAACATGATGGCGGGCGTTGCATTCATCGTTGCATTGTTCGCCCTGTTCATGCTGCGCCACCTGTTCAAACGCCAGCCGGACAAGGTGCAGGCCGCCTGGCTCAAACTGTGCCGCAGGCTGGCAAAAGCCGGCCTGCCGCGCGCCGCGCACGAAGGCGCGCAGGACTATGCCGCGCGCGTCGCCGCCGCGCGCCCCGACCTCGCCGATGCCATCGGCGAGGTCGCCGCGCGCTACACTGCGCTACGCTACGAAAACCGCTTCGATCCTGCGTCGCTACAAGCCTTCCAGCGTATGGTTGCTGCATTCAAGTTATAATCCAAGCTCTGTTTATCCGCAGATTGCGCAGATGGACGCAGATTAAACCCAGAAAAAGCAGTTAGCCACAGAGAACACAGAGATCACAGAGTCAAACCAAACGGTTGCAGAGCGATGCCTATTCACCTTTTGGGTGAGACCGCGAAAAGCGGATAAACCCTTACACTCTCTGTGTTCTCTGTGAACTCTGTGGCTTGAACTGAGGTTTTAAGGTTAAACCCAATCGTTTGCACCGCTGACGAACCGGAGGCAGACGACCTGCTTAATCTGTGTAATCCGTGTAATCTGTGGACAGTTTCTCAGGATATAACCATGCTCATCACCCGCCGCCTGGAATTCGATGCCGGACACCGCATCCCCAGCCACAACAGCCAGTGCAGGCACCTGCACGGGCACCGCTACGCCATCGAGATCACCCTGTCCGGCGACATCATCGCCACCGAGGGGCTGCCCGAACAGGGCATGGTGATGGATTTTTCCGATGTAAAGCGCATCGCCAGGGAGAAGCTGGTTGACGCATGGGATCACGCCTTTCTGGTGTATCGCGGCGACCGCGCGGTATGCGACTTTCTCGCCGGTCTGCCGGAGCACAAAACGGTCATTCTCGATGCCGTCCCGACCGCAGAAAATCTCGCGCAAATCGCGTTCAATATCCTCAGCCCCGCTTACCGGGACACCTACGGCAACCACCTGCGCCTGGAGAAAATCCGCCTCTACGAAACACCCAACAACTGGGCGGACTGCGTGCGCAACGGCTAGCTTTTCTGGACACGCCGCGCAGCTTGGCTCAAAATGCGCAAACATGGAATTCACCGACGCCGTCGGCAATCCACCCGGCGCAAGCACGCCTTCAAGTCAGTCGATACCCATGCGCCAGTCCTGGTCGCCCTCACGGGCCAGTTCCTGCGTCCCAATTTCTTGTGAATACGGGAAGGATTTATGAGTGAAAACACCGTAAAACTCGGATTGATGCCTCCTCTGACCGGCCTGGTGGAAATGTACGGCGCGGAAATCACCCGCGCCGGTCAAATCGCCTGCGCCGAGGTCAACGAAGGCGGCGGCGTCCTGGGCAAACCGCTGGAACTCGTGATCGAAGACGACGGCAGCCTGCCGGAAAGCGCGGTCGCGGCCGCCACCCGGCTGGTGGATCATCATCGCTGCGCCGCCATCATCGGCAACCTCCTCTCCAATTCGCGCATCGCCGTCGCCTACCAGGTGGCCGAGCCGCGCCGGATTCCCTACCTCAACTTCTCTTTTTACGAGGGGAGTATTCTCAGCCACTACTTTTTCCATTTCGCCGCGCTGCCGAACCAGCAGATCGACCGCATGATCCCGTTCATGCGCAAGCGGTACGGCCCGCGCATGTTCTTCGCCGGCAACAATTACGAATGGCCGCGCGGCTCCATCGACGCCGCCAAGCGCGCGCTGGAACAGTCGGGCGGGCTGACCGTCGGCGAGGAGTATTACCCGATCGGCGTGGGCGACGGCGACATCGAACGCCTGCTCGATCAAGTGGCGGAATCGGGTGCAGAGGTGTTCGTCCCCTACTTCGCGGGTGCCGATCAGGCACATCTGCTCACCCGCTTCAGCGCAAGGGGTCTGAAAAAGCGCATGGCGGTGGTGATGGGGCACTATGACGAAGTCATGGCCAGCCGGTTGCCGCCTGAGGTGCGCGAAGGTTTTTATTCCAGCAACACCTATTTCATGACGCTGGATACGCCGGAAAACAAAGCCTACCTGGCGCGGCTTGCCGCCCAGCCCGAAGTGGACGGCATCTGGCCGCAGGGCAACGGCATCCTGACCAATTTTGGCGAAGGCGCTTACCTCTGCGTCAAGGCGTTCGCCAAGGCCGCCAATCAGGCGGGTAGCCTCGATGCGGAAGTGCTGGTCAAGGCGCTGGAAACGGTAGCCGTATCCGGCCCTCAAGGTGCCGTGCAGATGGATCAGGTGTCGCACCATGCCCGGGTGAACACCTGCCTTTCGCGCTGCCAGGCGGACGGCTCTTTCACCCTCATCGAACGCTTCGGCGCGATTCCCCCGGTGCTTCCGGAGCGTTACCGGCATTTGCGCATCAGCAAGCAGACCGGCCATGAGGACATCTACCTTGAATCCCGGATGATGGCGCAGATTTCCGAAGCGGTATTGCTGGTTCATGCAACGGACGGCACCATTGTTTACACCAATCCGGGTGCCGAGCGCATGTTCGGCTATAAGCCGAACGAATTGTCCGGCAAGCGCTTCTCCATGCTGTTTGCTCCCTCCATGAAGTCGCCGGCGGAAGCCACTGCCGCCATCGGCAAGGTGCTGTCCCGAAAAGGGGTGTGGCGAGGAGAAACGGAAAACATCACCAGGGATGGCAAACGTTTCTGGTGCGCCGCCTCGGCTTCCGTGTTCACCCATCCCGAGTTCGGCGAAGTCTGGATGATCCTGAACAAGGACATCACCGAACGCAAGCAGGCCGAAGGGCAGCTGCGCGCCAGCGAAGCCTTGCTGCGCCGCACGCAATCCCTGGCCGCAGTCGGCAGCTGGCGGCTCAACATGCCGCAAAACGAGCTGGTGTGGTCCGCTGAAACCTACCGCATCTTCGACATACCTGCCGCCACGCCCATCTCCTATGAATCCTTCCTTGTCAAAGTGCATCCGGACGACAGGAAACTCGTCAATTCCGCCTGGCAGGCCGCGCTCAAGGGCGCGCCTTACCGGATACAACACCGCATCGTCGTGCATGGCGAGACGCGCTGGGTGGAAGAGCGTGCCGAGCTGGACTTTGACGCCCGGGGCAATTTGTTGTCGGGGGCGGGATCGGTGCAGGACATCACCGAACGCAAACAGGCGGAGGAAAAATCGCGCGCTACCTCACTCTATGCGCGCAGCCTGATCGAGGCCAGCCTCGATCCGCTGGTGACTATCAGCGCGGAGGGCAAGATCACCGACGTGAACGAAGCGACCGAACGGGCGACGGGAGTACCGCGCCAGCAAATGATCGGCAGTGACTTCTCCGAATATTTCACGGAGCCGGAACAGGCGCGGTCAGGTTATCAGGAAGTATTCGCCAAGGGGTTGGTGATAGATTATCCTCTATCTATCCGGCATGTTTCGGGCAAGGTGGCGGACGTGCTCTACAACGCCACGGTCTATCGCGACGAGGCCGGAAACATCTTGGGCGTGTTTGCCGCGGCACGCGACATTACCGAACGCAAACTGGCCGAGAATAAACTCTGGGAAAAGGAAGAACGGCTGGCACTGGCCACGATCCAGAATGGCGTGGGCGTCTGGGACTGGAATCTGGTAACCCAGGAGATGATATGGGATGACTCGATGTTCGCGCTCTACCATATCCGCCGCGAAGACTTCATCGGCACCGAAGAGGCGTGGCGGGCGGCCTTGCACCCGGATGATCTCGAGCGCGGAGACCGTGAGGTCAACGATGCGATCTCGGGACTAAAACCTTTCGACACCGAGTTCCGCGTAGTCTGGCCGGGCGGCGAGATTCGCCACATCAAGGCCGTGGCGAAAGTGTTCCGCGACGAACGGGGCACCCCATTGCGGATGCTCGGCATCAATATGGATATCACCGAGTTGAGGCGGACAGCGACTGCGCTCCAGGAAAAATCCAATCTCCTGCGCAACATCATCGATTCATCGGCAGATTATATTTATGCCAAGGACAGGGAGTTGCGCACGATCCTGTGCAACGAAATCTTTGCCAAGACTGTCGGCAAGCATGTGCAGGATATCATCGGCAAAACCGACATCGAGAATGGCTGGAATCCGGAATTAGTCAGGGGAAATGCGGCCAAGGGCATAAGGGGGTACGAACAGGATGACCTCGATGCCATCGCCGGCAAGACCATACGCTCGGTCGACCAACTCTACGTCGATGGTGAGCCGCACTATGTGGATACGGTAAAACTCCCGTTGCGGGATGATGCAGGGCGCACCCTAGGGATGTTCGGCATAAGCCGCGACATCACCGCGAGCAAGCTGCGCGAAAATATCCAGCTGGCCCGCTTGCGCCTGACAGACTATGCCGCAAACCATACACTGAAAGAGTTGCTCATCGCCACGCTCGACGAGGCATGCGCCCTGACCGGAAGCAGTATCGGCTTTTATCACTTTCTCGATGAGGACCAGCAAACCCTGACCCTGCAAGCATGGTCAACGAGGACGACGCAGGAATTCTGCAAGGCGGAGGGCGATGGCAACCATTACGGCATCGACCAAGCGGGTGTCTGGGTGGACTGCGTGCGCGAACGCCGCGCGGTGATACACAACGATTACGCAGCGCTGCCGCACAAGCGCGGCATGCCGCCCGGCCATGCCCATGTCGAGCGCGAGATGGTGGTTCCGATCTTCCGCAATAAGCTGATCGTCGCCATTCTGGGTGTCGGGAACAAGGCAGTGCCGTACAAGGACAGTGACCTGGATTCAGCTACCAAACTGGCTGATCTCGCCTGGGACATTGCCGTTGCCAAGCGCGCCGAAGAAGAAGTTCGCCGGCTTAATGTGAAGCTTGAGCAACGCGTTGCCGCGCGCACCGCCCAACTGGAAGCCGCCAACCAGGAGCTGGAAAGTTTCGCCTATTCGGTATCGCACGACCTGCGCGTGCCGCTGCGCGCGATCGACGGCTTCTCGCGCTTGGTGCTGAAGCAGTATGAAGGCAAGCTCGACGACGAAGGCAAACGGCTGCTGAACGTGGTGCGCGACAACACCCAAAGGATGGGGCAGCTGATCGACGACATTCTCGCATTCTCCCGCGCCGGGCGGCTGGAAATCAAGGCATCGACAACCGATATGGCAGCATTGGCGCGCGAGGCGTGGCAGGAACTCGAACCGTCAAGGGCGGAGCGGGAGGTGCTCATTGAAATCAAGCCACTGCCGAACGCGCAGGGCGATCGCGCAATGCTGCGCCAGGTGTGGGCCAACCTGCTTGCCAACGCCGCCAAATTCACCTTGCCGAAGCCGGCGGCACGAATCGAAATTGAAGGGAATATCGAAGGAACGGAGTGCATATACTGCATCAGGGACAACGGCGTCGGCTTCGACCAGCAGTACGTGCACAAGCTGTTCGGCGTGTTCCAGCGCCTCCACGGTATCGACGAATTCGAGGGGACGGGCATTGGTCTCGCCATCGTCAAACGCATCGTTACACGCCACGGTGGGCGGGTATGGGCGGAAGGGAAAGTCAATGAAGGTGCGGCGTTTTATTTTGCACTACCTTGTCTAGAGGAGAAACAATCATGAGCATTTTGACCGATGGCGTGGAAATATTGCTGGTGGAAGACAACCCGACCGACGCCGAACTGACGATGGTGGCGTTGAAAGAGCGCAACCTTGCCAACAAGCTGGTGTGGGTGAAGGATGGCGCCGAGGCGCTGGATTTTCTGTTTGCCACCGGCGCCTATGGCGGCCGTAACATCGAGAAGCCCCCGAAAGTAGTATTGCTAGATCTGCGCATGCCCAAGGTGGACGGGCTGGAAGTGTTGCGCCGCCTCAAGGCGGATAACCGGACGAAACATATCCCGGTGGTGGTGTTGACCTCATCGAAGGAAGACCGGGATGTGGCCGAATGCTACAGCCTCGGCGTCAACAGCTACATCGGCAAGCCGGTGGAATTCGAAGAATTCGCCAGGGTGGTGTCGGAAATGGGCCTCTACTGGCTGCTGATCAACCACCCTCCCGCTTCTCCGGCCAAATAGCCATGGGCCAGCCGCCCTGGCAAAAGGAACTGCGCATCCTGCTGCTGGAGGATGAGCCGACCGACGCCGAACTGGCGGAGGACGCGCTGCGCGAGGCGGGTTTGTCCTTCATCGCCAAACGCGTTGACACCAAGGAAACGTTTATCCGGGCGCTGGATGAGTTCAAACCGGACATCGTCCTAGCCGATTACAAGCTCCCCACCTTCGACGGCGCTTCCGCAGTCAGGATAGTCCAGCAACAGTATCCAGACATACCGGTGGTGATGCTGACCGGCGCCATGGGAGACGAGAGGGCCGTCGAACTGCTCAGACTGGGAGCGATGGACTATGTTCTCAAAGACCGGCTTGCGCGCCTCGGAACCGCAGTGCGGCGAGCCCTTTCAGAGGTGCAGGATACCCGCGCCCGCAAGGCGGCGGAGAAAGCACTTCTGGAAAGCGAAGCACGTTACCGGCGCATCACCGAGGGGCTCACGGATTATCAATACACGGTGCGCATCGAGAACGGGCGTGCCGTTGAGACCACGCAAAGCCCAGCCTGCGTGAGGGTGACGGGGTTCGCTGCGGAAGAGTTTTCTGCCAATCCCTACCTGTGGATACAGATGGTCGCTCCGGAAGATCGTGAATTGGTCACGGAGCACGTGCGACAGATTCTTGCGGGGAAGGATACCCCTCCCATCGAGCATCGCATCATCCGGAAAGACGGTGAATCCCGCTGGGTGAGCGACACGACCATCCTGCTCAAGGACGCCTCCGGAAAGTTGCTGTCCTATGACGGCGTGATCAAGGACATCACCGAACGCAAGCAGGCGGAAGCGCGGATTCAGAAACTGTCGCGGCTCTACGCCACCCTCAGCCAGACCAACGAAACCATTGTGCGCACCGCGAACCGCGAGGATTTGTTCTTCAATATTTGCAAGGCTGCGGTCACTCACGGCAAGTTTGTCATGGCATGGGTGGGGCTGGTGGATGAAAAGACGTGCACGGTCAGGCCCGTTTGCCATGATGGCGCCGAGAATGGCTATCTGGCAGACATTGCCTTCAGCGCCGATGATGTGCCGGAAGGCCGCGGGCCGACCGGCACCGCCATTCGCGAAAACCGCGTCAGCCACATAAATAATTTCATCACCGACGAACGTGCGTGGCCCTGGCGCGAAGCGGCGCTGAAGCGCGGCTTTCGCGGCGCGGCGGGGCTGCCGCTGCGCTTCGGAAATAAGGTGATCGGGGCGCTGACTCTGTATGCGGATGAAACGAGTTTTTTCGATACCGACCAGTTGAATTTGCTGGAGGAAATGGCGACCGACATTTCCTTCGCACTGGAGGGCTTCGAGCGGGAAGCGCGGCGCCGGCAAGCCGAAGAAGAACGCGAAGCGGCATTGAAGAAACTGCGCAGAGCGCTGGAGGACAGCATCCGGGTAGCTGCATCCATCAGCGAGGCGCGCGACCCCTACACGGCCGGCCACCAGCAGCGGGTCAGCCAGCTGGCAGTGGCGATTGCTGTAGAGATGGGGCTTCCCGCCGCACAGATCGAAGGGATCCGCTTCGGCAGCCTGATCCACGACATTGGCAAGATTGGCGTTCCCACCGAAATCCTGAGCAAACCATCAAGGCTGACGTCACTGGAAATGCAACTGATCCAGATCCATCCCCGTGCAGGCTATGAGATCGTCCATGATATCGAGCTCCCCTGGCCGGTAGCACGGATGATCCTGCAGCACCACGAGCGGCTGGATGGAAGCGGCTATCCGGCGAAATTGCAGGATGAGAAAATCATCCCGGAAGCAAGAATCATTGCCGTGGCCGATGTAGTGGAGGCCATGTCGTCCCACCGCCCCTACCGCCCCGGTCGCGGCATGAATGCGGCGCTGGCGGAAATCGCCGCCGCCAGCGGCACGCTTTATGACAAACATGCGGTAGATGCCTGCCTGCGGCTGATTCTGAAAAAGGGGTTCACGTTCAAACTGGATTAGCTATCAACGCACCCCAAGCAGGCGCATTATTGACTTTTTTTCTGGACACACCACGCGCCCTGGTTCAAAATGCGCGGCCTCGGAGGGCTGGCAGAGCGGTTGAATGCACCAGTCTTGACAACACGCCACGCAGTGGCTTGTTGCGGCGTAGACTAACCTTCAGGTTATGTCGAAGCCAAAACTGGCAGCAGTATCAAATAGTGGAAATTTACGGAGGGCTGGCAGAGCGGTTGAATGCACCAGTCTTGAAAACTGGCAAGGGTTTGCGCCCTTCGTGAGTTCGAATCTCACGCCCTCCGCCAATTCAACGTATAACTCATTGTATTTATTTAACATTACAACAAAGCACAAATTTAGATATACAAATAAAGCTACAAAAATAAAGCATCTGAAAGAAAAACCCGCCGTTGAATTGGCGGGTTTTTTTGTATCGGGTGGGGGCCTCAAGCCAGCAAGGAGACTCTGGCTACCGGTTCCCCCTGCATAGGCGCAGCCGCACCTATGCCCGGTACTTACGCTTACGCGCCCGGATTCATGTATAAGCCACGGAAGTCGATGATGCCAACCCCAAGGTCGAGACGGGATTTAATTGCCAAGTCGTCCGTCTCGAACCCAAGCTTATGTTCAAAATACGGGCGGCCTTGACCGGCAATGTAGGCGCGAACAATATGGTCTATTTGAGCTGGGCTTACCGCTAACAATTGGCGGTATATTTGACGGTATATTTTTAAAGCAGGAAACATAAATCAAGCAACGGCGCGGTTTGCCATCAACTCTCCGACTGACACGCCCCAAAAACCCGCACTGCATATAGCTTTAGCGGGTTTTTTAACGCCCAAACCGTACCATGCACAGTCTTGCATCGCAAGTCTGTGACAAGACCTTGCACAAGAGCACCGCTGTTGTGCCAATCAAACCACCACAGTCTGGCCATGCCAGTCTGTGACAACACCATCACAAGTGCACAGCATTTGTGGCTATGCCGGTTGACATATTACGCGGCACATAATAGCATTCCACCATGATTAAATCGTTCAAGTGCGCCGACACCGAAAAGCTGTTCCACGATGTACTGGTTGCGCGCTTTCATTTGATCGAGCGCCCAGCCCGCCGCAAGCTGCTTTATCTGCATCGGGCACGGATACTGGGCGACTTGAAGCAGCCACCCGGCAATCACCTGGAAGCACTCAAAGGCGACCGCAAGGGGCAGCACAGCATCCGCATAAACGACCAGTGGCGCATCTGCTTCAAGTGGTCGGATGGCGATGTTTACGATGTTGAAATTGTGGACTATCACTAAAGGAAAATACCATGACCCAAAAATTGCTTGACCCAATTCCGCCCGGCGAGATTTTGCTGGAAGAATTTATGAAGCCGATGGGCATCAGCATCAATGCGCTATCGAGGGATGTAAGCGTACCGCCCAACCGCATCAGCGAAATCGTCAACGGCAAGCGCTCGATCACTGCCGATACCGCCTTGCGCCTTGGCAAATATTTCAGCGTATCCCCGGAAATCTGGCTCGATCTGCAAAGCGACTATGACATCCGCATGGCACAGCGCACCATCTGGCCGAAGATTGAGCCGCTTGTCCGGGCGCACACTGCATAAGGCTACATTCGCACTACTTACTTTGAAGAGCGGCGCGGCATCATGCAACAGTGGGCTGATTATCTCGACAAGGTTGAAGCAGGCGCGGAAGTCATACCGCTGCGCGCATAAAATGCGCACAGTCTTGCATCGCAAGCATTACTTTTCCCCTGCTCCCGTTGGCAATCAGGCGAGGCGTAATGTCGGTGTTGTCGTACACACCCCCAAGACCGTGTTTTAACCTGTCTCAAGCAATCTCATAAACCCGCATGGCAAAAATTCGGAAAGCCAGCTTTACAAGCATAGGCCGCATCACTATAATGCGCGCTCTTTTCGGGGTATCGGGGGTATAGCTCAGCTGGGAGAGCGCTTGCATGGCATGCAAGAGGTCAGCGGTTCGATCCCGCTTATCTCCACCAAAAGACCACGTCCCTATCGTCTAGAGGCCTAGGACATCGCCCTTTCACGGCGGTAACACGAGTTCGAATCTCGTTGGGGACGCCACATATAGAAACGGCTTATTTTCCTCGAAAATAAGCCGTTTCAACTTCTATTCATGCTCAAGCAACGCTGTTAGCGTACCCCAGACCAAAGAGACATAAACGGCTTGACTGGCAAGGTGGCTGCCGCGTTTGCCGGTTGTTGCGCTGTTTCGCCATCCCGAGAATTATCCCGCCATTTCACGCTATTGCCGCCGCCATCCGTGGCCTGCTGCAACGCTTCATTGGCACGGGCAAACAGGATGGCCGGAGTATCATCGGGATTTGCCGCGCACACGCCCAAAGATATGCTGATCGGCGGTAAAGCATCGCCGCTGGGCAGCACGACCACGGATTCGTTGATGGCCGCCCTCAATCTTTCCGCCGCTATGCAGCCATCGGCCATGATAGTGTGCGGCATAAAAACAACGAATTGCTCGTCCAGAAAGTGGCCTGCCTGGTCATCCGGATGCAAACAGGACAAAATGGTGTGCGCTGTGTCCCGCAGCACTTGTTCGCTGCCAAGCTGGCCAAACATGTCGTCCAGTTCCTTGAACCGGTCTATTTTCACCATCATGAGACAGTTTGGCCGCTTGTCGTAAACATAGCGGCGCAAATAGCGGTTGATTTTATTTTCTATCCATTGCCGGTTATAGAGCCCCGTCATTTCATCGACAATGGCGGTGCCTGAAAACCCATGATGGTTCTCATGGCTTTCCGCCATGATTTGGGCAGTGGGGCGAATGCGCATGCTCAGCACGCTCAGCATGTTATGCGCGGCCTGATGCGAGTTATCGATCAGCTCCCACATCGCCGCATGATTGATGGCGAGCAGTTTGCAGGCAGTAGCGGCAATGACGTACGCCGGAATATGCACTTCTCCGATAATGGACTCTTCTCCCACGCATTCACCTTCGCCAAGCAAGGCAATAGGCTCGACGCCGGAATCCTTTGTCTGGACGCTCAGACGCCCGGAAAGAATTATGTAAATCGCATTATTGGCCTGCCCAGGAACCAGCAATGCCTCGCCCGGATTCAGGGTGCGCAGCCTCGACTCACTTAATTTTTCGACGAGCAACCTGCCGGACACTCCCTGGAATAATGGAGCCGTTTGCAATACTTTAAAAATATCGGGAGAGCGAATCACGTCGTCACCTCTCTGCGGTTAAGCAATCTGAAAGATATGCGTCTATTCTAAACCGATTTCGCTTGAGCCGATCATGATGCGCAAGAACGCCCGGCAGAATTACGCGGTTCCTGGATTCCGTTGTTTCACAGCAGGAGATTGTGGCTTCGGCCGCCGCTTCGCGGCTTAACTTGCTGCGCAAGTTAGCCTTCGCCGCAACCTTGTCCTTTTGTTTCACAAAAGGACAAGGTTGTCCCGATGGATAATTTCTTCGTCGCCGCCGTAACCGAGCAACGCCTCGATCTCATGGCTGGCATGTTGTGCGATCAGCCGAGCTTCTTCGGCATTGTAGTTGATAAGGCCGCGCGCGATGTCGCTGCCGTCCTCGCCGACGCAGGCGACGACTTCGCCGCGCTCGAATTCTCCGGACACGCTTTTGACGCCTACCGGCAGGAGGCTCTTGCCGCCGGAGCGCAGCGCCTTGATCGCGCCGCCATCCAGCACCAGTTTTCCGGCAACCTGCAAATGATCGGCCAGCCATTGCTTGCGCGCTGCCAGCGTGAGGGTGGTTGCGATAAGCAGCGTACCGATGGCTTCGCCTTGCAACAGGCGCAGCAGCACATCGCGTTCATGCCCGGAGGCTATGACGGTATGCGCGCCGCTGCGTGCCGCGCGCTTTGCCGCGAGAATTTTGGTGATCATGCCGCCGCGCCCGATAGCACTGCCTGCGCCACCCGCCATGCTTTCCAGTTGCGCATCGCCGGCCAACGCCTCGCCGACCAGCGTGGCGTTCGGGTCTTTGCGCGGATCGGCGGTGTACAGGCCGATCTGGTCGGTGAGAATGATAAGCGCATCAGCCTCGATCAGGTTGGCGACCAGCGCGCCCAGCGTGTCGTTGTCGCCAAATTTTATTTCGTCGGTGACGACCGTATCGTTTTCGTTGATGATCGGGATAACGCGCAGGGAAAGCAGCGTGGTCAGCGTGGTGCGCGCGTTCAGATAGCGCTCGCGGTTGGCCAGGTCGGCATGGGTGAGCAGCACTTGCGCGGCGTGCATGTCATGCTTGCGGAAGCAGCTTTCATAGGCCTGCACCAGCCCCATCTGGCCGACTGCGGCGGCGGCCTGCAAATCGTGTACCGAGGTGGGGCGCGCGCTCCAGCCGAGGCGCTGCATACCTTCGGCAATCGCCCCGGAAGAGACCAGCACCACTTCGTAGCCGCCAGCGTTGAGCGCGGCGATCTGCCGCGCCCAGTTGCCTAGCGCGCCGATATCCAGCCCCGCGCCCTGGTTGGTCACCAGGCTGCTGCCTACCTTGACGACGATGCGCCTGCATTGGGTCAGTACGGTCTTCATGGTGTCGTTAAATAGTGCCCGCGTCGGTCTCCTGCGCGCTGCTCGCAGCGGCTTGCTGCTCCCGCGCAGCCATCTCCTGCAAGTGCTCCATGATCGCGTAGCTCAGCTCCTTGCAGCCCTCGCCGTTGATTGCCGAGATCGCGAAGTGGCGGTCGAAATCTGTGAACTGCCTGATGAAGGCGGCGACTTTTTCCGCGCGGTCTTCCAGCAGATCCAGCTTGTTCAGTACCAGCCAGCGCGGTTTCTCGTAAAGCGCCTGGTCGTATTTTTTCAACTCGTTGAGTATGGCGCGCGCTTCGGCAACCGGGTCGGTTCCCTCGTACAGCGGCGCAATGTCCACCAGGTGCAGCAACAGCCGGGTGCGGGCCAGGTGGCGCAGGAACTGATGTCCCAGCCCCGCACCCTCCGCCGCGCCTTCGATCAGGCCGGGAATATCGGCGATGACGAAGCTCTTTTCATGCGACACGCGCACCACGCCCAGGTTGGGGTGCAGCGTGGTGAACGGGTAGTCGGCCACCTTGGGGCGCGCTGCCGAGACAGAGCGTATGAAGGTGGATTTGCCGGCGTTCGGCATGCCGAGCAGCCCGACATCGGCGAGCACTTTCAATTCGAGCTGCAATTCGCGTTCCTCCCCGGGTTCGCCGGGAGTGCACTGGCGCGGCGCGCGGTTGGTGCTCGACTTGAAATGCAGGTTGCCCAAGCCACCCTTGCCGCCTTTTGCCAGCAGGGCCTTTTCGCCATCATGGGTAAGGTCGGCGATGACCTCGCCGCTGTTGATGTCGGTAATCACCGTGCCGACCGGCATGCGCAGCACGATATCGTCTGCGCCCTTGCCGTAACAATCCGCGCCGCGCCCGGATTCGCCGTTTTTGGCGCGATGGGAGCGGGTGAAGCGGTAATCCACCAGCGTATTGATGTTGCGATCCGCCAGCGCGAACACGCTGCCGCCGCGCCCGCCGTCGCCGCCGTCCGGCCCGCCCTTCTCGATGTATTTCTCACGGCGAAAGCTGGCCGCGCCGTTGCCGCCCTTGCCGGCAAAGACTTCGATCCTGGATTCGTCGATGAATTTCATATAGGCCTATAAAATAAAAAAGCCCTACCTTGCGATAGGGCTGATCGTTTCGGGCGACGCTGCTTACGCGGCGACGATGGAAACCGTCTTGCGCCTCAGCGCGCCCTTGGTGGCAAACACCACCTTGCCGGTAATCTTGGCAAACAGGGTGTGATCCTTGCCCATGCCGACGTTCTCGCCCGCGTGAACCTGGGTGCCGCGCTGGCGCACGATGATGCTGCCCGCGCTGATCAGCTCGCCGCCGTAGCTTTTGACGCCCAGCCGTTTTGAATGTGAGTCGCGTCCGTTACTGGTACTGCCGCCGCCTTTTTTTGATGCCATGCTATCTGCTCCTTACGAGAATTACGCGGAAATTCCGTCGATGCGGATTTCGGTGTAGTTTTGACGATGCCCTTGATTCTTCTGGTAATGCTTGCGGCGGCGCATCTTAAAGATGCGTATCTTGTCGCCACGGCCATGCGATACGATGGTCGCCTGCACGGTGGCGCCGGTCAGCAAAGGCTTGCCCACGGACAGCTTGTCGCCGTCGGCCACCATCAGCACTTTATCCAGCACAATGGCACTGCCCACGTCGCCGGGGAGAGTTTCGATTTTCAGAGTTTCGCCGGAAGAAACACGGTACTGCTTCCCGCCGGTCTTGATGACTGCATACATAACAACCTCGATTGATTGGGGTTTTCGCGAAGGCGCGAATTATACATAAATATCCGGCTCAGTCAAAACCATTTTTGGCGGCAAATTAATTCGGCATAAATGGTTGTCGCGAGTAGCAGCAAGGAGGAGTCGTTACAGGCTACCGAAACAGCAAGCGTAATCCGAATATACGTAAACAGGAGCGGCGCACCGGTCTTGAGACGGCACGAGCACGCAACCGGCGTGCCGGCAAAACCGGGCGGCACGGGCGTGACACCCCTGCGGGTGGGCCATGCGCCAAGCGCCGCGCTTTGCGCGGCTTGGCAAAAAGATGCTCTGGCTGCCGCCTTGTGGCACACTAACGCCCGTTCCATCACATCGAAGCCCTCAATTTTGCAACCCTACGAACTGTTTATCGGCTTGCGCTATACCCGTGCCAAGCGGCGCAACCATTTCATCTCCTTCATCTCGCTGATTTCCATGCTGGGCATGGGGCTGGGTGTGATGGCGCTAATCGTGGTGCTGTCGGTGATGAACGGCTTCCAGAAGGAAATCCGCGCACGCATGCTGGGTGCGTCGCCGCATCTGGAAGTGGTTGCGGATGGCGGGCGGCTGCATGGCTGGCAGCTTATTCTGGACAAGGTCGCGCAGCATTCCCAGGTCTCCGCCGCCGCACCTTACATCGCCGGGCAAGGCATGTTGTCGTTCGGGCAAAACGTGCAGGGCGTGATGGTGCGCGGCATCGATCCGGCGCGAGAAACCGGCATAACCGAACTTGCGGACAAGATGAAAGCGGGCGCGTTGAGCGATTTGCGCGGCGGAGAATTCAGCATCGCGCTCGGCTCCGACCTGGCGCGCACGCTCGGCGTGCGGCTCGACGACAAGGTCATGCTGATCGCACCGCAGGGGCAAATCACGCCCGCCGGAATGATGCCGCGCCTCAAGCAATTCCGTGTGGCAGGCATCTTCGAGATCGGTATGGCGCCATATGACAACAGCCTCGCCCTGATCCACCTGGACGATGCGCAAAAGTTATTTCAATTTGGCGACGCGGTAACCGGTATCAGCGGCAAGCTGCACAATATCGACCTCGCGCCGCGCGTGGCGCGCGAGCTGCAGGGCGAATTGCCGCCAGGCCTGTATGCCAATGACTGGACGCACCAGAACGTCAACTACTTCCGCGCGGTACAGATAGAAAAGAAAATGATGTTCATCATCCTGTCGTTGATCGTCGCGGTGGCCGCGTTCAACATCGTCTCCACGCTTGTGATGGCGGTTACCGACAAACAGGCCGACATCGCTATCCTGCGCACCCTCGGCGCAAAGCCTTCCAGCATCATGAAAATTTTCATCGTGCAGGGCGTTGTGATCGGCGCGATCGGCACGCTGCTCGGCAGCGGCGGCGGCATCGTGCTGGCGCTCAACCTGGACGTGGTCGTACCGTTCATCGAGCGCCTGCTCGGCGTGCAATTCCTCGCCAAGGACGTGTATTACATCACCGACCTGCCGTCCGACCTGCGCTACCAGGAAGTCGCTCTGGTCGCGTCCATGTCCTTCATGATCAGCCTGCTGGCGACGCTCTATCCGAGCTGGCGCGCGTCGCAGACCCAACCGGCGGAGGCGCTGAGATATGAATGATCAGATGACAGAGGCACCCGCAAGGGGTGCGCCGGTGGGGGCCCCGCTGCTCCGCAGCGACCCTTCCGCAGACATGGGGCAGAAGACAGAAGTGGTCATTTCCTGCCGGGGCCTGAGCAAGACCTTCAAGATCGGCGAGGAGGATGTGCCGGTGCTCAAGGGCGTGGACCTCGACGTGGGGCGCGGCGAACGCGTCGCCATCGTCGGCGCATCCGGCTCGGGCAAGAGCACGCTGCTGCATTTGCTCGGCGGACTGGACAAAGCCAGCGGCGGCAACGTGCAGATACTCGGGCAGGAAGTGCGGCAGATGAACGAGGCGCAACGCGGCGCATTGCGCAACCACACGCTCGGTTTCGTCTACCAGTTCCACCACCTGCTGCCGGAATTCACCGCGCTGGAGAACGTCGCGATGCCGCTGCTGATCCGCGGCATGAAGCGCGCCGAAGCCGAACCGCCCGCCGCAGCGATGCTGGAACAGGTCGGGCTGGCGCACCGCCTGCGCCACCACCCTTCTGAGCTGTCCGGCGGCGAGCGCCAGCGCGTTGCAGTGGCGCGTGCGCTGGTCACGGAACCGGCCTGCGTGCTGGCCGACGAACCCACCGGCAACCTCGACCGCAACAGTGCGCAAGCCCTGCTCGAACTGATGCAGCAACTCAACGAGAAACTCGACACCAGCTTTATCGTGGTCACCCACGACTACGAACTGGCAGGAAGGATGCAGCGCCGCTTGCGGCTGCTGGACGGCGTTCTGCTGGAAGGATAGGCTGGCCTTTCTGTGCTGGCCGAAAACCTTTCAGCCTAGTTGTAGCCCGGATGCAGCGCTAGCGGAATCCGGGGGTAACGCATCCATCCCCGGATTTCACTGCGTTTCATCCGGGCTTGTTTGGTTACGGTTTGTCCGGCTTGGGATAAACAACCCGGGTTTGCATAAAGCCCGTCAGTTGGAAACCGGCCCTCTTTCTATGGCATAAGCGGTCATCATCGAGGCATTGTGCAAGCCGAGTTTCTTCACCAGGTTGGGTCAATGTTTCTCGACCGTTTTGACGCTCAGGCAAAACTAGAAACATCAGTTGACCGCTCCACTTGGCACACATGATGTTGAACAGACAAATGTTTTGTGGGAGCGGCTTTAGCCGCGATTGGCAGGTGAATATTCCAGTCAGTATCGCGGCTAAAGCCGCTCCCACGGGACAAATTAAGTTCCAAACAGAATGCAACACTACACTAGGTTAAAACTGCCCCGGCGCGTTTCCTCAAAGCATCGCAAGCCGCAGCACCGATCGGCTTTGCCGGTAGCATCACTCCCGGTCCGCCTTGTTGCTCTTCCAGATAGACAGCAGCAGCCACACGCCACCGGCAGCCGCGCCAAGAAAACCGAGCAGGCCAAAAGTTGGCAACCCGAACAGCGTGGGGCCGCCGGGTACGGTCATGACGATCGAGGAACCGATGATAATCGCAGCAACGACAATGCCGATCACCAGCCGGTTCGCGGCGCCGTCGAGCTGGTTGCCGAAATGTTTCAGGCGCGTGACATCGATGTGGACTTCCAGGCGTCCGCGCCGTGCGGCGCGCAGCAGCCGGGAAATGTCGTAAGGCAAGTCCGAGATCACCCCGAGCATCTCCCCGGCCGAACGCCAGCCGCGTTTGATCAGGGCAGTTGGCGCATAAAGGGCGCGCAGCGACTGTTCCAGCAGGGGGATCGCCTCGCCCGCCGTATCGAAATCCGGATCTAGCTCGCGGCCCATGCCGTCGAGCGTAATGAATGCCTTGATCAGTAATGCGAGATCGGCCGGCAGCGCAACCCGGTGCTTGCGCAGGATGCCCGTCAGGTCGTTGAGCATGGTGCCAAAGCTGAGCTGTTTCAACGGTATACCGTGGTATTGGTCGACGAAGGCCTGGATTTCCAGTATTAGGCCTTTCTCGTCCACCGAACTGTCGCCGGACCAGTCGAGCATCACATCGGCGACGCGCGCCGCATCGTGCTGCACCAGGCCGAGCATCATCCGTATCATCTGGACGCGCCGTTCCTCGCTCAAACTGCCCACCATGCCGAAGTCGATGAAGGCCATGCGGTTGCCGGGCAGATAAAACACGTTCCCCTGATGAGGGTCGGCGTGGAAGAAACCGTCCTCGACGATCATCTTCAACACGGCGTGCGCCCCGCGCCGGGCGAGAACCTTGCGGTCCAGGTCGGCACGATCGGCGGCGGCAAGATTGCGCCCCGGAATGCCATCGATGAATTCCTGCACGCACACCCGTTCGCCGGTCCACTGCCAATAGACGCGGGGAATGACGATGACCGGCGTCTTGTCGGTGGCGGGCGGAGATACGCTATCCCGGTCCGTGTAGCCCGCAAAATTGTTTGCGATGCGTTCGGCATTGCGGCATTCCGTCGCGAAATCAAGCTCGCGCCGCAGCGACTGCTCAAACTGCCGCACGATTTCCAGTGGATGAAAATTGCGCATTTCAGGATTTTCCGCCTCGACGAGTTCTGCCAGGCGCATCATCCAGCGCAAGTCGGCTTCGATGACGGGCCGGATGCCCGGCCTGCGCACCTTGACCACCACCTCGCTGCCGTCCACGAGGCGCGCCCGGTGCACCTGTGCGATGGAGGCGGCCGCCAGTGGCTCGGGATTGAAGGCGGCAAATATCTCCTCGGGCGGCGCGCCCAGGTCTTCGCCAAGCTGTTGCCGGATATCGGCATAGGGTACGGGTGGCGCGCTGTCCTGCAGTTTGCCGAATTCGGCGATCCACGCGGGTTCGAACAGATCGACGCGCGTCGCGAGCACCTGGCCAAGCTTGACGAAGGTCGGGCCCAGTTCCTCGAGCGCGCGCCGCGCCCGCGCGGGGGGCTCGAGATGTGCCAGCTCTTCTGCATGTTTCCAGAGCAGCGCCCGCCCCGCGCGTTCCAGCGCATTGGCCATTCCCATCCGCCGCACGATGTCGCCGAAGCCATAGCGGATCAGAACCGAGGCAATCTCGTGTAGCCGCCCGAAATCGCGAGCGGCTATCAGCGCCTGCCACAACATCACTCGCCCTTGTTTTTGGAATGGCCGGGGTGGGCGCGTTCTGCTAGGCCGGTCAACACGCCGGCAGCGATCTGGCGCAAGAGATCGGAAGTGTTCTTCGCGAGATGCAGGCCAACCCCGACCTGGGCGTGTCCTGCTGCGCCGATATGGCGCGTAAGAACGGACAGCGTGTCTTTCAGTTGCGCGCCGATGGCGGAGCCATGGATGCGGGTGTGCGCCGCCAGATCATGCAATATTTCGCCCGCGGTATTTTTGGCGGCCAAGGCCGAGCTTTGCAGGGTTTCCACAAACATACTTTCCAGTTTTGCCAGATCCGAGCGCGCCCGCTTGAGGTCGTCGCTGGAATATTTCTGCGCCCTGCCCGCCGCTTCCTCCACGGTCAGCTGGGCAGCCTCGGCAAACTGTGCAAGCGCGATATCCAGACCGGCAACGGCCTGCTTGAGGCGTTCTCGCGCGATATCGGTTTGCGCGGACGAATGCTGTAACTCGTTCTGCACGGCTGCCTGAGCGCCGCGCAACACAGCCCCCGCAGTCTGGCGCACAGAATCGATATCGAGCGAACGCGCACTGATGGCGCGCAAGGTGAGCTGCCGCACTTTTTCCTGCACATCGTTCCCCTGCTCCACGGTTTGGCACACTTCCGCTTCGATGCTGCTTGCATCGTTACCGGTTTCAGTATTCATGATTGATCTCCTAAAGTGATGAATCGATTATCTGACGCACAACAATTTCCGTGATTTTCAAGCTGCTCCTGTTTCTCCGATTTACTCCTTCAAACCCGTCTGGCGAGCTCATCTGGCGAATGCCCTCAATGCAACACAGGCTACAGCATAAATCAAAACCGCCAGCAATATCACCGCATCAAAACCAAAATGGATCGCCAGCAACGCGGCAAGAACGGCGCCAGCCAGCAGCGCCAGTGCGGTGAGGACGGGCACCATCTGCTGGGGCGGCACAAAAAACAGCGCGCCGATGACGCCCAAGGTGATGCGGCATTGCATGACATTGCGCCGGCCATCCGAGGCACTGCGCTCCACCCTGTGCGCTCCAGCCTTTGCAGAGCGCCGGATCATTTCCGCCGATACAAACCGATCAGTTCGGACTGTGCAAGCACATGGCCCAGCATGGCCCTTTCCAAAGCCTCCTTGGCGGGGCGCTTCAGATCCGGCAGCAGAGTATCCAGCGCATACAACTTGAAGAAATAGCGATGCTCGCCAATCGGCGGACATGGCCCGCCGTAGCCGGTGCGCTGCCAGTCGTTGACTCCTTGCAATGTCCCGACCGGAAGCTCAGCAACACCCTCCGCCAAACCGTTTGCCGCAGGAGGTATGTTGTACAGCACCCAGTGAACCCAGGTCATTTTTGGAGAAGCCGGGTCTGGCGCATCCGGATCATCGACGATTAGCGCCAGACTTTTTGTGCCAGTCGGCACGCCAGCCCAGCTCAGCCGCATGGAAACATTCTGGCCATCGCAAGTGTGACGCGCTGGAATCGCGCGATTATGGGCAAACGACGGCGACGTGATGATCATCGGCATGACGGTTTTCTCCTTTCCACCCGTCGGCAAGCCGGTTCTGGCTGCGCCGAACGAGGTGAAAATGAGGGCGGCCCCCAGAACGGCAGCCACTATTCAGTGAATGCGACGGAGTCCGGTTTTCGTGCATCAGGATACCGGGACAGTTCTGCCGCTTTCGCCAGCCATTTTCGGCATACGGACGCTCAACACTCCATTTTTGTAATTCGCCTCCGCTTTGCCCGTATCGACATTGCGGGGCAACGGAATGGCGCGCTGGAATGCCCCGTAAGCGCGCTCCATGACATGATAGGTGCTGTCATGGGTTTCGCGCATGTAGCGTTTTTCCCCGCTCAGGTAGAGCATGTTGCCCTCGATAGTGATGCGGCAATCTTCCTTCTCCATGCCGGGAATTTCCACCCGCACCACGATTTCCTTATCCGTTTCCTCCACCTCTCCCGCCAGCAGGCTCCAGCGCGGAAAGGCGGCAAGAGCGTTGCTCTCCGTACCCGGTTCATCCTTATTGCCGGA
Source organism: Gallionellales bacterium RIFCSPLOWO2_02_FULL_59_110 (assembly GCA_001801215.1). Taxonomy (GTDB): domain Bacteria; phylum Pseudomonadota; class Gammaproteobacteria; order Burkholderiales; family Gallionellaceae; genus Gallionella. Next base: position 16,593 of record MGXA01000046.1, on the reverse strand, counting down.
GAAATGCGTCAGCGCATTGCTGCTGCGGCTGAGCAGTTCGCGCCAGCCTTCCGACAAGTTTTCCCAAGTGCGGCCAAGCTCGCGCCCGATATTTTTTCCTGCCTGTTTTATAGAATCCAGCATGAACTCGCTCCTTGTTTAACAGTTGAAAAAACCTGCGGGGTGCGTTTCGCCTCGCCCTTAAGGCGCGACATCTACGTCATCAGTCGCATTCGTAAACTTGGGCTGGTGCGCCTTGACGTTACAGTGAAGCCTGCACGCGTATTCCTCAAGCTGGCGCTTGGCTGCATCGAAGGCGTCGCGCAAGGCCACATAAACATCATCGGCATGATTGCGGTTCACCACGATTTCGCTGCCCGGCACGCCGAGGTCGATGCGCACGTTGAACTGCTTGCCCTGATGGTGGTGCTTGTGCGGCGCATCGACCACTACGCGGCAAGACATAACGTGATCGAAGTGCTCATCAAGTTTTTTTGCCTTGTCGCGAATGTGCGCCTCCAGCGCCTCGGAATGATCGACATCGCGAATGGTTATTTGCATCGGGATATGCATAGATTCCTCTTTAAGTTCAAGCCGGATCAGCCGCAGCTCATGGTTTTTCTCTGCTTCTGCTGCACCGGCTTGGCGGGTGCCGGCCATTCTTCCGCAGGAAGCCACAATCAAACCAGCGTCCCGCCGGGCAGCCGCTAAATTGCATGCAGATCAATAATATCGCCCACTGTGATAACCATACAATCCAGTTCGGGCGCCATGATTTCCACCACAAGATCGCGCTCGGTGATGATCCCCAGCGGGATTCTCGCGCCGTCGCGCTCCTCGGCAACCACGACGCCACCGACACGATACCTGCGCATGAGTTTGGCCGCTTCCAGTACAGTATCGTCGCGCAGCATGACGACGGTTTCGCTGTCACAAGTTTCGCTCATCGACATGGCGTCCTCCATTCTGGCTTACTAATTTCAGCCGAACCATCCAACCAGACACTAATTATTACGTGCCCCCGGAGGCGGTCTTGCCCACCATACAACCACTCTGACCGGCATATGGAAAACCACAATAGGCGGTACTCCGGGAGCGTACGGCAGATGCAATTCCTATCTGGCAGCCGCCTGTCTTTGCGGCTCAACGGTGACACGGCGATCCGGCTGCAAGCATGCAATGAGCTTATTGCCTGCCATGCCTTGGCAGGCCTGCCTGGTGTTGGCTGCCGGGTTTGGCTCGGATTCACCCTTGCCCGAAGCCCTGATGCGTTCGGCGGCAACACCCCGGCTCACCAGATAGGCCTTGGCCGCATTGGCGCGGCGCTCGGACAGCCCCTGGTTGTATTCTTCGGTGCCGATACGGTCGGCATGCCCTGTGATTATCAGCAGCGTCACCTCGGGATGCATTTGCATGTTGGCGACAATTTTTTCGTCCAGAATTTTCTGGCCTTCGGATTTAAGCATGGCTTTGTCGAAGTCAAACAGCGCCTCCGCATTAAAGTAGGCCTGCGCCGCCGGTGCAATTGGTTTTTCCGGAGCGGCAGAGGGCTTTGTTTCGCCCGGCACAGCAGGCTTGGCTTCCGCTTCCTCGGGTTTCACCTTCGTAAGGCCGGGATCGCATTCTGCGATGGCCATGTCCGGAGTCCAATAGCCGGTACGCCAGCATTCTCCGTAAGAGTTCCTGACGATGTTGCCGCGGCTGTCGATCAGATAGCCGGTTTTTTCTGGGAAACTATCGGCAAGAGCCGTGCTGCTCGAAGCGGCAAGCGCAACTGCGCCGAGTATGCAAAGAATCGGTTTTGGTGTTTTCATGATATCTCTCCCAAAAATTAAACTCGAACCGGCATTTATCCGAATATCTCGCTGGTGCCTGCAAGCGATTTCAAGAACACATCGTTCGCTTTCCTTCAGTGCGCCCAACTCACGCGCAACAAATTCTGTTCAGGGTTATAGTGATATTTCAACTCGCCCTGATAGGCATGATGCAACGCCTCACCGATGCCGCGGGCAAGATGAATATCGGTGGTGGTCACCAGCGTCGTGCCGTCTTTTTCTTCCTCTGCCATGATGCGTTTGAGCGGATGCTCTGCCCGTTCATGCTCTTCATGGTTGCGCACCAGACGCATGATTTCGTCGCGGTGGGATTGGAAAAACTCTCCCTTCAGGGTGAGAAACCCGGCGGGATAATGGTCGCGGATGCGATGGCAGGCAGGGCAGGTTTCCCGATGCGCGTTTACCGGGGCCTGACGCCACTGCCAACGTCCCTCATGAAAGACTGCGCCGCATTGCGGGCAGACAGTCGGCTCGGGCAGCTTGCCCTTCGCCCTGTAAGAGTCGTGCTCCCGCTCCTGGAAAATGCCGTCGTGGCGCTCGACCTGGCGGAAGCCGCTGGAAACAGTTGTATGGCTCATGATAATTTCCCTTCGGTAAGTGGGCAATTGTGATGCGCGAAACATCGGAAAATCCTTGCGCGTTATAAATATCTGTTAACGGCCCCAAGAATTCTGTACGGCAGCGCACAAACGCGCGCTTATTCATGATTGCACCAGCGATCGCCGAATGTTACGGCTCAGGCTGATCGAGCACTGCGAGCATCGACCCTACATCGACAATTTTGTCGCGCGGCGCGCCGCGCCATTCGCCGCGGGCCACTTCCACATCATCGAGGCGCTTCCAGTCACCGAAGGATACGATTTGTACGCCGCGTCCGCGCAGCAGCGCATCGATGGCCTCGCGCTCCGGCAGCTCGCGCGCCTCGAGCCCGGCGCCGTCGGCGATCATGTGCTCGACCACATGTGCGGACGCGGCTTTGTGCGTCCCGATGAGCCCCTGCGGCCCGGTGCGCGCCCATCCGACAACATACTCGTTGGCGATCACAGCGCGGCTGGCGGGGTCGACGACGCGACCGTCGTCGTTGGCGATGACCCGCGCTTTTACGTCGTAGGGGACACCGGCAATCCGCGTGGCGGCAAAGCCGATTGCAGACAATACCATCCCGACATTGAGGACTTCGGTCTCGCCGGTGCCGAGCGCGCTGACCGTACCGTCCCGCTGAACTTCGAGGCGATTCTTCTCGATCACCAGGCCGGCCACATTGCCGTCGCCGTTGGCGATCAACTTTTTCGGCGAGACGAGGAAGCGCAGGTGGAGTTTTTTCGTTTTTTCACCGTGCTGCCGCATGGCGAAGGACTGGAGAATCTTCAAGTTCTTCTCCTGCTGCGAATTGCCCGCAGCTTCAGGAATCATGCAGCCCGCAAGCTCTTCCGGGGCGACAATCGGATCGACATCCTCCATCTCGCCGAATTCCTTCAGTTCGGGCGGAGTGAACGAGGCCTGCTCCGGCCCGCGCCGCCCGAGAATATAGACCTCCCGCACCCTGCTGTTGCGCAAGGCTTCCAGCGCGTGCGCGGCGACATCGGTCTTTTCCAGCTCTGCGGGCGTGCGCAGCAATATCCGCGCAGCGTCGATGGCGACGTTGCCGTTGCCCACCACCGCAACACGCGACACCGACAAGTCGATTTTTGCATGTCGGTAGTCGGGATGCCCGTTGTACCAGCCGATAAACACCGTCGCCGGCGTGCAGCGCGCGATGCCCTCCCCCGGGATGCCGAGGCGGCGGTCGTCCTCGTTGCCCACCGCGTAGACGATCTGGTGGTAGTGGCGGCGCAGATCTTCTACCGTCAGGTCTTGCCCGAGACACACATTGCCCAGAAACCTGAAGGTGGGACGCGCGGCAGTTTTTTCGTAAACGCGCGTGACTGCCTTGATGCTCTGGTGGTCCGGCGCAACACCGCCCCGCACCAGCCCGTACGGCGTGGGGAGGCGGTCGAACATATCGACATGGACGACCGTGTCGGTGCGCCTGAGCAGCGCCTCGGCAGCATAAAAACCGGCAGGCCCGGAACCTATGATTGCGACACGCATGGATCACCTCTGCGGCGGGAAAATGGCCTCGTATAGTACATCTTCCAGCGCCCGAATGAGGCGCAGATTCAAGCTGTAGCTGTTTGGTGAAATGCGCTCGGGTCTGCGCCTGGCCTGCCCGCGCCGATTAGCCGAGCGACGTTGCGCGGCGGATGCGTGTGTTGCTGCTCTCGATCCACTTCTTGATGCGGTTGGCGTCGCCGATGCGGGAATGCTTTCCCCATGAATCGAGCAGGACAATGATGACCGGGCGCCGGTTGATGGTCGCTTCCATTACCAGGCAGCGCCCCGCCTCGCTGATGTAGCCGGTCTTGCTCACGCCAATTTCCCACGAGGCGTTTCTGACCAGCGGGTTGGTGTTGACAAACCGCATCTCGCGTCCCCTCCTGCCTTCCACTGAAAGCGATGTGGCGGTTGTGTATTTATGTATCAGGGGGTAGTCGCGCGCCGACGAGACCATTCTGACCAGGTCGTGCGCGGTGGAAATGTTGTCGCTGCTTAATCCGGTCGGGTCGAGAAAGCGCGTGTTGTGCATGGCGAGCTCGCGCGCCTTGGCATTCATCGCCGCAATCGCCGCATCGTAGCCACCGGGGTAGGCGCGCGCCAGCGCGGATGCCGCGCGGTTCTCCGAAGCCATCAGAGCCAGCTTGAGCAGCTCGCTGCGTGTGTACCTCATGCCGATACGCAAACGGGAGCGCGTGCCCTTGAGCGTATCGATATCGGCCAAGTCAATGCTGATTTCTTCATCCAGGGGTTGGCGCGCATCCAGCACCACCATCGCAGTCATCAGCTTGGTAATGGAGGCTATTGGAGCCTGCGCGTCGGAGTTCTTGGCGTACAGCGGGCTTTGCGTCTGCTGGTCGTAAATCAGCGCAATCGCGGAATGCAGTTTGGGTGTGGAATTGTTGCCGGTTATTGCGGTGGCCTGTGCATGCTTCGCTTTGGTTGCAGGGCGGTTTGATTGGGCCTCTCCCGCATGGGCCGCCAGCATTTGTCCCGCCAGCAGGCAAATCAACAGTCTTTTCTTCACGTGCAATCTCCCCCCGGGCCGCTTGTTTATTCCGCACTGCTTGTTGTTTGCGCAGCATACCTGAATGCCTATATAAATCAATAGGCAGGATGAACTTTCTCTTCTTGCTTCTGAAGATTCCACATTTGCGCGTAAAGCATGTTCTGTGCCAGCAATTCGCGATGCGAGCCGCGCTCGACGATGCGCCCCTTGTCCATTACCAGTATCTGATCGGCATCCACCACGGTGGACAGCCGATGCGCGATGATCAGGGTGGTACGGTTTTGCGCGATCGCATGCAGCTCGGCCTGGATCGCCTTTTCCGATTTCGAGTCGAGCGCGGAAGTCGCCTCGTCGAAAATCAGTATCGCCGGATTTTTCAGGATGGCGCGCGCAATCGCCACACGCTGCTTCTCGCCGCCGGACAGCTTCAGGCCGCGTTCGCCTACCGGGGTTTCGTAACCCTGCGGCAGCGATGCGACGAAGTCATGGATGTGCGCGGCCTGCGCGGCGGCGATGATTTCCTCGTGCGCCGCGTCGGGCCGGCCATAGGCGATGTTGTAGTAAATCGTATCGTTGAACAGCACCGTATCCTGCGGCACGATGCCGATCGCCGCGCGCAGGCTGGCCTGCGTCACCAAGCGGATATCCTGGCCGTTGATCAGGATGCGCCCCTGCCCCACGTCGTAGAAACGGAACAGCAGACGCGACAACGTGGACTTGCCCGCCCCGCTCGCGCCGACCACCGCCACGGTATGCCCGGCGGGAATCGCGAAGCTCACATCGAACAGTATCTGCCGATCCGGCGCATAACCGAAATCGACCTGCTCGAAGCGCACGTCGGCCTTGCCCACCGACAAGACCTGCGCATCCGGCGCATCGGCAATTTCGCGATGTTCGTGCAGCAAGCCGAACATCTTCTCCATGTCCGCCAGCGCGTGGCGGATTTCGCGGTACACGAAGCCGAGGAAATGCAGCGGCATATACAGCTGGATCATGAACACGTTGACCAGCACCAGATCGCCCAGCGTCATCGTCCCCTTCACCACCTCGTCGGCGGCCAGCAGCATCAGCGCGGTGATGCCGATCGCGACGATAAAGCTCTGCCCCGCATTCAGGTACGCCAGCGAGGTGGTGTTGCGCACCGCCGCGACCTCCCAGTGCCGCATGTTCTCGTCGTAACGCCGCGCCTCGTATTGCTCGTTGCCGAAATATTTCACCGTTTCGTAATTCAGCAGGCTGTCGATGGCGCGGCTGTTTGCCTTGGAGTCCAGATCGTTCATGGAGCGGCGTACCACCATGCGCCATTCGGTCACGAACAGCGTGAACGAGATATAAACCAGCAGCGTGATAAACGTGATTGCCGCGAACCAGATGTCGTATTTACTGAACAGGATCGCCGCCACCAGGCCGATCTCGAGCAGGGTCGGCAGGATGTTGAACAGCATGAAATTCAGCAGGAAGCCGATGCCGCGCGTGCCGCGTTCGATGTCGCGCGACACCCCGCCGGTCTGCCGGTCGAGATGGAAGCGCAGGCTCAGGCTGTGCAGATGCTCGAACACCTGCAACGCCACGCGCCGGATCGCGCGCTGCGTCGCCTTGGCGAACACCGCGTCGCGCAATTCGCCGAACAGCGTGCTGAACAGGCGCAGCACGCCATAGCCGATAACCAGGAATACTGGTACTGCCAGCGCCGCCTGCGGCTTGTCCAGCGCGTCGATGATCTCCTTGAGCACCAGCGGCACTGAAACATTGGCCAGCTTGGACAACACCAGCAGGCTCAGCGCAATCGCCACGCGCCACTTGAATTCCAAAAGATAAGGCAGCAATGAACGGAGGGTCTGCCAGTCGCCGCGTTGATCGTTGCTCGTGTCAGGTTGCTTGGAAGGTCGCATATCGATGGGGAAAAATAACTAAGGAAACTCCGGACAAGCCATTACCTGATACGGGAATTTCTCCGGCAAGCCCGGGTTGCCGAACATAGGAGCACTTTTCGAAAACCTGAAACACCGCCTCCTCAATCCTGGGCCAGCGACGCGATAACTTCCTCATCGCTCACTTGCGGAAAAGACTGATAAAACTGCCCTACCGCATAAAACAGCTCCGGCGCGCTCAGGCACACCACTTCGTCGGCGTAGGGCGACACCTTGTCCAGCGTCTCGGGCGGCGCTACCGGCACCGCGCAGATCAGCTTCTGCGGTTGCCTCGCGCGCAACGCATGCAAAGCGGCAATCATCGTCGAGCCGGTCGCCAGGCCATCGTCCACCACGATGACGATGCGCCCCGCCGGATCGTGCGGCGGGCGTATCGGCGTATAGCTGGCGCGCCGCTCGCGCATCACTTCCAGCTGCGCCGCCTTCTCGGACTCGATGTATTCCTGACTGCCCGCCACCCGTCCGGCGTAGTCGCCAAGATAAGTCCAGCCGGTCTCGTCCACCGCGCCGATGGCAAACTCCGGATTGCCCGGCGCGCGCAGCTTGCGCACCAGCACCACATCCACTTCGCCGCCCAGCGCATCGGCGATAATCTTCGCCATCGGCACCGCACCGCGCGGAATCGCCAGCACCAGCGGATTCTTGCCCCGGTATTGCGCAAGCGCTTCCGCCAGGCGGCGCGCCGCATCATCACGATCACGAAACATCATGCTAATTCCTCCTTATTGAAGGTGCATTACACCTTGCGGATAATGCCAAGCTCAACGTTGTTTCAATCGAGCGAGCCTATAATTAGGCCGCTTTCTTTGATGCGCCACAGCAACAATAACGATGGTATCAGTTTCAATTGCATAGAAAAGATTGTATGAAAAATATCGCAACACCTTCTTGCGAATACCTGCCCGCATGACTTGCACAGCGAGCGGCCTCGCGAAACTCTCCGTCTGCCTCGGGCAAAAACTCGATCTTCACGGCAATCCGGAAATGGCGCGACGAAATACCTCATCTCCGGGAATAGACTCACCCACTCAAGCCGCCTGCTGATGCGGCGGCGGCGATTTAATCAAACATTCCGCCGGTATGCCCAGCCCTTCGTGCAAACGGCGAATCATCGGAAGCGTCAGCGGGCGCGTATGAGCCAATACCTCATACACACGATTCAGCCCCCCGATCATCGGCTGTAAATCTTTCGGCTTCAGCCCCAAGCTTTCCATGCGGAACTTGATCGCCTCAATCGGATCGGGTAACTCCATCGGATAATGCTTGCGTTCGTATGCTTCTACCAGCGTCACCAGCACATCCAACCGCTCGCCTTCCGGCGTATTGGCGCGAGCCATCATCAATCCCTCAATATCCTTGAGGGCTGCACGGTAATCCGCCTTGGTCTTGATTGGTTTAATGTCCATATTTGCACCTCATATCGTTTGCGCATCTATCGCGTCATACTGCTTGTGTGTGCCGATAAAGCGAACATACATCACACGGTAAGTGTAATTGATCCACACCACCAGCCGGTATTTGTTACCTGCAATGTTAAACACCACCCGCCCGTCTTTAAGAATACTGGCATTGCCAAAATCCACCTTCACCGCCGATGGCGAAGCCCAGTCCGCCACCAACACTTGCCGATACCACGCGAGGCAAGGCTCGCGTGCATCTTGATGACTCGGATTGTTTTCCCAGAAGGCTTTAAGGGTTGATAAGGTGATCACACGCATGGGGGTATTTTAGTCCCATATCGGGACAAGCGGCAATAAAAATTATTACGCGGCAGTTGCAGGTTCAAACATACGGCGCAATAACGATTGCGCCCTACGCGGGTTCATCCGACTTGCTCTTGAAAAAATCATCTGCTTTCCCACTCTCTATGAAGTCAAATACCATTGTTTTTGCGTCATTAAGAGCTGGGTAAATTTTCTTCCCTTTTACGCTGTTCATGTTGATACGGTAACCACCGATTGCAGGAACAATTTCAATCTCGATATGTTTTTGCTCGATAAGATGCCGCCGCTCCTCCTCAGTCCACCTTGGTGACTTGATGAATCGCGTTAATCGCTCGTCGTATTTGCGTTTATCGGAAGCTATCTTTGTGCCGGTAAGGTCGTCGCAGCAAACGGTTCCAACAGCCATCGGCTCCCAATTTTTGTGTTGAACGAAGAACACATAACGAATAGCTGTGTTGCAACGATCACAGGCACCGTAAAGCCCGCCTAAGTCATCTTCGCCAACGTACTCCCACTCAGAACTTGGGCGAATCTCCCCATGCTCTTCAGCATGACACCCCTTGCACAATGTTTCACAAAGCTCAAATGGATATTCCCAAGGAGCCTTCCCTGTGAGGTACTTCTTGTGATGCACTTGTAAAGTTGCGCCACCTTGTCTGGTTTTCCCGCATCTAACACACGTCCCACCATCTAACTCGATCAACTCCTCTCGGAATTTAACCCAACGATTGCTACGGTATGGATTCTTCATACGTGTAACACCTCCATTTCAGGCCTGACGAACTTTAGTGATAAGGATGCTACATGCTAACGCACCAAATTCAACGCCAACAAACGCCGCAATATCTCTTCATCGGGCATGTTGGGTGTGTAGTCAGCCCAACAGTAAGCTTTGGAGACAGCAGCATCCAGTGTTTTGTGGGCGTTGTCCAGCCATGCGGGGCGCTGGTTGTAGAGGTTGGTCAGGGTGCGCTTTTTCAGATCGGCTTCGTGTCCGTGTTTGGCGACAGGACGTGCGGGGTAGCCTGCTTTTTCTTCCTCCGGCGTGCGCAGCCAATCTGTCCACTCTGGCGGGTTGAGCCAGTTTTCGCGGAGTTGGTTAAGGTGTTGCGCCGCTTGCGCGATGGCCTCACCACCCTCTCCCCAACCATCCCCCGTCAAGGGGGAGGGAGCAGGTTCCCTCTCCACTTGTGGGAGAGGGCTAGGGAGAGGGGTTGCGGTATCCTTCGGCGCCAGCCCTTCGGGAAAAGGGAAAGTGTCGAAGCACACGGTGGAGTTATAAACCGGTCTATCTTCGAGTGTTCCTCCTTGCGCAAGCACCCATACAATATGGAAGCGCGATGACAGGATGCCGAATAGTGTATCGCTACCTGAAGGGAAGACAATAAGCCTATGCTCCGGCGCGACGCTGATCGGGAAGCTGACGAAGAAACGATGCTTGGCGGTTTCCGGCGTGGCAATGTAGCGTTGCAGCCCGGCGAGTTTGGCGCGCAATTCGGGACGCGCTCTGCCATGCCGCCACCATTTTTCGGCGCGTGACGCTTCGCGGTTGCTGGCGCGCACTGGCTTGACGTGTTCCACCACATAGGCGAACGGTGCTTCGTAAAGTGCGGCCTGCTGTTCGTCCATCAGCGCAAAGTCGATCACCCAATCGCCCGCCCAGCGGCGCGTGATGTCTGAGCCGTTGTAGATGGGTTTCAGCACATCCGAGTTCGGCTTGCCGTGCGGGTTGGGCAGCTTGAGCCAAGCCTGCGCAGTTTCGCTCGGCACCTTGAATGCGCCCGCCAGACATAAACCGAAGTATGACCATCCGGCGTTTTCCTTGAGCAGTTGCGCGCTGGTCAGGTCACTGCCGCCATTGCCGCCTGCGGTGAGGTCGGCGTGGATGTTTGAAACAGGGTGTCCATCAAGGAATACCACCCTCTCCCCTTGCCCCTCTGATGGAACTACCAAGCGAACGTCTACGCCAGCAAGCTGGCTAGTCGCTGCTTGTCCCGCCTGCGGGCGAGGGGAGCCGCCGAAGCACACCAGCGATACGCGCACCGCCGCGCCATCGTTGATCCATTCTTCGTCGCTCCACGCATTGAAGATTTCTCCTGTTTCCAGTATGCGTTCCAGCACCGGACGATTGCGCTTCTGCCGGATCGAATTTGTAGCGACCAGTCCGGCGCGTTGGCACTTGCCCGCCTCGATCTGGGCGCGAGCTTTTTCGAACCAGTAGGTGACCAGGTCCGCGCCGCCTGGCACACGCCCTTCATAACATTTACGCAAGGCCTCAGTGTAGTCGTCACCCAGTTCGGCGCGCATCTTCTTGTCGCCGAGGAACGGAGGGTTGCCGATGATGGCATCGACGGTCGGCCATTGTGCTTCAAAAATCCCCCTCACTCCCCCTTTTGCAAAGGGGGAAGATTCCTGCGCCACGCCTTCTATCCCCCCCTTTGTCAAAGGGGGGCTAGGGGGGATTTGCAGTATCGCATCGCGGCATTCGATATGGTCGAGCGGCTTGAGGATGGGGTTCTTCGACGGGCTCATGCCGTGGCGCAGCATCCATTGCAGTTCGCCGATCCACACGGTGACGCGCGCCAGCTCCGCCGCGTAGTGATTGATCTCTATGCCGAGCACGTTGTGCGGGCCGGTGTGGAATCCGGCGAAGCCGAGCGGCAGGCCGAGCGCTTCGGCTTCCAGCACGGCGCGGTGTTCGATGTCTTTCAGCGCGTGCAGCGCAAGATACAAAAAGTTGCCGGAGCCGCAGGCGGGGTCGAGCACGCGGAAATCGCCGAGGCGTTGCATGAAACCCTGATATGCCGTCTGCGCTTCCTCGATGCCTTTCTTCGAACCCTTGCCGCCCGCCGCATAGGCAGCCATGCCTTGCTTGATTCTGGCCTTGACGCTCTCCCATTCCGCCGCGAGCGGCGCGACGACCACCGGCTCGACGATGCGCATAATGGATTGCGGATCGGTGTAGTGCGCACCGAGCTGGCTGCGCTTGGAGGGATCGAGGCCGCGCTCGAACAGCGTGCCAAAAATAGACGGCTCGACTTCCGTCCAGTCGAGCCGCGCCACGGTCATCAGCGCGGTGATGTCGCCACTTTGCAGCGGCAATGTGTCATCGCCGTCGAAAAGGCCACCGTTGAACCAGTCGATGATGTCCGCGCCGAAGTCGCCGCCCTTGCTCATCGAGGCGAACAGTTGCTTCAACTGGCGGTCGATGCGCGCCGGGTCTTTTGCGCCGTTCTCCAGCACGCGCGTGACCAGGCTCGCGGGCAGCAGCCTCGCATCTTCGGCGAAGAAGCAGAACAGCAGCTTGTCGAGGAAGTGCGCCACGGATTGCGGCGCATGGCCCCGGTCGCGCAGGGTGTTGGCGAGCGAGGCGAACAAGGCGGCGGCTTGCTCGGTGAGGGCGCGCGTGGTGCGCACGGGGCGCAATTTTTCCGGCTCGAAGAACAGCGCGCGCAGCTTGGCAAGATTTTCCGGTGTGCCGATCTCTTCCAGCGCAATGGTGTGCGTGTCGGAAACGGTGTTGGTGAAGTTGGTGTGTATCTCGATCAGGTCGGCGCGCGCCACCACCAGCAGCGGCGGATTCTCCAGCGCCAGCGCGTAGCGTTGCACCTGCTCCAGCGCACGGCGCAGGTCGCCGTCCGGGCCTTTGTATTCGACCGCATAAAAGCCGCGCTTCCACACGTCCGCCCAACCGTTGCCGCCGCCGGTCTTGGTCGCACCCTTTTCAAAACAGAAGGTGTCGCCGGTAGTGTCCTGCGCGGCGGGCGTGGGATGGCCGACCAGCGCGCACAGGTCGTTGAAGTGTTGTTGATAGAAAGCGCGCTCGGCGAGCTGGCAGCCTTGCCATTTAGCGATGAATTGTTGCGGCGTCATGCTGTTCCCTGGTTGTACTGCCGGGTTATAGCGAGATCGGAAAAACTAAACGGCGCGCTGCCGCCGCGCCTCGAACAGGCAGATGCCTGCGCTGACCGAGACGTTGAGGCTTTCCACGCTGCCCAGCATCGGGATGCGCACCAGTTCGTCGCAGGTTTCGCGCGTCAGGCGGCGCAAGCCTTCGCCTTCCGCACCGAGCACCCATGCCAGCGCGCGGGTGTGTTTGAAGCTGTTCAAATCCTGCCCGGCATCGCCCGCCGCGCCGGCTACCCAGATGTCGCGCTCCTGCAATTCGCGCAGGGTGCGCGCGAGATTGGTGACGGTGATGTAGGGTACGGTCTCCGCCGCGCCGCACGCGACTTTCTCCACCGTGGCGGTGATGCCGACCGCGCGGTCTTTCGGCGCGATTACCGCATGTACGCCGAACGCATCGGCGCTGCGCAGACATGCGCCGAGGTTATGCGGGTCCTGCACGCCGTCCAGCACCAGCAGCAGCGGCGGCTCTTCGAGCGTATCGAGCACATCGTCCAGATGCTGCACGCGGCGCGACGCATCGACGCGCGCCGCCACGCCCTGATGCCGCGCACTGCCCGCCATGCCGTCGAGGCGCTTGGCATCGACCGGGATCACCCGCACGCCGCCCGCTTCGGCCAGTTTAATCAAGTCGCGCATGCGCGGGTCGTTGCGCTGCGCTTGCAGATAAATTTCCAGCACCCCGTCCGGGTTTTGGCGGATGCGCGCGGTGACGGCATGAAAGCCGTAGATCAGGCGCAGGTCAGCCATGGCGTTTTTTTCCGCCCGCCTTGCCCTTCGCTGCTTTTTTCGCCGGTTGGGACACCTTGCCGTGATCGGTTTTTTCGCGATCGGGTTTTTCGATGATGCCGTCCAGCACGAAGTCGATCTTGGTGCTTTCCATGTCCACCTTGACCACGCGCACCTGCACGCGGTCGCCGAGGCGGTAGCGCTGGCCGGTACGCTCGCCGAGCAACTGGTGCCTGGCGGCATCGAACTGGTAATAGTCCTTGCCGAGCTCTGAGATGTGCACCAGCCCCTCTACATACAGGTCGTCCAGCGAGATGAACATGCCAAAATTGGTGACCGACGAAACCGTGCCGGTGAACACGCTGCCGAGATGGTCGCGCATGTAGAAGCATTTCAGCCAGGCCTCGACATCGCGCGTGGCATCGTCGGCGCGGCGCTCGGTCATCGAACAGTGCGCGCCCAGTTCGGCCCATTTCCGCGCCGGATTGTATTGTTTGCCGTGCAGCACCGCCTTGATGGCGCGATGCACCAGCAGGTCGGGATAGCGGCGGATCGGCGAGGTGAAATGGGTGTAGGCCTCGTAGCCCAGGCCGAAGTGGCCGACGTTCTCCGGCTCGTATTTGGCCTGGCGCAGCGAGCGCAGCATCACGGTTTGCAGCAGCCCGTGGTCGGGGCGGCCCTTGATGCTTTTCAGCAACTTGGCATAGTCGCCGGCCTGCGGCTCGTCTCCGCCGCCGAGTTGCAGGCCGAATTCCCCGAGGAACTCGCGCAACGCCTCCAGCTTCTCCGGCGTCGGGCCTTCGTGGATGCGGTATAGAACGGTGTGCTTGTGTTCGTGCAGGTAGCCCGCCGCACAGACGTTCGCCGCCAGCATGCATTCCTCGATCAGGCGATGCGCGTCGTTGCGCACCACCGGCACGATGCGTTCGATCTTGCCCTGATCGGTGAAGATCATCTGCGTCTCGATTGTCTCGAAGTCGATCGCGCCGCGCTTCTCGCGCGCTTTCAGTAGCTTTTGGAACAACTCGTGCAGATGTTGCAGGTGCGGCAGAATAGCCGCATTGCTCTTGGCAAGTGCGCCGTCCGGCTGCGCCAGCATTTCGGCGACCTGCGTGTAAGTCAGGCGCGCCTTGGAATGCATCACCGATGGATAAAAACGGTACTTGCCGATATCCCCCTTGCTGCTGATGTGCATGTCGCACACCATGCACAGGCGATCCACCTGCGGGTTCAGCGAACACAGGCCGTTGGACAATTCTTCCGGCAGCATCGGGATCACGCGGCGCGGAAAATAAATCGAGTTGCCGCGCAGGATCGCCTCGCGGTCGAGCGCATCGTTGGTCTGCACGTAGTGGCTGACATCGGCGATCGCCACCACCAGCCGGTAGCCGCCTTTTTCCGGCGCGCAATACACCGCATCGTCGAAATCGCGCGCGGTCTCCCCGTCGATGGTGACCAGCGGCAGATTGCGGATGTCCTCACGTCCTTCCCAGTCACTGGCGCCGACTACCGGGGGAATCTGTTTGGCCTGTTTTTCCGCATCCCTGGGGAACTCGTGCGGCAGGTCGTGTTTGCGCAAGGCGATCTCGATCTCCATGCCGGGATCGGCATAGTTGCCCAGCACCTCGACGATGCGCCCGATCGGCTGGGCATGCTTGTCGGGGTGCTGGAGGATTTCCAGCACCACCACCTGGCCGGCCTTGGCGCCGCCGGATTCGCCGGGGGCGACCAGGATGTCCTGGCTGATGCGGCGATTTTCCGCGACGATGAAGCGGATGCCATGCTCTTCGTACAAGCGCCCGACCACGCGGTTATTGGCGCGCTCCAGCACCTCGACGATCTTGGCCTCGGGTCGGCCGCGCCGGTCTATGCCGCTCTGCCGCACCATCACGACATCGCCGTGCAGCACCTTGTGCATCTCTTTCTCGCTGAGGAACATGTCCGGGCTGCCGTTTTCGGGAACCAGGAAGCCGAAGCCGTCCGGATGGCCCTGCACCTTGCCCTTGACCAGATCGAGCTTGTCCATCACGCAAATGGCATTCTTGCGGTTGCGCATGATCTGCCCGTCGCGCTCCATCGCGCGCAGGCGGCGGGAGAACAGCTCTTCCTCGTGCGCCTCGATGTGCAGCAGTTGCAGCAATTCTTCCTCGCCAACCGGCGCACCCTGCCCGGTAAGTATCTGCAAAATAAATTCCCGGCTCGGCAGCGGATGCTCGTATTGCTCGCGCTCGCGTTCGAGATAAGGGTCTTGCAGACGTAAATTATTCTTCTTTTTCATTGACAATAAATCCTTTAACAATTAAATTGCGCGCCTTCAGCAAGTCTAAGCCCAGATGGCGGAATTGGTAGACGCGCACGGTTCAGGTCCGTGTGCCGCAAGGTGTGGAGGTTCGAGTCCTCTTCTGGGCACCATCTAGTAACTCAAGAACCGCATAAATACTGACTTTCAGGATTATGCGGTTTTTTGTTACCCGTAAAGTTACCCGCATACTTTCCAGTCTCCTTAACTCACGACCAAGTCGAATTTTACACTATAGGCACCGTATACCACGGCTGCTTTTCCCCTCATCGTTTTTAGGGAGCCACTTGTGGCGGATGGGAAGCTTGGCAGGTGAGCGGGAAAGGAGCAGCGCAGCCTGACAGGCTGGGGTGAGGCAGGGGTTTCGAGCCGCACTGCGGCGAGCCTGACGAACGGTCTGCGCATGCAAGCGCAGATGCGCCCTGCAAGGGGGCGGGGATAAAAAGACAGAACGCGCAGCGACCAAGCCGGACTCTCAGGGCAGTGTGTGGCAATGAAAAAGCCGATGCCGGGGTTTTGACCGGCATGGATTTTTCGTTGCCGCGCACGACCCGCACACGGCAGCGGTGGCGTGACGGCGAAGGCGCACTTGGTTCATGCCTGCACCGTGACGTTGCCGCGATAAACAAAATGCACTTCCGCTGTGAACGGTACCGCGCAGCGACCACGCCTCACAAAAACAAACCAAATCGGCGTAGATGTCGGTGATCTTCTGGTAAAGCGCCGCTCACTGGTGCGGATGTCTTGCAGGCGGCGGGGCAGCTCGTCGAAATAATCCCGACCCTTGCCGGGATTCTTCAAGCGAGCGTCGTCCAGCACAAAGCCCTTGACGATGTATTCCTTGAGCTTGTCGTTAGCCCATTGGCGGAAGCGCACGCCGACCGGGCTACGCACCCGAAAACCCAGAGCCAGCACCATGTCCAGGTTGTAGCGCGCTACCTCGTACTGCTTACCGTCTGCGGCAGTTGTTCGGAATAACCGAACAACTGAATTTTGGCTCTTCGCGTAATCGAGTGGGTAAATTTCATGGTTTTCAGAGCGCCGGGAGCGTTGACGTGAGTATTTTCAGCCGCAGGTATTCTTCATC